>CAYTSY010000007.1:0-25507 GCA_964440555.1 uncultured Desulfobacteraceae bacterium
AAATAAATCGATATTTGTGTCAGAGACCATAAGGCCCGTTGCTGCAACCGCCGACCTGAATGCAATGGCGGCGGGCGGGCCGGGCCTGCCCCGTGCGTTTGTCTGGCGGGGCGAGACGCTGGGCATTGCCGCCGTCCTTCGAACCTGGCGCGAAACCGGGCCATGCAGGCACGGCAGTTCCGAAATGTATGTCCGAAAACATTGGTTTGAGGTGGTCACCACCGCCAACCGGACAGCGAGGATTTATTTTGAGAGACAGCCCCGCGGTGGTAAGCAGCTCAAACGATGGTGGCTGTTCAGCATCGAAGAAAGCCAATCGGACAACCCGTTTTCTCCTGCCCCTCATGAGAGTTCGCACGAGACGGTTCATGAAGATACCGGGCCGATGAGCCCTTCCTCGCGGCGTTAACAGCGTCTTTTTATCCAGGATCCTGTGGAGCAGGATTTTCCAGCAGGATTTGCCAATATCCGACATCGATCCATCTGCCTGCATACGTAAACCCTCTCACAACCTCATTTTCAACGTATACAAGCCAGGGCAGGCTCGTGGTGATATCCCTGATCCGTCTGGCCATCTCCTCGGCAGGTACGGGAACCTCCTCAAAGGTGATGATGGATTCATTCACATAGGGGTTATAGATGTCGCAGATTTCCTCAGCGTCTGTTAATTTTATTGGCCTTATCATGATTGTTCTGCCATGTCTGCCATTGTTAAAATCGCTCCTGCTGAAAGTTCACTTCCGGCGTCTTTTTCTTTTTGGCCATGGTCAATCCCCGCTCCCTTTCAGTCTCTTCGGCCTCCTGCCGGTCAACGCCTTGTAATTTTCCGTCGAGATCACCGGCTTACCTGTCTGCGTTTCAATATCTTTTCGCGTCCTGCCGGCAACTGCGCCGCCGTCACGGGCATCTTTCGTCAGCGGCTTCATGCCCTGGGAATCGCGGTCGCGGTGCAGTTCCGTGGTGGTCGCTTCGGCCAGCATGGTCAGAATCAGTTCGATGTCGGTCATGTGATCACGCAGGCTTTCCCGAGCGAGATCTTTGATCTGTTTGTACTCGTCGACATTGAGGCTGAAGGCACCCTGCATGATTTCATTGGTCAGGAGGGCATATTCCATCCGTGAGCGTGCACCCCGGTTTTTCCATTCGTCGGTCAGATCCTGCCGGACTGCAATGCCACGCATCCGCTTATCTATCCACTCTTTCGGGTATCCTTTTTTTTCGTAGAGTTCCTGCATCCGGGCCATGGATAGCTCCGGGTTTTCGATCTCGTCAATGCGCTCCTTCCCGACCCGGGCCAGCCATCGCTTGAACGGTTCGGCCTTTGGACTGGGGATAGACTGGATAAGACGCAGAATGCCTTCCAAGTGCCAACACTGTATTTTTTGCAGGCCGCCGACCGTGTCAAACGCCAGGGCAAGGGGGGGGACAGTTTGTCCCCCCCCTTTGAGAATCTCGCCGAGCCCGGGATCGCGTTTGCGCATCTTTTTCAAATAATCAGTAGGGCTTACGGAATCCGTCAGAGCCGCCACCACATCGATGATGGCGAACCACCACGCCCCCTCATGGAGCGTTTTTCGTATCTGACGTCCCTGGAAAAAAGTGGGTTTGTTATCTTTTTCCGTGCTCATTATGGCTTCCTCTAAAACCATTCGACTCTTTCGGAGCTTCAAATATCATCGCGGCTTTTCACCGGACGGAATCGGAAATTTGTGTCCCTTTCTCAGGAGAAGATGCGTGCAAGGCATGCTGTCTTTGAAATATTTCCAGAGCAGCAGCATGAGATATTTCACCGGACTGCATCCCCTTTTCCGTCAGGCTCCAAATGCCGCGTTTTGAGGATGATAGCAACCCCTCCCAAACAAGATATTGTCGAGCAAAATGTACTTGGTTCACAAATCGAGACGCTCCAGTTTTAAGGGTCTCTTTTTGCTCTTCCTCGGAGACGTTCCTTAGCTTAGCGACTATCTCAACGACTTCGGATGGGGTACCAGACCCTCCCAGTTCTTTGAGCGCCTTAATGGCCGGGTCAAGATAGCGGATAAAATACGGACCTTGTTTGATCTTTGCCATTTCTATTCCTCATCATTTCGAGGCACAAAATTAAAGCCTGAATTTTCCAGCCCTGTACGCCTTGATGTACTTCATGCAGAAATCATCTCTTCCAGACAGGGCCAGTGCGGTCAGGATGTTGGCCATCATCATGTTGTCCAGCGGATCAACGATGGCGGCGTCAAGGCCCCTTGAAATGGCCATGGCCATGAACGTGCGGTTTAAGAGCCTGCGCTCCGGCAGCCCGAATGATATGTTGGACAGACCGCAGATGGTATGAACGCCCGGAAACTGCTGCTTTATTTTTGTAAGGGCATCCAGAAATTCAACGCCGAAATCCTTATTGACGGCCACCGGCTGGACCAGCGGGTCCAGATAGATACGGTCAAGGGCAATGTTGTGCCGGACAAGTGCGTTCACCAGCTTGTCGGCGATGCCGCACCTCTGGTCGCAGGTTTGGGGCATTCCGTAATCGTCCATGCAAAGGGCGATGATTTTACAGTCGCCGCCGGAAACCACCGGCAGAAGGGCATCATATCTTTTGCTCTCCAGGGAAATCGAATTGATCATGGGGACGCCCCGATGAACGGAAAGCGCCGCTTCCATGGCTTTGGGGTTTGGGGTGTCGATACAGCAGGGAATATCTTTTTCTCTCTGAATTTCCGTTACCAGCCATGAAAGATACTTCTCCTCGTTATCCGCAAACGTGCCCGCGTTTACGTCAACGAAGTCGGCCCCGCTTTCCATCTGGGCTAGGGCTGTTTTTTTTATATATCCGCTGTCTTTGTTTTCAATGGCGGCGGCTATTTTCTTCCGGCTCGAATTGATTAACTCGCCCACAATAAGCATATTTAACTCCCCGTGCTTCCCATAAGCCTTTTGGCCAGATGGATCGCTTCGCCGGCATTCTCCGCATATCCGTCGGCGCCGATATGTTCGGCAAATTTATGGTTGACCGGAGCGCCTCCCACCATGATTTTCACCTGGTTTCGCAAACCTTTTTCCGCAAGACGGGTAATCACGTTTTCCATCTCAGGCATGGTGGTGGTCAGAAGTGCGGACAACGCCAGGATATCCGGATGATATTCTTCAACCAGCCGCGCAAATTCATCCGCGGCAACATTGATCCCCGCATCCCTGACGTCAAACCCGACGCCTCGCAGCATGATCGAAACCATGTTCTTGCCGATATCATGCATGTCGCCCTGCACGGTTCCGATCAGTATCTTTTTTCCTCTTTCCCTGCTTTCACCGGCAAGATACGGCTCAAGCATTTCAAGGGTTGCGTTCATCGCCCTGGCGGAGAGCAGGACTTCGGGAATAAACACATCCCCGGTTTTAAATTTCTCGCCGATCTCCTCCATGGCGGCGATCATGCCGAGATTTAAAATGTCCTGGGCCTGGATTCCCTGGTCGAGCAGCACTTTGACAACCTGTTTTAAGGCAATGTCATCTCCGTTAATGACTTCCTTTTTGACGGCAGTAAATTTTTCCGGAACGCTTTCCCGGCAAATGGATCCTTTTGCGGCTTTTTCCAGTTGGTCCTGGCTTACCGGATTAAAAGATCCGGCCTGCAGCGGCAGCCGTCCCTCCTTGTCAGCCCGCTCTCCGATTCGGATCAGTCTTTCAAATTTTGCCTTCGGCGGCGTGGAATCGGCGGTTCCGAGGATGATTTTGTCGCCCGGGACAATGGCTTTGAAGAGATCGTCAAGAAAAGCTTCAAATTCCGCATCGCTTGCCGTTTCCTCCGAAAGAACGCTTTCGGGAATCCCCCCCATGATCGTGAGGGTATCGCGCCACCTTTTATAGTACTCCCCGATTTTCACCTTGGTCATCGGGTAGGGCGTAACGGATTCGGCGACGTCCGCGCCGCAGTTTTTAATCAGTTCCATCAGGCCGTAATTTTCCCCGTCGGTGTGGGTTGCGACAATTTTGCCTTTTGATTTCAGGACTTGGGAAGCTTTTTTCAGCCAGGGCAAAATCTCCTTTTCAAAATACGGGGGATAGGTGAGCATGTCATCATAATTGCCGCCCCACAACACCACTTCGGCCGGAGAACCGGCAACCACATCCAATACCTTGTCGTAATACACCCCGATTTTTTCAGAAAGCTCTCTGACCTGTTTATAATTGTCCTTGTACTCATAAAAAAATTTGGTGGAGTTCATCAGCTCCTTTTGAATCAGGTGCATGGGGGAAGCGCCTAAAGACGGCCCCCCCACCGCGGCAACGCCGCTGTCGCCGACCTTGTCGATGTATTGCCTGCCGGCTTCATACTGGGGAAAAACCTGGAGGTGTTCAAAAACATATCCGATGATCTGATAATCCCCGGGGGTTTTGATGGCGTGTTCCTGGACCCAGCCCAGCGAGGAACCCGCCTTCTTCGCCGCTTCGGTCAGCCCGCCGACGGTTCGGACTGATCCCAGCGGGGTGTGATACGTGACGACCTGCTGACCGTCTTTATCTTCGGTTTCGACATGCACATCATGGGAGAATTCCCACCTGAAAACGGACTGTTTGAAATTGAACAGTCCGATGGACCGGTGAAGAATATCCGCAGGTCCGGAAATGTCCGCAAAATTGGGCACCATATGATAGGCGGCCCAGTCGTATTTTTTGGAAATATCATCGGGCATCATCCCCGCAAATTGTTCCGGCAGGGTTCCACCGGTCGCGTTGGCCAGCCACCACAGGTCCAGGCGCGGCACAAACGGGATCACATCAACCATTTCGCCGCGCATCACGTTTAAAATTCTTTGCTTATGGGTCATCATATCAAACGGTTCCTCCCATCCATGGCTTTGAGACGTTTCTGCCAATATTTTCAGATAAGCGGGCGCAGGTCTTCAACTCCCGGCGCCGTTAACCTTCAAAAAGGTGGAGATCTGCTGAAGCCGGTTTTTTCCCTATTGACCATCACCGGCGGCATGTGTCCCCTCATGATGCCTCCAGCGCTTGCCGCACGCTTGCCGCCAGATCCCGGTAGGAAAACGGCTTTTGAATGAAATGCACGCCCGCATCCAGTATTCCCCGATGGGCGATGACGTTGGCCGTGTAGCCGGACATGAACAGGACCTTGAGATGGGGACTTAACGATTGAAGCCTTGCCGCCAGGTGGCGACCGTTCATCTCCGGCATGATCACATCGGTGATCAGCAGATCAATTTGGCCCGGGTGTTCTTCAGCCCGTTTCAAGGCCATGGCCGGGCTCGGCGCTTCCAGCACCGTGTAACCCAATGCTTCGAGCATTTTTTTGGCGAGTTGGAGGATGGCGGCTTCGTCCTCCACGATCAGCACCGTCTCGCCGGCGCCGCGGGGGATTTTTGTTGCAGCTTCAACGGCGGGCCGCGCTATTTCCCCCTCATGGCGGGGCAGATAAATCCGGAAGGTCGTGCCTTTTCTCGGCTCACTGTAAACACTGATAAAACCGTTGTTCTGTTTCACAACGCCGTACACGGTGGCCAAACCCAGGCCAGTGCCTTCGCCCACGCCTTTGGTCGTGAAGAACGGCTCGAAAATGTTATCAAGGGTCTGCTTATCCATGCCGCGGCCGTCATCACTGACTGCCAGCAGGACATATTCACCCGGAACAAAACCAGGGTGATCAACGCAATAAGCATCGTCGAAATGTATATTTTGCGTTTCAATGGTCACCTTGCCCACGCCGGCAATCGCGTCGCGGGCATTGACGCAAAGATTGGCCAGAACCTGATCAATCTGGGAGGCATCCATCTTGACTGCCCACAAATCGTGGCCGGGCCGCCAGACCAGATCGATGTCCTCGCCGATCAGACGGCGCAGCATCTTAAACATGCCCTCCACGGTGTCGTTCAGGTCGATTTCCTTTGGGGCGATGATCTGTTTTCGGGCAAAGGCCAGCAATTGCCGGGTCAGGTCCGCAGAGCGCAGGGCTGCCGTGTTGATTTCCAGCAGATCCGCATGTGCCGGTTGGCCCGGCGCCACTTGCTCGAGGGCCAGCTCCGTGTGCCCGAGAATAACGCCGAGCATGTTGTTGAAGTCATGGGCCACGCCGCCTGCCAGACGCCCCACGGACTCCATCTTCTGGGCCTGGATCAACTGTGCCTGAAGCTTTTCTTTTTCCTTGTCAGCCTGTTTGCGTTCCGTGATGTCGCGGGCCACGATGAGGAACTGGCCGATTTGCCCCTTCTGTTCAACCGGGGTCGAGTTGACCTCCACGGGGATTTTTCGCCCGTTGCGGTCGACAAACTCGGTCTCGTAAAGAAAAACAGCGCTGTTTCCGGCGGTTCTGCGGGCTTCTCTTTCAATGATTCCGGGTGCATGCTCGGGAGGAACAAACTCGGCGATAGACCGCCCCAGGACTTCGGACATCGTAAATCCCGAAAAATCCAGCCCGGCCTGATTGACATACACCATACGGCCCTGCATATCGTGGAGCACGATAATATCGCGGGTCGTTTCAGCTAGCAGCCGGTACCGCTGCTCGCTGTTTTTCAGTTTCTCCTCCATGAGTCTGCTCTCGGTGATATCGATAACGGTCGTAATAAAATGCAGGGGGTTTCCTTTTGCATCCCGCCTGAGGGTAAGACTGACATCCGCCCAGACGCAGTCGCCGTTTTTATGAAGATATCTTTTTTTAAACCGTGTGGAATCCTTTTCACCCTTTATAAGCGGGTCGATCTGTTGTTGAGTTGATTCGATATCATCGGCGGGGGTCAGATCTTGCCATGTCTTGCTTTTCAACTCCTCCTGCGTATATCCCAGAAAATCGGCAAACGCCTTGTTCACATTGATTTCGCCCATGGGCAGGGTAAGCGACTTTCCGACATTTGCAGATTCGAAAATGTGCCTGAACTTGTCCGCACTTTCGCCCAGCTCCCGGGTTTTTCTTGCCACCTGTCTGCGCAAAGACCATGACCACCCAAAAACCGCTATGAGAAAAAGAACCAGGGGAATTACGACCATTGCCAGATAGCGCAGGATCACGGCTGTTTGAAACGTGTCATAATCATGGACCCCTGCCCATTTTTCGTGGATACGGCGGTATTCACCAGTTTTTTCAATAACCTGTAAGCCTTCGCTGAAAGTCGCCAGCATGGCTTTGTGGCCATTGGGCACGGCATAACAATAGTCTAAGGAGACAAGGGGCTGCCGGCCGACCACCAGGTTTTTCCATCCCCGTTTTTCGATCCAGTAAAGGGCGGTCATGCGCGACACCAGTGCACAGTCGTGCTTTCCATCAGCCAATTCTCTGAGGGCGTCCTCCTGGGCGTCGAGGGCTGAGACCTGGGCGCTGAGCCCGTTTTTGTTTGAAAAATCGTGCATGATGTCGCCTTGCTGCACCACGATCCGCTTGCCTGCGAGCTCCTCCACCGTGGCCGGTGGAGGCCCTTCACCTTTACGCACCACGCTGACGCATTGATTGGCGATGTGCGGAGGCGCGAAGTCGAATTTCAAATCCCGTTCAGGGGAATAAAACATGCCCTGAAGAACATCGATTTGTCCTTTTTCAAAACCCTGGATGATTTCGCTCCAGGATCCCAGGAGGATCTCGATATCGAGATCGAGTTCCCGGGCAATGGCCTTTGTGAGCTCGACATTGTATCCGGCCGGCCGGCCGTTTTCATCCAGGTACTCAAACGGCGGATAGTTGTGGTCCCCGCCCACCACGATGCGCCGGTTGGAGGGCAGCTCCAGAGCGGCAAACCACTTGGCGTGAAGATGCCGGTAAGTGCCGTCGGCCATCACCAGGGCCAGCCCCTCGTTGAGCAGGGCCAGCGTGTCGCGATCCCCTTCTTTTACGGCAAAGCAGAAATCCTGACGGAAATCTTCTATGGGCCGGTTGACGATCTTGAGGTTTTTTGCCCCGATCTGCTGGATCAGCCGCAATGCCACGAGCCGCTGAATCACCACCGCGTCGTGGCGGCCTTCGGACAATTCCCGCAGCGCCTCATCAAATGTCGCAGTGGTGTGAATCCGGATGCCGCGGTCCTCTCGGCGCAAAAATTCTTCGGCGTTGTCTCCCTTCATGACCGCCACGGACCGGTCCCGGAGATCGGCCATGCCCTGGAGATCGGCGTTGTCTGCGCGAACGACGATGGCCCCGTAAAGGGACATGTATGGAAATGAAAAATCGAAGACCGCTTCGCGTTCCGGAGTCCGGCCCACCAGGGGCAGGGCTTGAATCTCACCTTGTTCGAGCCAGCCCTTGACATGATCCCAGGGTCCGGTGCGAAACGTCGTCTCCCGCCCCATAGATGCCAGCACGGCCTGCATCAACTCCACTGAAAAACCTCCCAGCCGGCCATTCGCATCGACGATGCAAAAAGGCGGGTAATCAATTTCGGAGCCGCTGATAATTTTTTCTTTCGCCAAAGCCGCCGCCGGCATAAAGAACACACATGTGGCGATTACCGCAAAGCAGAAACACCGTCCCGGAAATGACCGGGGCCCCCTAAAGCCTGACCTGCTTATAATGGAATAAATCCTACCCTCCATGGTTTATTTCCTCAGCGCTGCCTTGGTCATTTTAGAATCCGGGATATCCACGTCAAAATCAATGGACCGGATCAGATATTCGGTGCCTTGACCTTTGGACAGCATATCCTTGAAATACATTTTTTTCGGATACCACCGCCCGTCCACCTGAAATACTTCGGTGATCCTTGTTGTTTTAAGCAGTTTCCCGCTTTTGGCAAACCGTTCTTCCTTTAAGGGGACCGACCGATCCGAATCCACCCAGACTTTGCGGGAGTGATAGGTGACCCCCTGCTGCCGGGCCGTAAGTTTCAGGACGTAACACGGCCTTTTATCAAGCGTTTCCTCCCCTTCAACCACGGCATCGTAGAGATCGCGAAGCTTGTCGTTTTCCGTGACGTCCTCATACGACAGGTCCGACCCCATCACCGACTGCCGCAGCAGATGCCCCGAGATGGCAATGATGCGGTCGCTGGGTTCCGGCGTATAGGTCCAGATCTGATCCCCGAGTTTGAGCATTTTTTTCCCCGCTTCCCGGGGAGGCGACAGGTACGCGACAAAAGAGTTATCCTTTCCCTTGACCCATGCCTGGGAGGTGATATGTCGCGTTCCGGTGCGCCCGTGGATGATCATTTCCGAATGGCTCACGGCCTGATCCGCCGCCATGTTTTCATCGACACGCCGAAGAATTTCTTCCCCGGATGGCTGCCCGGCCGATACGGCCTGCGCCACAACCAGTAAGACAAGACCGATCAGGCAGTGTTTCATGCTTCCAGTTCCTTGAACAAATGAGCGGTTTGACGCCGGAATACATTGATGCCGGAAATCAGGGCGCCCAGGGTTGTTGCCAACAGGCCCGGGATAAAGCCGATAAAAAAGGCCGGGGGCGTTATTCTTGCCCGCATAACGCTGGACATCAGCATGCTGGAATTGGGCATCATGCCCGAAATGTCGATGCCGACTTCCTGAAGATACCAGGAAACCGCAATGCCCAGAGCCGTGCCGACAAGCGATCCGATGGTTCCGGTCAAAAACGCCTCGACAATCAGGCTGCCGTAAACATGTCCCTTGGATTCGCCGATGGCCAGACGGACGCCTATTTCACCATACCGGCGGATTCCCGACATCAGCCCCGTGTTCCACAAGACAATGGACATCACAAACACAAAGCAAAATAGAAAAATAAAAATCCAGTCGCCCACCATGTCCAGATATTCCCCCAGGCCGCCCTGGTCCTTTAAGGTGATCATCTTCGGGGTGAAATCGTTGTTGACCGCCTGTTTTCCATTAACCGGGGTTGCATTAAATTGGCGGGCGATCTCATATGCCCGCACCTCGCGAAACGCCATATCCGGAAAAAATCCCAGAATTTCCCCGGCCCCGTCCGCCATGTCCAGGGCATATTGAATGTCCGTGATATCGGCCAGCATGGCCCCTTTGTCCAGGGCAGCGATGCCGAACCGCAGGGTCCCGGCCAGGGTGAAATTAAAAACCGCCATGCTGCCGTTGGCCGTTGCGCTGATCAGCGTGGCGGTTTCACCAAGGCCGATGCCCAGATACCGGGCAAAATCCTCGCTGACAATGAATTCCCCCGATTTCCGGGGAAGGCGGCCCCGGACAAGGGCGCTTTCAAGGTTCAACCGGCTTACTTCCGTCGTCTCCGGACCCAACAGGTCGATGCCCATGCCGATGACCGGTCCCTGGGCACGGGTTTCCCCGTTTTCATCGGGAAAATCCAGGAGCCCTGCGAATTTGATCCGGGCGTTCCAGTCCATCTTCGGATAACTCCGTTTAAGTTCTTTCAGGAGTTTCTTGACGCCGGCAAGAGCCAGATCATTGGGCAGTTGACCGGCAATATCGGCGTATGCCCGCGTCATGAGCTTCACATGGCCGGTATCCATCCGGGCGCTGTTTTGCGTACACTCCCCGATAACGCCGACAATCCAGCAGTAAAAAATCACTGTGACCATCACCCCGCCGCAGACCACGAGCACCGGGAAAATACTCCGGTTGGGGTCCCTGAATAATCCTTTGAATAAAAACCGGATCATGAGCGCTTCCCCTTTAATGCTTCCGTGGGATTGAGATCGGCGATTTTCCGGGTGGGCAGAAAACTCACGATGGTGACGGCAGCCAACACAATCAGCGTGGTGCCCCCGACCAGCCCTGCGCCGTAACTGGGATAAAGCCTGTCCGAGAGGGCAATTCCGGCATTGTCCATCATTTTGGGAAGGGAAAGCCCCTTGGCCGCCGAAAACATCAATAAAGGCACGCCGTATGCGGCCGCCAGGGCCAGGGCCATGATGCCGTGCAACGCGCCTTCCACGGTAAACAGACTAATCACTTTTCCCCTGGGAAATCCCAGGGCCATCAACGTTCCGATTTCCTTGCGCCGTCTGAAGACAGACAATACCTGCGTATCAAAAATCGCCAGAAGCGCCATGAACAACAGCAGGACATACATGATGGAACTCCCCATGGATTTGGTCCTGATAAACTCTTTCAGATCCTTGAGCAGATAATCCGTGTCGCGATAAATCCAGGGGCTGTCCTGATCCGGAACAAAAGCGATGTCTTTTGCCAGAACCACCAGCGTGGCCTGGCCGGGCGCCTGCATCATGTTTCTCAAGGAGTCGAGGGGGAGCCAAATCTGATTGACGTCCACGGACTGAACCGACGTGTTCATAATGTGTACGATGCGGATATCCGCGGCATCAAAGGTGCCGTGAACATCGCGCCATCGGACGGTTGCTTCGTCTCCCACCTTTAGCCGCGACTCCCTGGCCATCCGCCCGCCGATGAGCGCGGGGATGATGTCCGGATCATGGCTTTGCAAAACATCCGCGGCAATATTGATAATCTTCTGGTTGGGGTCAATGCCTTTGAGCAAAACGCTTTGAACCCGCCCTTCCGGAAATACAGCGCCCGAAGCAATCAGAATCGGCGTGGCTTTTCCCCTGCCGATAAGACCGGCCAGTGTATCCGACAATACGCCGTGGGCTTCGTCGATGGTGAGCGGATCATACCGGTCGTATGCTTTGTGCCAGAATTGTCCGCCGCCGAGCTCCGTATCGATCAAGGCATCCATGACCTGGTTGTTCATTCCCTCCAAAAGGCCCTGGGTCCAGATAATAGCCAGAAACGCCAGGGAAAGAACAAACACGTTGAGCCAGGTTCTCACGCCTGCGCCCACGATATTTCGAAACGCCAGTTTGAGGATCAGCATGGCTTTTCAGCGCTCCTTTTGCGGCGTTATGGTTTGGTCGGCGATTATTTTGCCGTCGGTCAGCGTGATTTTGCGTCTCAAATATCCGATAACTTTTTCATCATGGGAGGCGAAAATAAAGGTGGTGCGCAACTCCCGATTCAGACTTTCCATCATCTGCAGAATATGATGGGAATTGGCTGCATCCAGATTGGCCGTGGGCTCATCGGCCAGGACGATTTCCGGACGCTTGACCATGGCCCGCGCAATGGAAACCCGCTGGCACTCGCCGCCGGACAACTGGGCCGGCCGAGATGAAACCTTGTCGGTCAGTCCCACCCATTCCAATGCCTGCATCACGGCTTTTTTTCGCTCGGCATTCGACATTTTCAGCAGCAGCAGGGGGAATTCGACATTTTCATACACCGTATATACCGGCAGCAGGTTATAGGTTTGAAAAATAAACCCCAGGTAAACGCTTCGAAGCCGCGCCGCCTGTCTGTGACTCAGCAACCGGGTGTCCTGCCCCATCACCTGCGCAATCCCCGACGTGGGATTGTCCAACGCGCCCATGATATTGAGCAGCGTTGTTTTGCCGGAACCGCTGGGGCCGACCAGACCGGTGAACTCGCCTTTTTGAATGTCGATGGTAACGTTGTCCAAGGCCGTAAAAAAGCCGCCGCCCACCGGGTATCGTTTACAGAGGCCTTTTGTGGCAATCAACGCGGCATTTTTCATGGAATCTCCTGATCAGTGATTAAAAATAACCATAACCTGTCCCCCGGAACCGGCGCCTGCGGAATTCGCTTGAAAGCCGAAAACCGATTGACTTGCTTCAGGATAACGAAAAAGGCCGAGGCTGACAACCACTTTGTCATAGGTCCGCTGCCAGCTCGCATATTGGGCATAATTTTTGTGATCATGGTCATAATATCCGATATAGGTCACGGCGTCAAAAAGGGTGACGGGATAATTGACAAAAAAAGCGCTGTAATGATAATTTTTTTTCCATTCCGAAAAATATTCGGCAATGGACAGAACCATATGTTCTCCCAACACATGCAGCCCGTTGCCGATGCCAAAGGTATAATCCATCCCCGCCGTTCCCATTTTAAGCCATTCATAGGGCACAAAGGGAATTTCCTGGTGCTGGGCGACGGC
The DNA here is from genome assembly GCA_964440555.1 of uncultured Desulfobacteraceae bacterium. Classification (GTDB taxonomy): domain Bacteria; phylum Desulfobacterota; class Desulfobacteria; order Desulfobacterales; family UBA5616; genus CAYTSY01. The sequence goes on from CAYTSY010000007.1 coordinate 12,872, forward strand.
TTCAAACCAAAGCCCCACGCCCACATCCCACCGGCCGTCCGCGGCATACCGCTGTTCATCATAATCCGAAAGAAAATAATCGCTTACGTCAACTTGCCGGCTGTGGCAGGCAACCGCCATTTCCCCATGCAGCACCGGAAACTGAAAACGGCCGCCGACCTCCGGCCAATCGGAATCCGAGCCCAGGATATCCATCCCCTTGGGATCATCATTGCCCAGCAGCAGCCAGATCCAGCAATCGGCGTTGTTTAACGCGGTATATTTAAACAACGCCGCGTACACCCCCTCGGTCAGATGCAGGGGGTCCCGGGGATCAAGGCGGTCAAACCACTGAAGGGGCCGCAGCAGAAATGCCGGCCCGAAGCTGATCTTCTGAAGCCCCAGCCGCAATTCGGTTTTTTCACCGGCCCACCTGACTTTGAGCCGGTACAGCTCCAGATCAACATCATCCGTCAAATCCCCGGCGTCATGGGCAACGAATCCGTTAACAGACGCCTCGACATCAAAAACTTGGCCGGCAGCAAGTCCCTGCGCCACGGTGAGTTCAGGAATATATCGAAGACCGTACCGGGTACTCCAGGCGTCGTCGCTTTCAGCGCCGACGGCCCAGCCGGAAACCTGCCCTTTGACCTGACAGTCAAACGCAGCGGCCTTTCCGGTGATCCCGGAGAAGCCGGCGGTCAGGATGCAGATGATATAAAATATAACCCGTGGATTCTTGCTCATTTAAATTTCAGGCCTAATTCAGTTATTTTCCGCCCGTCAACCGCCTGATGGTTTTCTCAAAATCTCCTTCCAGGCGGTCTTTTTGCTGAATTCTTTTTCTGTTGAATTTTTTGTATTCGGCTTCCGCCATTTCCATGGCCATTTCGTGTGAAATTCTGCCGACATGGATGAGAATTCCACGTTCATTCAGCGTAAGGAAAGCATCGAGCTTTTTAATCCAGTCGGCCATATGCATGGGGATACGGCGCATGGCCTGCCCCTCCGCAAAAATCAGGTATTGTTCCACCAGGTTGTTCAGGGCCAGCAGCTCCTGTTCGGCAAGATAGTTCTTGGCAATGGCTACGTCCTGTTTACGAACCTTGGCGCCGCGCCAGTTGGTCAACCCCATATTGGCTTTATCGCTGTCGGCCCGTTCATGGATGATTTCCGCCGCTGTCATGCCGGTAATAGCCCAATGCATTTTGTTCTGAACGGTCTTGAAAAATTCGGTGCTGATCTCCAGGGTGGGATCGTAATCGATGCTGGTGGCATAGATGTCGGTGATTTTTTGGTAAAAGCGACGTTCAGAGGTACGGATATCCTGGATACGTCGGACCAACTCGTCAAAGTAGTCGAACGGCTGATCCGGGTTTTTGAGGCGCTCATCATCCAGCACAAAACCCTTGATGATATATTCACGCAGGCGCTGGGTGGCCCAGATGCGAAAACGGGTGGCCACATGGCTTTTTACCCGGTATCCAACTGAAATAATCATATCGAGGTTGTAATAATCAACCATGCGAGTGATATTTCGCTGTCCCTCTTTTTGAACTATTCGGAATTTCCGAATAGTTGCATCCTGGATTAACTCTCTTTCATCAAATACGTTTTTGATATGTTCATTGATGGTAGGGACAGTTACCTGAAACAGAGCCGCCATCAGTTTTTGTGTTAACCAGACCGTTTCATTTTCCAGCCGCACATCGATTTTCACCAGGCCGTCTTCAGCTTCATAGACGAGAAATTGTCCTTTTCCGGAATTGCTTCTCTTAATAGATACCAGATCTTTGCTCATGACCGCACCTTTTCCTTCCATTCGATAATCGCTAAAGCCTATCCTGCCCCATAATCTCGCCGAGAAGGTTGCTGCTTCCCCACTTGAAATCCGGCCCGTAATTATGCGGGGTCAAGCATGTTTATCGGATGCAAACAGTTCTTTCATCTGCTGCGGGATGTTTTTTGTTCTGATGGTTCTATCCGCATTTGAATCAGGCGGTTTAAAAGCAAGAGCGCACGCATGAAGGGCAAGCCGGTCAAAGCCAAGATTTTCTTTGAGATATTTTACCGCCCGTAAAGAGCCGTAACGATTATCCCCAGCCACCGGATGACCGGCCAGTTTGGCATGCCGGCGGATCTGATGCTTCCGGCCGGTCAATGGCTCAATTTCCACCATGGTGTAATGGTTGCTGTAATCCAGTACCCGGTAATTTGTTTGGCTGGGTTGTTTCTCCCCGGAACCCTGAGGGTTTTGTCGTCCTCCGGCGGTTTTGGCAAGGGGCCATTGCCATGCCGCATACGCATCCCCATTTTCGGTTTTTTCAAGATGGCCATGCAGGATGGCGATATACTGTTTTTTGACCTGTCGGGATTCAAACTGCTGAGAAAAAAATCGGAACGTTTCCGGCTCAGCCGCCAGCAATACCAGTCCGCTGGTTTCCTTGTCCAGGCGATGAACCGGATGAATCCCGAATTCGGGGTTCATGGCGATCATCTGCATGGCCTCCGGCGCTTTTTTCATAATTGCTGTGGCCCGGGAACACAGGTCCTCACCCGGCGCGTTATGAACGCTGATGCCTGCCGGTTTTTCCACCACGAGCCAGCCTTTTCCAACGGCAAGCACTGAAACCGCTTCGGCTCCGGTTTTTATGGAATTCAATTTCGTCGTCATCCGGTTTTTTTCAGGCTCTCCAGCAATGCGTCGATCCGTCTATGGCTTTCTTCGGTTCCGATGTAGGTTCTGAAGAGCCATTCCTGAATCTTCATGGCGCCGTCCATGTCCTGATTGAGCAGGGTGTGGCCGAGCTGCTTGGTTTCCCGGAGCGCTTCCCGGTCAAACGCGGCCATGTCTTTGGCGATCTTCATCACGGATTCCACCAGTTGTCCTTCGGGGAAGACGTTGCTGACATACCCCATCTTCTCCGCTTCTGCGGCACCGTAAATCCTGCCGGTCAGCGCGACTTCCTTGGCCCTTCCCAGGCCGATGATCCGCCACAGAGGATCGAGAATGGGCGTCAGGGACAAGACGATTTCCCGCTGGCCGAACTTGGCCCGTTCCGACGCATAGCGGATATCGCACATCATGGTTAAGTCAAAACCGCCGGCAATGGCCGGTCCGCCCACGGCGGCGATCACCGGCTGCGGACAGAACAGGATGGCCCGGTAGGCCCGGTGAAACAAGGCGGTAAAGGCTTCGTTGGACGCTTTTTCAATCGTGCGGATAAAATTCAAGTCAAACCCGGCAGAAAAATATTTTTCACCGCCGGTGAGTACGACGATGTTAACGTCGTCTCTTTTGCCGACGGCTTCGAACAGGGCCGCGACTTCTTCCAATACTTCCGGCGACAGGGCATTTCTTTTTTCCGGCCGGTGAATGGTCGCCAGGGCGACCTTGTCTTTTACATCAAGCTGTAAATATTTCATCTCCATTTTTTCCTCCTTATAAAAACCCAACCCTATGCATTGTCCATTCGTACCCGTACACGTTCACGAAAAATAGCTTAAAGCTTCGTGTACGAGCACGTGTACGGGTACGTGAAGCAGGCAGATATCTGAAGCAATTTCTACAACCCGCGTTTATCGTTCACCGTCAACATGTTTTATGCCCAGCGACGCCTTTCGCATCAACCAGTCCCAATCCTGATCCACCATTTGCTGAATCGCATCGATGTCCTGTTCCGTCAGATGCGAAAACCGGCCCTGGAGCGAAAGATATTCCTTTACCGGGCGATCCCCTGTATGGTTTATGGTGTAGTCCATGCCGTTTTCCACTTCGTATAACGGGAAGAGATTGGTCTGAACCGCAAGCCGGGCCAGTTTGACGGTTATTTCGCTGGGCGCGCGCCAGCCGGTGGGGCAGGGTGCAAACACATGGATGAACCGTGAACCACCCCTTGCCTGTTTGGCCCGGGTGAATTTCCGGATCATATCTTCAGGAAATGCGATGCTGGCCGTGGCCGCATAGGGGATCCGATGGGCCGCCAGGGCTTCCACGATATTTTTTTTCCGGCTTTTCTTCCAGTCACGGCCCGGTGTGGTCGTGGTTTTCGTGCCGAACGGCGTGGCCGAGCTTCTCTGAACCCCGGTGTTCATGTAGGCTTCGTTGTCGTAACACACATAGAGGATGTCTTCATTGCGCTCCACCGCGCCGCTTAACGCCTGGAATCCGATATCAAAGGTCCCGCCGTCGCCGGCCCAGGCCGTCACCAGGGTTTGCGTGTCGCCTTTCATGTCAAGAGCGGCCCGAAGTCCGCTGGCGGCGGCCCCGGCGGAAGCAAAAGCGGTGTGCAGCACCGGAACCTTCAATGAGGTCTGGGGATGAGATCCGGAAATCACGCCCCAGCAGCAGGCCGGCATCACCAGGATGGTTTTTTCTTCCAATGCCTTCAACGCAAATTTCATGGCGATGGTCGCCCCGCATCCCGGGCACCCGACGTGACCCGGGTACATATAATCCGTCTGAGGCAGATCAAATGTTTTCATCATAATTCCTTATCCGTTTTCTTTAACGCCGATCCAGACGCTTTCCGGTTCAGGAGCTTCAGCCGCCCGGGTTTTTCGGTAGATTTCTTCAATGGTTGCCATGTTGACATCCCTGCCGCCCAGCCCTGCGATGTAGCTGTAGATCTGGGGCCGATGATCCAGACTGCACAGGGCCGCTTTGAGTTCCTGGGCAAAAATGCCGCCAGCGCCGAAGGAACAGTTCCGGTCGATCACGGCCACTTTTTTAACATGCCCCAGGGCTTTGCAGAGCCGTTGAACCGGAAAAGGCCGAAACATCTTTATTTACAGCAACCCGACGTTTTCTCCCTTTGACCGGAGATCGGCGATGGCCTCGCGGCAGGTTCCCACAGCCGTTCCGGCAGTAAGGATAACGACTTCTGCCGCTTCACAGTCAATGGCCTCTATGAGCCCGTACTTTCGGCCGAAGACGGAGAAAAATTCTTCTTCCGTGCGGTCAAAACAAGTCTGCACCTGCTGCATGGCCATCTCAATAGCATGGCGCATTTCCATATACACGGCAGGCGGCGACATCTGGCTCATATTGACGGGGTGGTTGACATCGATCTGCACCCGGGGGCGAAATTCCGGCAAAAACCGGTCTGCCTGATTCTGGTCCGGCACATCCACCGGCTCATAGGTGTGGGAGAGAAAAAAGGCGTCCAAGACCACCATCACCGGCAGATTGACCCATTCGGCCAGGCGATAGGCCAGCAGCGTGGTGTCCAGCGCTTCCTGGCCGTCTTCACAATAGAATTGAATCCATCCGGTATCCCGCTGGGCCAGACTGTCGGTTTGATCCATCCAGATGTTCCAGCCCGGAGCCAGCGCCCGGTTCACCTCGGCCATCACAATGGGCAGCCGGGCCGCCGATGCCCAGTGGAGAAGTTCATGCATATACGCCAGCCCCTGGGACGAGGTAGCCGTAAAGGTACGGACCCCGCCGCTGGAGGCCCCGATTACCGCAGCCATGGCCGAATGCTCGCTTTCTACGCAGATAAATCTGGCATCCAGGGTTTTATCCGCGCAAAATTCGGAAAGCGCTTCCACGATGTGGGTCTGGGGCGTAATCGGATAAGCGGACACGACCTTCACGCCGGCCAAGCGCACGGCATGGGCCACCGCATGGCTGCCTTCAATTACCTGCATCATTGCTGTTCCTCCTTTAACACCATGGCGTTTCTAGGACACTCCTCAACGCAGATGCCGCATCCCTTGCAGTAATCCAGACAAATCGTCCGGGGTTGACCCGCTTCCCGGAGAACAGCCATTTCAGGGCAAAACAACAGACAATTGCCGCATTCGTTGCAGATGCCGCAGGTAAAGCACCGTCCGGATTCCTGCAATACGGCCTGTTCGTCCAGCGTATTTTCGTTTTCAATAAAGGCATCCGGCCCGCCGGGTTTACCCGGAAGCGCAAATTTGGGGACAACCCTTTTCTCATGGGCAAAGTAATCCGGATTGATTTCTTCAAAAGGCACTTCGTGGGGATCTCTTTCCTTCCGCTGCCCGCCGATATACATTTCCATGGAAAGGGATAATCCTTTTCCGATTCGCAGCCGATCCAGTTTTTCCCTGATATTTTCCATGCCTTCGCTGATCAGCGTATCCAGAACCATGGCCGCCTGTTTTCCGGAGGCCACGGCATCGGCAACGCTCTGAGTCTGGTTGGTCAAATCTCCGCCATACACGACGGGGGTTTTGCCGGGCAAGACCGCGCAATGGCTCATCGCGATTCTCCCCACATCGGCCGGCAAATGCCAGGCCATGGCCGCCTGAGCGCCAATGGCGGCAATCACGCGTTTGAAGGGATTCGCGGTTGTTTGCGATTCTTCGGCAACCACCCGGGCCCGGCCCCGGCCGGATAATTGCGACACTTTCATTTTCTGCAGATGCAAAACAGTGTCATTCCCGCTCTTTTCCATTCGGATCGGCGAAAGCAGGGTCATTAACGTCACCCCTTCGCTTAAGGCCAGATCAACTTCATGGGAAAACGCCGGCATGTCCTCGCGTCTTCGGCGATAAACGATCGTTGCGGCAACGCCTGACCGGACAAGCGTGCGGGAGACATCGACAGCGGTATTCCCGCCGCCGATCACGGCCACAGGCCCTGTAAAGTCTGTTATCCCCCTTTTTCTTACATCGGCAAGAAAGGAAAGCCCGTCCAACGCCGCTTCTTCGCCCGGAATTCCCATTTTCACGGATCTGCCGTTGCCGCAGCCCACGAACACGGCGTCATGGGATTGCTTTAACGCATCAAAATCACTTTCCGTCACCGGATGGCTGCAGTTGATCCGAACCCCGCTATTCCTGATCCGGTCGATTTCAAATTCCAGCACGCCGGCCGGCAGTCGATAGGCGGGGATGCCCCACCGAAGAATACCTCCGGCCGCTTGTTCGGATTCAAAAACATCGCAGGCATACCCCAATAAGGATAAAAACCAGGCTGCGGACAACCCCGCCGGCCCGGCCCCGACAATGGCGATTTTTTTCCGGTTGGGAGGAAATTTAAAAGGCGCGGGGCTCAACCGTTTTGCGGCAGCCTCATCCCCTAAAAACCGTTCGATGCACCGGATATTCACCGCCTCGTCAAAGCAACTGCGGTTGCAGACGCTTTCGCAGGTATGAAAACACACCCGTCCGCAAATTGAGGGGAAAGGGTTTTCAATCAGAATCGTTTCCAGCGCTTTTTTGAACAACCCCTGACGGACGAGGTTTTCAATGCGCGGAATATCTTCGCCCGCCGGGCATGCGGCACTGCAGGGCGCGGTTTTTTGAACAAACACCGGGCGGACATACCGCCAGAAACCGGTTTTGTTGGCTTCGGTCGAAATAGTTGACTGCGAGATGATTAAAGGGATATCCATTGTTTTTATCGCTTGTCTGCTGTCTTTAATGGGAGCTGAAAATCCCCCCTTTGCCAAATGGGGAAGAAAAGGAAAAATATTCGTTATGTTAAAAGGGCGTTAAACCATTCCATGAATGGAAACCGCACCATATGCTTCTTTTGCCGCTTCTGCATTTTGGGTTGTTTTTATGGAAATTTCTTCTTCAATGGCCCCGGTTACGGCGTCCAGCGGCGGCATGTCGAGTACCCGGGCAAAGGCGCCGACCATGGCCGTGTTTATCATGGGGTGGGTCCGTGTGCCCAGTCCGTATTTAAGTGCGATATGGGTGGCGTCCACATACGCCAGCCGGAACCCGGCAAATGGTTTTGCATCCGGCGGCAGCCCCGGCGCATTGATCAGAACCCACCCCCCGGGTTTAAGTCCCTGGGTTACATTGACCGTGTTTAAAATTTTAATGTCCTGAACCAGCACATGGTCAGGCGTATAAATATTGCTTCGCACCCGGATCTTGTTATCATTTGTCCGGAGATAGGCTTCGACCGGCGCGCCCCGTCGCTCCACGCCGAAAAGGGGAAAGGTCTGGACAAAATGCCCGGCTTTAAAAAAAGCCTTGGCCAGCAATACCGCTGCCACCACCGTTCCCTGCCCGCCCCGGCCATGAAACCGTATTTCCTGCATGATCAATTTTTTCCTTATCGCCTGCCGGATATTTTTTGCATAATATAAACCGCTTCCGCCATTCCGATTTTTCCGTCGGCGTTGATGTCAAACGGCCCGTATTGGGTTGGCGGGGGTTGAATTCCCGCCATGATCTGCAATGACATGACGGCATCTGCTAAAACCCAGTCATCTTCAACCAGAATTTCCCAGACGTAAAACTTAAAAATATAAGTCACATCATATCCGGTATCAAAATAAGAAACTTTTGTTCTCCCTGGGTACCCTGTAAGCGCCACGCCCCTGACCTCAGGGTCAGTTGTATAACAATATCCATCAATTATGCCTGAATCAATCGTGTCGGTTCCTTCCATATACGTGATTTTTTCAGAGGACGAGTTCCACTCGATGCGCTGCCAGTCGTTACCGAGACCTCCGGGAAGTGCGGGGCCCGTATAGGAGTCATAGTAATACTGGATATAATTTCCATTGCCGACATCTTTGTATCCCGGGCATATATCTTTGGGGTTATCTCTGTCGCAGTTCATGTTCGTGTATCTGACGTTTTTCCCCGGAATGAGATCCGGCTGAAGACTTATCTGCAGCTCGATTTTTGTCACCGGATCAAGGCTTCCAGGCGGAAAGTCCAGTACAAGACCGATAATTTTATTCACGGCTAACGCTTTTTCAGCCGAAAAAGCAACAAGCCAGCAAAAAACCGCTACTATAATCCATTTGCGCATTTATTTTTTCCGATAACTTAAATGTAAAGGCCTTGGAAAAACAGCAAGTTCCCATACCTGTTTTTTTGATGATACCATAGTGTTTTCAAGGAGGTTAGTCAATAAAACCTTCCTGACCCTGAAAACCCATGACCCATAACCCATCTATTGTATAATGTTAAACGTTAAAAACAAGTTTTCCTTGATATGCAGGGCAAATAGACATAACATTATATAATTTTGTTGTCGCCGATTCGAATGGGTCAAACGTCAAAAGACAAACTTACCATAACTTTAAGAATTTAATATGCCCGTATATGAATACTCAGCTTTAAACGGCAAAGGCAAACCCACATCCGGGATCATCGATGCGGAAAGCGCGCTTGCCGCCAGGCAAAAAATCAGGGGTCAGGGCGACTTTCCGGTATCCATCAAGGAAGTCCATGATGTGAAATCAAAAAAGAATCCGGTCCGCGGTTTTTCCTTGTCCAGGTATTTTACCCGGGTCAGGTCTTCAGAAACAGCCCTGATGACCCGGCAGTTGTCCACCTTGCTGAGCGCAGGTCTTCCCCTGGTTGCGGCCATCGACACCCTGGTGCCGCAAATCCGGTCTCATGCGTTTAAAGCCATGCTGGCACGGATCAAGGACGCCATCGTGGAGGGCAATAGTTTTGCAAATGCCTTGAGCCTTTACCCCAATGCCTTTTCCACCCTTTATATCAACATGGTCCGGGCCGGCGAAAGCTCCGGCACGCTGGAAATTGTATTGGGCAGACTGGCCGACATCACCGAAAAACAGCAGATATTAAATCACCGGATCAAATCCGCCCTGGCGTATCCGATTTTGATGGCCGTCATCGGAACCGCTGTCCTGTTTTTTTTGCTGACAGTGGTTGTCCCTCAAATCACCACGATTTTCACGGATATGGGCCGTGCGCTGCCTTTACCCACCCGCATGCTCATTGCCATCAGCAGTTTTTTTAAATTCTACTGGTGGGTATTTCTGGTCGCCGCAATCGCTTTTGTTTTCGGCTTCACACGCTTGAAAAAATCCGAAGCCGGGAGAACGTTTTTTGCTAAAAACGCCCTTTCTTTTCCTGTTTTCGGCAGCCTTTCAAGGAAGCTCGCCATCGCAAGGTTTTCCCGGACCCTGGGATCCTTGCTTGAAAACGGGGTTTCCATGCTCCTGGCGTTGGACATCGTAAAAAATATATCGGACAATATTCTCATTTCCCGAACCGTTGAAAAAGCATCGGAAAATGTGGGAAAAGGCCAGGGGTTGGCGGTCTCCCTTTCCGATGACGACGTTTTTCCGAACCTGGCCATTCAAATGATTCAGGTGGGGGAACAAAGCGGCGATCTCGAGTCGATGCTCAACAAGATCGCCGATATTTATGAAAGAGAGGTTGAAGCTGGAATCCTCAGTCTGACGACCTTGCTCGAACCGGTGATGATTCTGCTGATGGCCGTTGCCGTCGGGTTTATCGTCCTTTCCATCGCATTGCCGATTTTCGAGATGAACCGGCTGGTGATGTAGGAGACCGTCTTCAGCGTAAACGCATAAGGAGGAAAAGTGAAACTGCCGAATGGAAAAAAACGTGACGACAGGGGGTTTACCCTGATCGAGTTGATGGTTGTCATCGTCATTCTGGGGATTCTTGTCGGCATTGTTGCGCCCCGGATCATGGACCAACCGGAAGAAGCCAAACAGGTTAAGGCAAGGGCCCAGATCGAAGGACTTGAGTCGGCGCTGAAAATGTATAAACTGGACAACGGCGCTTACCCCACCACGGAACAAGGACTTCAGGCCCTGGTTGAGGCGCCTTCCGGCGCAAAAAAATGGCGCAAGGGCGGCTATCTCGAAAAAGGCAAGGTTCCCAAAGATTCCTGGGGAAACGATTATATCTATCTGTCGCCCGGAACCAACGGCGATATTGATATTATTTCCTATGGTGCGGACGGCGTATCCGGCGGTGAAAATGAAAATCGGGACGTTAACAACTGGGAAATCGAATAACAGTCCAAGGCTTCTGAGGACCGCAAAGGGATTTACCCTGATCGAACTTATCGCTGTGCTGTCCATTATCGGCATGATGCTTTTTTTTTCCATTCCCAGAGTGGCCAATGACATACAGTCCGGCGATATGTACGGCGTTGCCCGGTGGATCATGCTCAATGTCAGGGAGCTGAAATCCAGGGCCGCCGACGAGCGGCAAATGATCATCTTAAACGTGGAGATTGACGCTAATGCGTTGAGCATCACCGATGAAAAAACTGCCGAAAGCGAGGAGGAAGCCCCGGAGGCGAAAAAATATCAATTGCCTTCCGGAATTCAACTTGTCGATGTGGAATATCCCGGAAAAGGCCCTGTAACGGCCGGAAAGACCTCTATCTGCTTTTATGAAAAAGGGTATTCGGATAAAGCCGTCATCCATATCCGGGACAAAGACAACACCTTGTTTTCCTTCTTGATCGAACCGTTTCTGCCGGTGGTCGAAATGGTGGAGGAGCGGGTTGGTTTTGAATGATGAGTGATGAATGAGGAATGATGAATGCGGGAGGCGGAGGGAAGGCGAATTTTAAATAATGGTTTTTGAAAGAGGAAATCGTGTTTTTATGGACCGGGAAAGGGGGCTGAAACAGGTATTTCAGGCGGGATTTACACTGCTTGAAACCATGGTGGCGATTTCCATCATTGCCATTGTTGTTGTCGCCGTCTTTCAATTGCAGGCCCAAACGATCGCCATGACCATTGACTCGCAATTTTACGCAATCTCTCCCTTGCTGGCCCAAAAAAAACTGGCGGAAATCGAACTGGCTCCCCGGGATAAACTTGCTGAAGGCGCCGGAGATTTTGGGGATGCGTTTCCCGGGTATGCCTGGGAAACAGCCGTTTCCGACGTCGAATCCGAGGTGTTGGGGACTGTCGCGGAAAACATTAAAAAAGTTGATATTTCCATCAGCTTCAACGACGGCGAGCGGACGTATCAGTTAAGGACATATCTTTTTGTGCAAAACGAAAAATAATAATACGGATGAGACTTCAATCCCGTTTAAAAATGGAGACGGGCGAATAACCGGGCATTCGGAAAAAGGCATGACGCTTATCGAAATTCTGGTCGCGATCTTTATTTTCGCCATTGCCATGACCACTATTTTCGGCTCTTTAAATTCGGTTATCGGCCAGGTCGGCATCATCGAGGAAAAAACTGCGGCTTATGAAATGGGGAAAAACTGCCTGAATCAAATCATTTCGGATATGGGCGCCCTGCATGTGTCGTTATATCCCAATTATTCTCCCCCCGATATAAGCGATGATCCGGACCGGAACCTCATTATCGGGGAATCAGCATCATTGGAAGGCGGCGAATTTTCCGGTATACGCTTTTCGTCCGACGCTCACCTGCCCATTGAAGGGAGCGCCGGAACCGGCATTGCGCAAATCACCTATTATGTCAGGCAGACAAAAGACGGGGGTCAGGCTCTGTGCCGCTCAGACATGTTGTATCCTTATGGGTCTGTGGAAGAAAACGAAAAAGATCCCGTGCTATGTAAGAACCTAATCGGATTTCGGCTTCTTTATTATGACGAGGAAGGCGCCGAATATGACCAATGGGATTCCGACTCCGATGAATTCGGCTACGCCACCCCGCGTGCCATTCAAATCACGCTTACCCTTGGCGTGGAATCAGAAGAACTGGTTTTGGAGACAATGGTGTCCCTGCCTGTCTTCAGGGAAAAAAAGCAAACATGAGGCTTACGCATTTTTTACAAACGACCCTTAAAAACAACCGGGGCATCGCACTGCTGATCACGCTGGGGATAATTTCGGTTCTTATCGTTACCGCTGTGGAACTGAACCGGAAGGCCCGTTTAACCCAGACTACCGTGGCACAGTCCCGGGACCGGGCAATACTGTCGGCCAT
>CAYTSY010000007.1:25517-33881 GCA_964440555.1 uncultured Desulfobacteraceae bacterium
CATGGCCGGGTCCGCTGTCCATGCCGGCATGGCGCTTTTGATCAAGGACAAAATGAATGACCCTCCCTCCGGACTGGACAGCATGCAGGAAGACTGGGCCGATCCGGAAGCCATCGCCGAGCTGCTCGCCGCCATTGGCTTTGACGATGGAGAGCTGACGCTTCGCATCACCGATGAACTGGGTAAAATCCAGGTTAACACCCTGGTAAAATTCCCGGACGGCGTGGAAGCCAATACCCCCCAGATGTTTTTATGGGACCGGTTTTTGAAACTGGCGGCATCGGCAGACAACGCCCCTGACGACATCGAACCCAGAACCATCATTGATTCGCTTAAAGACTGGCTGGACTCGAAAGATGACGATTCAATCACCGGTTTAAACGGCGCCGAGTCGGATTATTATCAAAATCTTGATCCGCCGTATGAGTGTAAAAACGGCCCCATCGACCATCTTGACGAGCTGGTGCTCATCAGGGGAATCTTACCGGAACTCTATTACGGTCTTGAAGGCGCTTATGGCATTTCCAATTTCATGACCGCTACGTTCGGACCTGTTTCAAAGGGTCAAAACGAATATTTCAGGGGCAAAATCAACATCAACACAGCGGATCTCCCGGTTCTGGCGGCATTGCTGCCCGGCGGAAATGAAATTCTGGCTGCTGCGATTCATGAATACCGGGAAGCGTTCTCCGATTCGCAGTATCTTCATGACCTGTCCAGGCCCACCTGGTACAAAAATGCGCCGGGATGCAGTGAAATTACAATCGATGCCGACCTGATCACAACGTTTTCCGATTTTTTTCAGATCAAGGCGGCTGCGGCCATCGGGAAGGCGCAGGTCGTCGCAACCGCTGTGGTTGAGCGGGTTAAAAACGACGAAACCGGGAAATGGGCATGCAAGGTCTTGAGTTGGCGGATGGAATAAGGTATACGTAAAAAATGGAACTTATGATGCAAGCTGGAAAATCCGTTTCAGGCATGCTGAATCGATTCAGCAGAAAAATCCTCGGACTCGACATACGATCCGACTCCGTGAGTGCGGTTTTGGTTAAAAGCAGCCTCAAAGGGGTCTGGATCGAGAGCCATGTCCGTGTAGACATCACGGCGCCGATGGAAAGCGGTGGCAACGGACTTTCCGAGGCATTGGAGGGACTCGTTGACCGGTTGGATGTAACGGGGGCATATTGTATTGTTTCCTTTCCGTTTGACTCTGTTTCCTTTCGAAACCTTGAAGTTCCCTTTACGGATAAAAGAAAAATCCGTCAAATTATGCCTTTTGAGCTCGAGCCGATGCTTCTGTTTTCCATGAAGGATCTGGTGACGGACTTTCAAGTTGCTGACCGGGAAACGGAAGGTCCTGAGAAAACAGCCCTGATCGCGGCGGCTGTTTCTTCAGAGGAGCTGAACACCTGTCTGGAAACCCTCAAATTCCATGCAATCGATCCGGAAACCATTACCCTCAGCGGTTATGCTGCGGCATCCGCACTTGCCGCCGGGGCAACCGAACCGGAAAATTGGATTTTTGCAGATGTTCATTCAGACAAGGTCCTCATGTATTGTGCAGTGGCCAATAAAATCCGGGTGGCCCGGTCTGTTCCGGTTCTTTTGGAAAACGGTCCGGAAAAGGCGTCTTGTCTCGCGGAAGTCATTCACAGCGCGGCGTTGGCCATGTTCGAGCAGTTTGGCCGGGACGGGTTTCCGCAGCGACTGGTGCTTGCAGGATGGGAGCCCGGCGACGACGACACAGGGAAACGCCTTGAAGCAATTCTGGGCATTCCGGTTGCCTTTTTAGACCTGATCCATGACCGCGGCATCCGGCTGGCGCACCCGCCTGATTCTTCATGGCGCCCCGGTCAATTCGACAATGCGCTTGCCCTGTGTCTGACTGAAACGGAAGGGGCGCCCCCCTTCAATTTTCGAAGGGAACTCTTTGCGAAGAAGAAATTCTGGGTGGGACACACATCGGATATCGTAAATTCCGGAATTCTCGCCGGACTCGTGCTGTTGATGTGTTTAACCGGTTATATCGTCGATGTCTACAGCTTGAGCAAAAAGGTCGATCGTATTGATCATGAAATTTCCGGAATTTTTACATCCGCTTTTCCGGACACGAAAATCAGCGCAGCTCCGCTTGAGCAGATGCAGGCCAAAATCAAGGAACAAAAAAAATCCACGATTTTTTCAGACGAAACCCAGTCCCGGACCCGGATAATGGATATCTTAAACACGATCAGTGCGCTTATTCCCAAAGAACTGGATGTGAAAGTCACGAAACTGTCGGTTTCCGCCGGGAATGTGACCATTGCCGGAGACACCGACAAATTTAACTCGGTTGATGATATGAAAAGCAAACTGGAGAAGGCGGATTTTTTCAGCGCTGTTACCATCACCTCGGCCAACCTGGACCGATCCGGAAACCGGGTGGATTTTAAACTCAAGCTCCAGTTAAATTAAACCTGATCACATAAACGCCGTTTTAAAGAGACAACAGGCCGGCACATGAAATTGAATATTAAAAAGAAACTGAGCAAAAGGGAAAAATTCTCACTGGTTGCGGCATGCGCGGCCGTGGGGATATTCATTGTCTGGCAATTGATGGTTTCTCCATTATTACATTCAAAAAAACAACTGGAGCGGAAGCTTGAGGCCAAAACCGGAATATTGACGGAAATGCGCCTTTTAAAGGCTGAACATGATGCGACCGGAAGCCGGGCCGATATTTCAAAAATCAACTTCAGCAACCGGGAGAAAGGGTTCACCCTTTTTTCCTTTCTTGACAAGCTCTCCGGCGAGGCAGGCATCAAAGACCATATTGCCTACATGAAGCCGTCCACTACCAATCCCAAAGACGAGTCCTACAAGCTTTCCCAGGTTGAGATCAAGTTGTCGGCCATTAATTTAAAACAACTGACATCCTATCTCTACATGATTGAAACATCTAAAAACATGGTTTTCGTTAAACGGATTTCAGTGGATCAGAGCTCAAAGCCCGAAGGATTCATTGACGTGGTCATGCAGGTGGAAACCTATGAGATCTGATGGCGCCGTCGATGGCTTGTTTTAGATCAAAACCATTTGGAATCAACTTATGAATAAACGCCACACTTGGTTATTATACGCGCTGACGCTGCTCATCACAGTGATTTTTTTTGTTTTTTACCTTTTTCCCGGGGAAAAGATCGAAAAACATGTCCGCCTCACGTTTGTCCGGGCGTTCCCTGAATTTGAGCTGTCCATCGAAAAGACCCGTCCCGCCCTGCCCCTGGGCATAGGGCTTTCCGGGGTAAAAGTGATCCGGGAGGACAATGCCGTATTTGAAACGGATTTTGTAAAAATCGGTTTTCCGATAGGCTCGGTTTTTTCCGGTAAAACGTCATTTTCGTTCAACGGCAAGGTATACGGCGGCAAGGCAAACGGGACCATCGATGTTATGGAAAACGCCGCGCGTGCGACAGCCGAGGTTAAACTTTCCGGCATCCGGATTGAAAAAATACCGGCAGTCGGCCAAATAGCGCAAAGCGGCATTTCCGGGGCACTCAACGGATCACTGATGGTTGACAGCGCAGCTTCTTCCGGCCAGGCCGGGGTAAAACTGCGCATAGACGATTTGGTATCGTCCCTTCCCCTGCCATTTGTGAAATCCGGCAACCTTTCTTTTAAGACCATTGAAATAGAGGCGTCCTTGAACCGTCAGGATTTTGTGATCACGCAATGCACGTTTAAAGGAAAACAGTTGGATGGTCAGATAAGCGGTAAAATAACGCTTAAAGATCCTTTTGAGGAAAGCCTGCTGAGTTTGGAGGGAACCATTCAGCCGCACCCGGAATTTTTGAAAAATTTCCCGGTCCAAATGCTTCCCCCGCGGCAAAAGAACAATAACGGCTTTGGGTTTAAACTCTCCGGAACTTTTGCAACACCTGGATTTTCTTTCAGATAACTTTTTTTGAGGGGTCATGAAAAAGTCATATTTTATTTTAATCAACTGCCTGCTCATCGTTATCGGGGCATATTGGGGCGTTGATGCGATGTACCAGGTTGCAACCGCCAAATTGCAGGATGCCCCCCCACCGATTGCTCCCATGGACCGACGCACCCGGCAGGCTGACCAGATTCAGCATCCCCTGGACCATTACACCGGGATTGCCGGGAGAAACCTTTTCAACATCGCCGGTGAACAGGCAAAAATCCAGGAAACCGTAGATCTTGAAGCCCTTGAACTAACCGATCTGAAGCTCAAATTGTGGGGAACGGTAACCGGTGATAAAAACGGCGCATATGCCGTGATCGAGGACACCCAGACCAGATCCCAGAATCTATACCGGAAAGAGGATACGGTGCAGGGCGCTGTTGTCAAAATGATTCTTCGGGAAAAGATCGTACTGCGCGTGGGCGCCAAGGATCAGGTGCTGGAAATGGAAAAAGGGCTGACCGGGACCATGGCAGGGGAAAGCGCCATGGCGGAAAGCCGGGTAGCCGCCATGGGAGAAGACCGGCCTGAACGAACCGTTTCCCTTGAGCGGACCCAGATCGAAGATGCCATGAGCAACGTCAACGAACTGATGCAGCAGGTGAAAATCATGCCTCATTTCACCGATGGTCAGCCCGACGGCTTCAGTCTCACCGGCATCCGGCCCAACTCCATCTTCCGCAAAATGGGATTGAGAAACGGAGACATTATCACCGGCGTCAATGGGGAACGCATCCAAACCATGGAAGATGCCATGGGGTTTTACAAACAGTTGAGTTCCTCCGAGAATGTGTCGGTTCAGATGAAACGAAGGGGAAGAGAAAACACGTTAAACTATCAAATTAAATAGGCAAATTAAATAGGCAAATCAAATAGGAAAAAAAATGAAAATATCCGGAAAACAGAATTATAACGTATCTGACAGTTCTGTTGTGCCTTACACTGCCTCTTTCGGCTGCCTGGGGTCAGCCCGAAAAGCCTGTCGGGGGCTCCCGGAACCCTGAGGGCGACGGACGATATGTTTCCATTGATTTCAATGATGTGGATATCGGTGTGTTCATCAAGTTCATGAGTGAACTCACCGGTAAAAATTTTGTGGTGGATCAACGGGTCAAGGGCAAAGTAACCATTATTTCCCCGGCTAAAATATCCACCGATGAGGCGTATAAGGTTTTTGAATCCGTGCTGGAAGTCAACGCGTTTGCAACGGTCAAAGCCGGAGAGATTATTAAAGTCATCCCATCTCCGGATGCCAGAACCAAAAACATCCGGACCAATCTGATCGCCGAGTCAGCATCGCCGGATGACCGGATTGTCACCCAGCTTATTCCGCTCAAATTCGCTGATCCGGAAGAAATCAGAAAACTGTTTACCCCGCTGATCTCTAAAAACAGCGTGCTTTTGTCGTATCCGCCGACCAATATGCTCGTTTTGACGGACGTCTATTCGAATGTCCAGCGGCTCATGGGGATATTAAAAGTTATAGACGTTACCGATATCGGCCAGCAGCTTTCGGTTTTACCGATTGAATATGCAGATGCGACAAAACTTGTTCAATTGCTGGAAACCATTTTTGATACCCGGCGGCAGGCGACCAGAGGACAGGGCGTGACCAACGGCATTAAAATGGTTGCGGATGAACGGACCAATACCATTATTATGCTGGCCAGTGAGGGGGAAACCGAAAAGATAAGAGATCTGATCGCCCTTATCGACAAAGAAGCGCCCAGGGGAAGCGAAAAAATCCGGGTATATTATCTTGAGAACGCCAAAGCCGAGGAGTTGGCCACGGCCCTGCAATCGCTGAGCACAAAAAAATCATCGACCCCGGCGGAAGGCAAAAAAAGCGCCGTTGTCTCCGGCGATGTCAGCATTACGGCGGACAAGGCCACCAACAGCCTGATCATCATGGCGGAAAAAGACGACTACATGGTGTTGGAAGAAATCATCCACAAACTCGATATCCCCCGGGCCATGGTCTACATTGAGTGCCTGATCATGGAAGTCAATGTGACCAAGGATTTCAACCTCGGTGTGGAATGGGTCACCGGAAATGACTTTGACAACGGCGATGCCGCCTGGGCTGCAGGTTTTTCAGGCGGGGCAAGCGGCGGCGACTCCGGCTATAACACCATCTCAGGCGCTTCGGACCGGCTGCCGGCCGGCCTGTCTCTGGGATTTTTTAAGGACGCGATTGAAGTCGATGTGGGCGGGGTCACGCTGACGTATCCCAATATCGGCGCTGTCGTTCAGGCCTACAAAAAAGACCGCGACGTCAATATCCTGTCAACGCCCCAGATTCTGACCACGGACAACGAGGAAGCGACCATCACGGTGGGGAAAAACGTCCCTTATAAAACAAAATCCGGAACCGATGTGACCAGCAGCGCCAGCAGTGATTACGTCTTTTACGAAACCTTTGAATATAAGGACGTGGGCATCACGTTGAAAGTCACCCCTCAGATCAGCAAGGACCGGATGGTTCGCCTGGCCCTTTCCCAGGAGGTGACGAAACTGGAATCCACGGTGGATTACCGGCCCACCACTTTAAAAAGAACCATAGACACAACAGTGATCGTCAACGACAAAAATACGGTGGTGATCGGCGGTCTGATTGACGACAGCTTTTCCAACGTTGAATATAAAACGCCTTGCATCGGAGATGTGCCGGGACTTGGGAAACTATTCACGTCGGTCGGAAAATCGACCGATAAAACCAACCTTTTTGTTTTTTTAACGCCCTATGTGATCCAGAACCCATCAGAAGCAAAAAAGGTCTACGAGGATAAAAACCACGTCATGGGACAGATTCAAAAAAGCCAAATCAAGATGTACGAGAAAAAAGAAAAAAAAAAAAAAAAAGAAGATCTTAAAGGAATTGACCTGACGAAGAAAAAAAAAAGGAGAAGGCGGAAGTGTGAAAGGGGAAGGTGGGAACTAAATGATTCAAAATGCGATAACGCAACTGTTTGCTGAAAAATATGGTCTGACGGATGAGGATATCCGGGAGGCTTTTGCGGTAAGGGAAGAAAAAGGCGGAACCCTCAGCGAAATCCTTGTGAAAAAAAATAAAATTTCCGAGCAAAGCCTGATCGAAGCCTGGAGTACGCTCTATCAAGCCCCTTTCCAGCCCGAGCTTCCGATTGAAAATCTCGATACCGGCTTTACCACGGTCGTGCCGATCCAGTTTTTAAAAAAATACCTGATGGCGCCCGTAAAATTTATGGAAAAGACAGGACATGATTCGGCAGATGAAAAGCCGGAAAAAGCAATTGCCGTTTGTGAACCGGCTCATTTTCATGCTGTCGACGACCTGGCGCGAATTCTGAAATGGAAAACGTTCAAACTGGTTTTTTCCACGAAAAACAGCATCCTTTCGGTCATTAACCGTGCCTATGATTCGGGCCGGGACAGCGCAGAGCAACTGGTTCAGAACATGGAGGAGAACGGCGGCATTGTCATCGCGGAATTCGAGGATACGGCCGATCTTTTGGATGATACCAGCGACGCCCCAATCATCAAACTGGTCAACCATATCATTTCCCAATCCATCAAAGCCCGGGCCAGCGACATCCATATCGAACCCTACCAGGACAGCTTCAAGGTTCGGTACCGGGTGGACGGCATTCTCTATGACCTGCTGACGCCTCCCAAGGGAATCCAGGCCTCCCTGACCTCGCGGATCAAGGTAATGGCCAAAATGAACATTGCCGAAAAGCGTCTCCCTCAGGACGGGCGCATCGATGTCAAGATCGGCGACCAGGAAATCGACATCCGGGTATCCACCATTCCCACCTCTTTCGGCGAGCGGGTGGTGCTTCGTCTGCTCAACAAGTCCAGCTCCCTGCTGGAGCTGCCGGAACTGGGGCTGACGCCGGAAAGGCTGGCATCATTTGAGAATCTGGTCAAGGCCCCTCACGGGATCATCCTTGTCACCGGTCCCACGGGAAGCGGAAAAACAACGACGCTTTACGCCATTTTGTCCACATTGAATACGCCCGACATCAACATCATCACCATTGAAGATCCCATCGAGTACCAGCTCAGGGGGATCAGCCAGATCCAGGTCAATCCCAAAATCGAACTCACCTTTGCCAAGGGTTTGAGGTCCATTGTCCGTCAGGATCCGGACATCATCCTGATCGGTGAAATCCGGGACAAGGAAACGGCGGATATCGCCGTTCAATCGGCTTTGACCGGCCATCTCGTGTTTTCAACCCTGCATACCAACGATTCGGCAAGCGCCATCACCCGGTTGGTGGATATCGGCGTTGAACCGTTTTTAATAGCCTCATCGGTTTTGGGCGTTGTGGCTCAGCGGCTGATCCGCGTTCTTTGCAATGAATGCAAGCAGACTTACATACCCGACGCCTTTGCCGTTGAAAGCCTTGGTGTTA
>CAYTSY010000007.1:33891-44486 GCA_964440555.1 uncultured Desulfobacteraceae bacterium
ACTCAAGATAAGCTTGCTCATGCGACGTTTTGCCGGGCCGCTGGATGTCCCAGGTGCTTTAACACCGGCTATAGAGGCAGAATCGGCATCTTTGAAATCATGATACTGGAAGGTAATTTAAAAAGTTTGATTTTAAAAACATACGACTCCAACCAGATCAAGGAGATGGCGCTGACAAACAAGATGGTGACATTGCGAAAGGACGGCGTTGAAAAAGTGCTTAAAGGAATCACCACGATTGAGGAGGTGATTCGGGTGACGCAGAGCTGAGTTGAAAGTTCAAAGTTGAAAGTGAAAAGTTAAGAATGATGAGTGATGTGTGAAAGATGAGCGGCAAGAGGCAATGTAAAAGTAAATGGCGGGGAAACGCTTTGGCAAAGACGGCTCTTTTATTGCTTTTTGTTATTTTCATAAGCGTCCCGGCAGCAAAGGGGGGTGACCATGCGGCCGGCACTGAAAACAACAGCGGGAAGGTACAGGGCAGCGCCGGGAATTTTGCATTGGCCCCGGTTCATCTTTATCAGAAATATCTGTCGCCGGTGATCGGCGGACGCTGCCCCATGCATCCGTCCTGTTCCGGATATGCGCATAGGGCGATTACAAAACACGGGGCAGCGATGGGATGGATCATGGCCTGCGACCGGCTGATGCGCTGCGGGAGAGACGAGGTAAAACTCGCGCCGGTTGTGCATGAAGGTCAATCCACGTATTGCGCTGACCCGGTTGAAAACAATGATTTCTGGTTGAAATAGAACATGGCCAAGCTGGCTTTACAAAATCGGCATTTTGCGGTGATCTTATGTCTAAGTCGGCTTCGTGCATCGTATGTAATCGGGTTGGTCTTCGCGGTCATGGGTCTGTTTTTCTGCATCTCCATCGGGTCAACGGCCTTTGCGGACGATAGCCCTGAGCCCAGCCAAATAGCGGCGCCAAAACGATGTATCAGCGCCGACGAGCAGTTGCAATTTGCCGCTCACTATTTCAGCAAAGGCGATTACGAGCGGGCCGCTGCCGAATATGAACGATTTATTTATTTTTTTCCGGATGATGACCGGGTTGCCAAAGCCCGCTACGGGATCGGGAAATCCTGGTTTGGCGCCGGCCGGTTCGACAAGGCCAAAACGGCATTTGTCGATCTGATAAAGGCTTCCCCCAAAACGGATCTTGCCCTGAGAGCCCACATTGATCTCAGCCGCTGCCATATGAAATTAAACGACCCGCTCCAGGCGGTTATCAGCCTTGAACATCTGATTTTTCTTTCAACCGATCCGGTTATGCCTGTTATGCCTGTTATGATTGATACGGCATGGTATGAAACCGGGTGGATTTTTGTTGAAACAGCCGACTGGGATGCGGCCCGTTCTTCGTTTGACCGGATCAGCTCAAAAAACAGGGCTGATTATGAAATCCAAAATCTTGTCGCAGAATTGCACAAAGCCGAAGATATCCCCCAAAAGAAGCCTGGGTTGGCCGGGTTTCTTTCTGTGATTCCGGGCGGCGGATACCTTTACTGCGGCAGACCCAAAGACGCCTTGACGGCTTTTCTGCTTAATGGCGGCCTGATTTGGGCCGCAGTTTCAGCATTTAAAAACGACAATCCGGCCCTGGGAGCGGTGATCGGCTTTGTTGAATCCGGCTTTTATGCAGGAAATATTTACGGCGGGATCAGCAGCGCCCACAAATACAACAAAAACCAGACGCAACATTTTATCGATACCCTGAAAAAACAAAACAGGATCAACCTGTTGATGGATGTCGATAAAAAACGGGTCGGGTTGGTGTTTGAGACAGGATTTTAGCCAATCAAACCGATAAAAAGATCTCTCAACCTTCGACCAGCGTAAAGGATACAATCATGAGCCGTTTGATTCAGGGAAACCCGTGGATTTGGGTTGTTGTGCAAGGGGACATGGGCAGCGAACAATATGTGGGACAACAGGAAGCGCAAAGCGGCATTTCCTATATTCCGGCGTTTCTTTCCAAGGAAGAGGCCCAGAAAGGGTATCACCTTTTGAAACGGGAAAAGGCGCAAAAAGCCGAAGTTCAGGCGGTGAGATACAAGGAGCTGGTAAAAGATGCAGCCGTCAACGGGTTCATGGTATTCATTCTCGATGGAGACGGCGATGTGAAAGAAAAGATCGATCCGCAATAGAGACAAACCGGCAAACTTAGTGCTCTGGGGCATAAATTCATTGACGTATTTTCTTCGTGCTCTTCGTGTCCTTCGTGGTAATTTAAACCCTATGAATTTAACCACGAAGCTCACGAAGAGCACGAAGGGCAAGTTCAAACACCATTTGTCGCAGTATTTATGCCCTTGCGTACTTAGTTTATCCCAATATAAAAAGGACATCGCCGCCACCCACTGCGGCCATGCCCTTTTTATATTTCACTCAAAGCCTTCAGACCTCAGTCATCAGCCTTTGTTTAAAACTTCACCTCAGCCTCCCAGTAAAATTCCTGCGCATCATCGGAGCACAGAAGGTCCTCTATCGCATCTCCCGGTTGAATGATGGCATAGTAGGCGCTGAAAGCCAGCATTTTGGTGTATTGGTATTTGGCGTTCAATTGGTAGTAATTTCCCAAGTCGTTACCCGTCAGGAGCGGGCCATACACGGTATTGGTGTTGTCTTCGTCAAACCGAAGTTTGGAAAATGAAATTTTCGGGAAAATCTTATCGTCAATGGCAAACCCAAGACCGATGGTGGCGATATGCAAATTGGTATAGGCTGCTTCGCCATTCGTAGAGACTGCGGGGTCCCCAATCGCAGAGTAACCCGGCAAAACAGGTACTGTTACATACGCCCATGCCAGCAAGTCGCCGAACTGGGGCCATCCGCCGTAAAACACATCCCATCCCTCATAATCCTTGGTGTCTGCCTGGTCCCCGCTCATGTATGCATACTGACCGAAAATCCGCGGTTTGAGATCCAAACCCAGGAAGGTATATCCCAGATCCAGCTTGTAACCGTAGGCGTCCTGGTCTTGGCCTTTATAGGCTGTTCCTGTTTGGATGGCGCCTTCACCGGAATAATCCAGTCCGTTTGCCAGCTTGTCCGATAAGCGGAAGCCGAACATCCAGATGTCTTTGGATGTTTTTTCGTCTTCACGGTTCAAGGCATAGACTTCCTGCTGACCACCCATAACCGGGCAGGCTTTGGTGGCCGTCAGGTACAGCCCACTTAAGGTAATGTCGTCAGGGGCCACGCTCGAACGATTATTCTCCTGATCCTTCATGTACAGCGCGTCCAGCAGGATCTGGTCGGTGATGCCCCATGTCGCTTTAACACCGTCAAAATAGATAGACGTGGAAGCGAACTGGGACTGGCCGTCCAAAACGACAAACCCGGAGCCATATATCAGGTTCTGGCGGCCCAGTTTCAAGCTGATAGGCCCCAACACATTCTTGGCTTCAATGTAGGCGTTGTCCAGAAAAACTTTGTTGCTTTCATTATCCTTATAATCCGAAACGCCTTCCCCCCAGGTCTGATTGGTAAGCTGAACAAAGGCCGTAATATTGTCTCCCACGTCAATCCCGGTAAACACGCTGCCTTTGATCCTGAAGACGTCCCATTCGTCCGCGTTGGCATCAGTATCATAATCCCACATGTTCTCAAGGGAATACCCGCGGACCGTCACCTGCCCGCCGAGTTTTACGTTGCTGAGCTCGACACCGATGGCCATCGAGGGAATCAGCAGCAGGACCGCTAAAATGAAACCCAGTTTTTTCTTCACGTTTCTCCTCCTTTTAAAAAACGAAACCGTTAGTATGAAAATAAATCGACGCAACCATCCTCTCTTCTCCTGAAACCTTTAGCAATAAATCTTATTTTGAAACAAAAGTAAAGCTTTTTTTTGTGTTTTTTGCCATCAACCTTCTGAAATCAGTGATAAATTTGGGCTCCAAACAAGACACTTGAACAGCGGCGAGGTTTTGAATATAGATAAATGACTGAATTTACTTAATTTAATCAAGCGTTACCCAAAGGCCCGTTCCAGTCCATTTTGTCGCGTCAACCGTGACGCGGGCAGACGACACACGGGCAGACACATAGGTCTGCCCCTACAATGGCAACGGCAGCGGACGAACACACTGGATCGCCCCTGCACCGTGTGGTTCAATTTCAAACCATGACCACCAACGGATAAATCCGTACCGTGGGAAAATGGTTGGCTGGTGGGGCATCATGTCCATTTTATCGCGGCAACCGTAGGGGCGGACCTGCGTGTCCGCCCTGTTTCAACAAACCAGTAATGTTCCCGCAATTATCACTTGACGAACCTCATCCGGACGCTGTAAGGACATCACGAAAACGGCAACGCCGGCAGGGTGTTCCGATTGGCGAAATTGGACAGGGAGTTCATTTGACTACAGATCATTCACCGCTCAGAATCTGTCTGTTGAGTTACCGCAGCAATCCCCATTGCGGCGGACAGGGCGTTTATCTGAAAAACTTAAGCCGGGCGCTAAAGGACCTGGGACATCTTGTGGAGGTGATTTCCGGGCCGCCGGACCCGTGCCTGGACGACGATATTCCCGTCATCCACATGCCTTGCCTGGATCTATACAATCCCGAAGATCCGTTTCGGATTCCGGGACTGAAAGAACTTTGCGACCCGATTAACTTCCTGGAGTGGGTGGGTGTTTCCACCACCGGTTTTCCGGAACCCTTCACCTTTGGTTTGCGGGCCTGCGGTTATTTAAGAAGAAAAAAACATCGCTATGACATTGTGCATGACAATCAGAGCCTGTCCTACGGCATCTGGAGCATCAGCCGCTTTTTACCCACCACCGCCACGATTCACCACCCCATCACGGTGGACCGCGACATCGATATCCGATCCGGATCTTCTTTTTTATACAAATTCAAACAGGTGCGATGGTATTCATTTTTGGGCATGCAAAAGCGGGTGGCCCGGTCGCTTTCGCGTCTGATTACCGTTTCCCAGAGCGCCAAAAACGATATCTCCAGAGATTTTAAAATTTCTCCGGATCATCTCAAAGTGATCCCCAACGGCATCAACACAACCCTTTTTCGGCCGATCCCTGAAATCAAGCGCGAGAAAAACCGGTTTATCGTGACCAACAGCGCGGATACCCCTTTAAAAGGCCTGAAATTTCTTTTAAAGGCAGTGGCGGATATTGCAAAAATCCGGCCGATTCAGCTTATCGTGATCGGGCAGCCCAAAAAAGGCAGCGGCATCCTGAACCTGGTCCGCCGCTTGGGAATTGAGCCGTTCATCACGTTTACCGGCCGGATCAGCGATGACGCTTTTGTGGAACAATATGCCATGGCCACTGCCGCGGTTGTTCCTTCGGTCTATGAGGGTTTCGGCCTGCCGGTGGGAGAGGCCATGGCCGCGGGCGTGCCCGTTATCAGCACTACCGGAGGCGCTTTGCCGGAAGTAGTGGGCGACGCCGGGATATTGGTTCCTCCATCCGATCACGGCGCACTGGCAAAGGCCATGATCGACGTCATGGATCACCCCGAATATGCGGCCCAACTGGGCAGGGCGGGTTACAAGCGAGTCCTGGAACACTTTACCTGGAAAAATGCAGCGCAAAAAACCGCGGACATATATCGCGAGGTGATTCGTGATTACCGTTGATTTTAAAAAGCTGGCCATTCAACCCGGATACCGCGTACTGGATATCGGCTGCGGGCCCGGTCGGCATACCTGCGCTGCCTATACGCATAAGGATATTTTTGCCGTTGGCGCCGACCTTTGTTTTTCGGATGTGGAGAAAGCCCGGCAGCGGCTGCAATATCACGATGAACTGGGAGAGCACGGAGGGGGGCGCTGGGGGCTTTCCGTTGCCGATGTCACCCGTCTTCCGTTTACCGACAATGCCTTTGATCTCGTGATCTGCTCCGAGGTGATGGAACATATACCGGAGCATGAAAAGGCGGCAAAAGAAATAATCAGAGTGTTAAAACCGGGCAGACATCTGGCCGTAAGCGTCCCCCGGTTTTTTCCGGAACGCATATGCTGGGCTCTTTCAGATGAGTACCACCAGGCCAACCAGGGACATATCCGGATATATAAAAAAAAGGAAATCATCGCGCTGGTGGAGCAGGCCGGCGTTGTTCATTGGGGAACCGGTTATGCCCATAGTCTTCATTCCCCCTACTGGTGGCTGAAATGTCTGGTCGGCCCCACGCGAAGCGATTCATCGGCCGTGAATCTGTATCACCGGTTTTTAACCTGGGAGATGATGAAAAAACCCCGGCTGATAAAATTTTTAGACAGGCTGCTCAATCCGCTCATGGGAAAGAGCCTGGTGCTGTACTTTAAAAAATAGTGATGAGTGATGAGTGATCACCCATCACTCGCCCTTCAGCCTTCGGACTTCAGCCGCCAGCCTCTTAATCATCGTGATATTCCGGCTTACACCCACAAGCCCCACCACCTTGCCCTCCGCATCAATCAGCGGCGCTTTCAACGTTTCCAGCAAGGTCTTTCGTCCGTCCGTTCGGGTCAGCCATTCCAGACTTCGCCGGGACTTCATTTTGGAGACCATTTTCAAATCGCTTTCACGAAAGCGGTCGGCCAGTTCTTTGTCAAACACCTCATAGTCTGTTTTTCCGATAATTTCGCCTGTATCTCTCCCCGCTGATTTGGCAAAAGCCTTGTTGCATTCCAGGTAAACCCCTTTTCTGTCTTTAAAAAAAACCAGGTCCGGCATCGCATCGATCAGGGAGCGGAACATACCGTTTAGCAGCCGGAGTTCTTCTTCATTTTGCCTTGGCCCGGTGACATCCATGATGATTCCGTCAATCCAGGCATGTCCGCCTCCCGCATCGTCATGGCCGTTGCGACCGGCCCCCCAGCCTTTTTCCTGAATCCGGCGGATTTCCCCGTCCGCTCTCCGGATTCGATATTCTACGTCAAAACACTGATTCCGCTTCAGCGCCTGCTCGATTTGAAATGCCGTCAGGGCTTGATCTTCCGGATGGATAAGGTGCGGATAATGCCGCACACGGGTTGAAAAATCCGAAGCCGGGTACCCCGTGACAGACTCAATGGCATCGCTGACAAAAGCCATGGTGCGGTCTTCATCGGGCTTGCACCGGTAAACGGCGCCGGGAAAAACTTTGATCCATGACGCCATTTGGGATTTGGCTTCGGCCAGGGCTCTGCCGAATCTTTTGCGTTCCCGGATTTCCTTTGCCAATCGCCGATTCCATACAGACAGGCCCATGCCGATGCAAAATACGACGGCAAACAGGCTGAAAACAGATGTCCAGAAGAGGTGATTAGTCATTTATTGAAGAGAAAGGTCCCAATTCCACTTGCCGGGGCGTTTTTTTAATTGAATTGTTTCGGGTACGGGTTCCTTCATCTCGATGAATACCCGATATCCCGCTTTTGCCAGCCGCTCCTCGTGTTCCCGAATATCCAATTGCCAGTTGGGGAATATCCATTCGCACCCCTCATGGCAGGCAGCCCAGGCCTGTTCATCCTTTGGGCTTATGAAAGGGATTTCTTTTTTCAGCTCCACTTTGAGACCCGCGGGGTTTGTCCGGGATATGCACAAAGGCCAGTTTCCCGACAACACAATCCCCAACGGCAATGAGCTGGCGGGCGGCAGCCTGAAATAGTTTTCACCGGAAAGTTCCGGGCTGACAATGACGCCTGAAAACTCCATTGTTTTGAGCATGTCCACGGCAAGGGGGTTGGCGATATTGCAAAACGGTCCTGCCCAGAGTTCCACTGATGAAAATTCCTTAAAGAAAGCGCGCTGCCAGGGGGCATTGAGAACGAAGTGTCCGGCGCCGCTTTGCAGGGCCGCTTGAACCAATGCCGCAAAGTCATTTTCCTGATCCGGCCAGATCACGGGCGGGAGCCACCACCACGTTTTATCGCCTTTTTTATCAGAAAAGGCGGGTGCGGCGCCTTTTGAAAGCCATACGCCCCGGAGATCCCGATCATGGATTTTGGAGGGCATCCGACAAACGGTCATTCGCTGTACCGGCCGTTTGTCGTCAAATTTATGGGACAGGTTTATTTTGGGAAGTTTTGCGCTGTCGGGCCCAGCCGTCAGCGCTGTCTCCTGAATATTTTTCAGCTAGGCATCCAGATCGAATATAAGCTTCTGAAGGTCTTTTTCCCTTCTGTCCGTTAAAAAGACGGGGGTTCCTTTTATCGCGGCGAAATCGTCTCCGGTTTTAAGGTCAAAGCGGCCCCTGCCGGGGACATACTTTTGGATATGGTAAATTTTATGCCATGTTTCATCCTCATATCCCACGCGGATGACATCTCCCGGCAGCAATTCTTCCCTTGGGGCAATAAAAAGTTTTTGCTTTGCCCCTGCAACATTTCCGATATACAGGCCTGAACCGGTCTGGCGGTTTATATCAACCGGATTATACGGCCGTTGAGGCAGAAAAAAATAATGGGTCCCCGGTCTTCCCAAGGCTCTTTGCAAAAGCCCGAGGGCGCTTTTTTTCGCTTCGGGATCTTTGGGCGCATCTCTCAACAGCCGGTAGGCGCTTACCGTGTAAAAGACATAATGGGCGCTTTTTTTCCGGCCTTCGATCTTCCATGCCGCGATGTTGGCAATGGGAGCCAGCACTTTGACCAGAACATCCAGACTCAGATCCTGGCAGGAAAAAAACTTATGCCTGGCGCCCTCCTGTCCGTATCCTCGCCGGCAGGGCTGGACGCACCGCCCTCTGAGCCCGCTTTTTCCCCCGAGATAGCTGCTCCAGTAACATTTTCCGGAAACCCCGTAACACAGCGCGCCATGAACAAACACCTCAAGTTTCGTCTGCTGCGGGCAGGCGGCTGCCATGGATTTGATCTCATCAACGTTCAGTTCTCTGGGAACAACGACGCGGTCCACGCCAAGGCAATTACGGATCAGGGGCAACGCGCGGGCCATGCTGACATTGGCAAGGGTTGATAAATGAATTTCTCCGGGAAAGCCTGCATTCCGGGCCAGGGGGATAATGGACAAATCAGCGATGATCAGTGCGTCGGGTTGTACCTCCCGGGTCAATCTGCCGACATGGTCGTACACATAATCCAGTTCATCGGCTTTGACCAGGGAATTGACAGCCACATAAACGCCGATCCCTTTCCCGTGCGCCAGACGGGTCAATTGCGCCAGCTCTGGAAGGGTAAAGTTTTTTGCCTCCATACGGGCACTGAGCGTTTTTAATCCGCAGTAAATGCAATCCGCCCCGGCAGCAACCGCTGCCAGAAAAGCGTCTTTGTTACCGGCCGGCGCCAGGATCTGAGGCCTCGGCGTTTCGGGAGAATGTGGGTCCATTTTCAGTTGCATTGCCTGCTTTCATAAGTTTTTGTCATAAAAAAAACAACCTGAAATAATCTTTTTAAAATTAAATTATATTCATTTTATTTATTCAAATTATTTGATATAATAAATACCATACCAAACACAAAAGCTGGTTTTGTGTGGAAAAAGGGCTCAACTTTTTGATAACAGAAATAAAAGGGGGGGAAATGAGAATATCCAGATTTGTCACCATGACGGCGATTATTTTTTTTCTATTCTGTACGGTGGGTTATTCTGCGGATTTGACCGGCATTTGGGATGTTACCGTAACCTTTTCAGGCACTCCCCCCAATACGGACAGCGCCCTGATCATGCAAACCGACGACCAAAGTTTCACCTATATGGGGTTGCCCGGAAAAATCAAGGACGGAAAATATATTCTGTCAGGCCCCTTCCCCGGCCGGGTGGCGATCAAGGGGATCTGGGTGGAAGTGCAGCGAATCGTATTAATTCCGGACGCAGAGAATCATTTTAAAGGGAAAACCTATATCGCTATATATGATTTCAAAGAGAGCAAAAATAAAATAATGAGCACGGATGCGCCGATGGAAGGCGTCAAAGTGATCGATCCACCGCCGCTGATCATCGTCATGGGCGACAAAGAGCCATGGATCAAAGCCGGTTCAGACTATGCGGATCCCGGAGCAAAGGCCTTTGACGAAAAAGGAACAGACCTGACCGCGCAAATCAAGGTTGTCAGCACGGTTGATGTAAAAACGCCGGGTGACTACGCCATTACCTATAACGTGATGGGAGCCAACAATAAGCCGGCAAAAGAAATGGCCCGCAAGGTGCACGTCGTTGCACCGGCCCCACCCCGTTTGACCTTGAAGGGAGACCCTGTTATCAATACGGAAAAAGGTGAAGGGTATGTGGATGGTGGCGTAGCGGCGGTCAGTTATTTAAATGAAGACTTGCGCAATAAAGTTAAAGTTCTCGTCAATGGGGCGCCCCAGGACCCCAACACCATCGACACGCAAAAGCCGAAAGCGGTTTATGAAATCGTCTATAGCGTAGAAGATGAAAACGGCAAAGCAGAGGTCAAACGTACCGTCAACATCATCAAGGCCGAAGATGAACAGTCATTTTTTAAATATTGTTTCATCTCAGCGGTTATGAATTAATTGCCCCTGAAAAATACGGAAAGCAGCACGGCAGTGAACTGCCTCTTGCCAAATGCATGCGGATATGCCAGATAGTGCCCATCCGGAAACGGCGTCTTTTGGCCCAGGGTTGCGTTTTCGCTTTTTTGAAATCCTCAAAATAACGCGTTATTCCTGCGGTTTCAAAA
>CAYTSY010000008.1:0-42900 GCA_964440555.1 uncultured Desulfobacteraceae bacterium
GCACTGCTTGGACTCTTGTTCGCCGGTCTTGCCTTCGCGGAGATCAAGCTCTTTTTCAATGGTATTCAAGTCAATGTCGGACATCATGGTTGCCCGGACCCTGCCGTACTCTTCTTCCACTTTCAATTCGCTGACCCGGATCTTCTTTTTTTGACTTTCCTGGTAAAGGATTTCCCTGTTGATCAGATGGTCAAAGGTGTTTTTTTTCAACACCCGGATTTCATCTTCATTTAAGAGCGTACCCATGCTTGTCAACCGTTGCTCCTCGCTCGAATAAGCCCATATAAAATCTTTTTTGGTCACGGGGACGCCATTTACGGCCGCAATTTTTGCGTTTAAATCCCGATTATTTTGGGCAGGCCAAACCAAAGGCGGCCAAGCCGTGGGACCAGCCAGGGTGAAAAGTGAAATTAAAAATATCACAGCAGATCTTTGTTTCATTTATCGGGCTCCTTGTTAAAAAACCATTTTCCAATCACTGAAAATAAACCGAACGCACGTGTATTCCAATCATGTTATTATTACCATATTCAGAATATTTTTAAAGGTAATTTTTATGCACCGCCCGGCCGGTTTTGTGCTGTCAGGTTCCCCAAAATAAGCAAAGCCCCTTTTTTGAGCTGGAAGGTTGGCGGCAAGCTTGTATCAGCACATGAAGAAATCGATGAATGGATAGAAAATAGCCGGGGTGTAAGACCTTTAGATTTAAAAAGATTGAAGTGAGGCAGCAGATAATGTATAAGTACGAAGATACATGCTATGGAAGAGCATCTGAAGAATCTAGGGGTGGTAGTAACTCCTTGGTCTTGTATGTGGTACGCCTGGCAGGATTCGAACCTGCGACCTACGGATTAGAAGTCCGTTGCTCTATCCATCTGAGCTACAGGCGCTTAAACCAAGCCGATTGATAGCATATGTGATGGGGGTTGTCCATATGAAATTCACGCCCCCAAAACTCCCGTAAAAAGCGTATTTTCCCTGTTTTTTGCGGGATAGTCGTGATATGAGTGAAAAAGATAAAATTTCAGGCAATGTCGAAATTGCCGGAGAGGAAAAAGGAAAGGGGACAAGCAGGCGCTTCAAATCACATGGAAAAATCTCTTGTTAAATACGATCCTCTTCAGCGTTATCTCTCTGAAATAAGTCAATACCCATTGCTTACCCGCGAACAGGAGCGGGATCTGGCCATCCAGGTTCAACAATACGGGGACAATGACGCCGCTTATAAAATGGTGACATCCAATTTGCGACTTGTCGTTAAAATCGCTTTGGAATTTCAGAGAATCTGGATGCAAAATTTATTGGACTTGATCCAGGAAGGCAACATCGGATTGATGCAGGCCGTAAAAAAATTCGATCCGTATAAAAATGTTAAATTTTCCTACTATTCTTCTTTTTGGATAAAGGCGTATATTTTAAAATTTATCATGGACAACTGGCGTCTTGTCAAGATCGGTACGACCCAGGGACAGCGCAAATTATTTTTCAGACTGAAAAAAGAAAAACAGCTCCTGTTGGACCAGGGATTTGACCCAAAGCCGAAACTGCTTTCGCAAAAGCTCGGCGTTTCAGAGCAGGAGATCATCAATATGGATCAGCGCCTCGACGGGTGGGACGTTTCTCTGGATGCCCCACTGAAAGAGGATTCGGATTCCGAGAGAATCGATTTTTTCAGTTCCGGTGAGGAATCTGCTGAAGATCATATCGCCCGGATGGAAATCGAATCGATTTTAAATGACAAAATAGCCACTTTCAAAGGGAATATGAGCAAAAGAGAACTTGAGATATTTGAACAACGGGTCTTTTCCGATTCTCCCGCGACGTTGCAGGAAATCGGCGATAAATATGGAATCTCACGCGAGCGGGTCCGGCAGATCGAAAAAAATATCATTAAAAAAATGAAGGAATATTTCAACAGGGAAATTCCTGACTTCAGTTCATATGCAGCAGATGAAAAACAATAAAGTATCAGAAATCAAATTAAAGATGGTCCATTGGGCAGCAGATGCCATTTTTTCCACGGTTATTTTTTGCGGGCTGATTTTCCCGGGGTGTTCCGCTTTTCGGCATCCCTCCCCCCTCAAACAGCCTGCCACGGGCGTATTGAGCCCATCTGATGAAAAGTCCGGGACTCAAAACGGGAATTCATTTTTTTTCTTTGCAAAATCCCAACTGGACCTCAAACAAGGAGACACGGATAAGGCTGTTCAAAATCTTAAACAGGCTATAGAACTTGATCCGAATGTCTTGTTTCTGAAAAGGGAGCTGGCGCAGCTCCATTGGCAGCGCAAAGAAGCCGAGGCTGCTGATGCCATTGTCTCAGATTTAATGTCCAAGGATCCGGATGATATCGAAAACCTGATGCTTTACGCGAGAATCAAGCATGGAATGAATGAACTGGATGAAGCCAAATCCGCCTATGAAAAAGTGATTGCAAAGGATCCGAAACAAAAAAACATTTATTTGCTGTTGGGTGGATTATACATGGATGAAAGCAACCCGGACTTCGCTGTCCAGGTCTACCAAAAGCTGCTGAAACAATTTCCGGAAGATTTTGCCGGTTACTATCTGATGGCACAGGCGCAGACATTAAAGAGAAAACCGGTTGAAGCGGAACAAAATTTTCTCAAGGCGCTGGAAATCGAGCCCGAACTCGATGAAGCCCGATACGAGCTCATTGCGCTATATAAAGCCAAAAACCGGGGTATCGGCAATGAAAAGATTATCGGTCTGTATTTGGAGATGCTGGCCAGAAACCCGAACAATATCCGTGCGTCCATGGAATTGGGATATTTTTACCGGCAAATCGGGCGGTCTGCGGAAGCCGATAAAATTTTTACGGCATTGGGTAAAAGGAGCCTGACCGATAAATATGTGATCCAGCATGTGCTCCAGTTCTATCTGGAGCAACAAAAATTCGATGAAGCGCTGGCTATTTTAAGACAAATGCTGCACGGCGCTCCAGAGAGTTCTGAGATCGAGTATATCATCGGAATTGCCTATGACGGGAAAAAAGAAAATGAGGCCGCGATACATCACTTAAAACGCGTTGATCCGGATTCACGTTTTTTCCAGAATGCCGTGACGCACATCGCGTTTTTATACCAGGAATCCGGAAAAACAGAAGAAGCCATTGCCTATCTGGAAGAAGTGATTGATCATGCGCCCCGCAATGTTGAACCCAGGCTTTATTTAGGGGCTCTTTACGAGGAGTCTGAACTGTTTGAGAAAGCCGAGGCCGTGTTAAAGGAAGGAATCGGGATTGAACCGGATAACCCGAAATTCTTTTTCCGGCTTGGCGTGGTTTATGACAAGTGGGGGAAAAAAGACGATTCGATCGCGATGATGAAAGAGGCTGTCCGGATCGATCCAAAAGATGCCAATTCGCTGAATTATTTGGGATACACCTATGCTGAGATGGGCAAGAATCTGGACGAGGCCGAGCGCCTGGTGCGCGAAGCCCTGAAATACAAACCGGATGACGGGTATATCATTGATAGCCTGGGATGGGTGTATTTTAAAAAAGGCGAATATGAAAAAGCTCTTTTATTTTTAAAAAAAGCTATCCAACGGGTTCCCGAAGATCCAACCATCCTTGAACATCTGGGAGACGTTTACCTTAAGGCCAATAATCAAAAAAAAGCCCTTGAATTCTATCAGCAGTCCATGATGAATGCAACCGAGGGAAAAGACAATCTGGATAAAAAAATCAAGGAACTGATCAATCTGGGGTATTGATGTCTGTGTTCAGGAAAGTGTTTATTTCGTATTTTCTGTTGATCCAGGCCGTGGGTATTTCTTCATGCGGCAACATCAATCGAAGGCACACCCACCCGCTTTTCGATATGCGTTCTTATGAAATGTCCGCTCCGGAAAGTGACGAAATCAGCCGCCTGATTTCGTCGCTGCAACAAAGAAATGCCGCGGTTTCCACGTATAAGGGGATCGGGAACGTAAAGCTCTGGAATAACAAGCACGTCATTTCAAGCCGGGCCGCCTGGATCGGAGACTCTCCTCTGAAGCTGCGTCTGGAAATGCTGGGAATTCATGGCGGACCGATCGCCAGCGTTGCGATAAACGGACAAAATTTTTATTATTATTCCCATGCCGATAAAAAATATTACGCGCGGCCTTTGACCGATGACGGCTTAAAGCCTTTTGTATCCTTTCCCTTGCCGGTGGAAGTGGTGACCCATCTGCTTATGGGCCGGATTCCGGTGTATGCATACCGGGCGGCTAAAATCATGGAAAATCCTTCCCAAGAAGGTTATATTTTGACGCTTGTTTCGAAAGACGCGAAAAAAGCCCAAAAGATTTTTTTAAACAGCGAGACAACGGGCATGTTCAGGATCGAATATTACGAGAAAAACGGATCATTGGCAGTCAGCGCGGCATTAAGCGATCACCGGAGGGTTGCATCTTTTGAAATTCCTTTCGCCATTACCATATCAGACGGTAAAGGAAGCGGATTAAAAATGGATATTGACCGGTACTGGACGGACGTGGCGGTTGAGCCTTCCGTCTTTGTACTGCCGCGCAATGCCGGGTGAACGTGTTATAAAAGGTTATGATGAGTTCTGCCAAGTTTGTCGCCATTGAGGGACGCCTGAAAAAATGTAAGAACGTGGTGACGTTAGGGGCCAAACCCAATTTCTCGGATTATGCCGCCGACGCGCGGCAATTGATCCGCAAGGCTGAGACAATTTATTACCCTTCTTCGTTTTATGCGCCATTGTTCGATGCCATGGGTAAAAAAACATTTCCTTCCCCTTCAACCTACCAGTTTGCTCAGGATAAGATCAAACAAACCGCCTTGTTCACCCTTCTGAACATCCCTCATCCCCGCACCCGGATCTTTTACGGGAACCGCGCGCATCAAACCATTGCAAACCATTTTGCTTTCCCTTTTATCGGGAAAATCCCCAGGGGCTCATCCTTGGGAAAGGGCGTGTACTTGATTACGGATCATGCGTCGCTGATGAAATACTGCCAATCCACCCATGCCGCCTATATACAGGAATATTTTCCCATTGATCGCGATATGCGGATTGTCGTGATCGGACAGCGGGTGGCCCTGGCGTATTGGCGGATTGCCGCGCCGGGGGAATTCAGAACCAATGTTGCCGTGGGCGCTTCCATCTGTTTGGAAGCAGTGCCCGACGAGGCAATTGATCTGGCCCTTGACGCTGCAAGAAGATGCCGGTGGGATGACGTGGGGATCGACGTGATGTCCCATCAGAACAGGTTTTACGTTATTGAAGGGAATATGAAGTACGGGAAAGCCGGATTTGAAGCCGCAGGTATCGACTATTATAAAATGATGGAAGAGAAATTGGAAAATGGTGAAATCTAACCCGCATCATCTTGAAATAGATGTATCTGAAACTGATTTGGGCAGGATAAAGAATAATCTGGATATAATGGAATCAGACCGGTTGTCGCCGTTTGCCGCGCAAAGCCGCAACGGCATCAGACGAAAGCAGGACACCCATTCCGAAACCGGCTACCGGCAATGCTTTTCATTGGATGTGGACAGGATTCTGCACTCCCTTGCCTATACCCGCTACATCGACAAAACCCAGGTGTTTTCCCTGATTGTTAACGACCACATCACCCACCGGGTCCTGCATGTGCAACTGCTGTCTAAAATAGCCCGGACCATCGGCCGGTTTTTGAGCCTGAATGAGGATCTAATCGAAGCAGTCGCATTGGGCCATGACATCGGACACCCGCCTTTCGGCCATGAGGGAGAAAGAATCCTCTCGTCGCTATGCCGCCGGCAGGGAATCGGATCATTTGTTCACAGCGCCCAGAGCATTCAGTTTCTGGATCAGGTGGAACGTGACGGACAGGGATGGAACCTGTGCCTGCAGACCCTGGACGGTATCCTTTGCCATGACGGGGAAATCCATGATCCGTTTCTGGAACCGGATCCGTGCAAATCCTTTGACGCCCTGGATGCCGAGGTCCGAAAGAAAGTTGAAGACCCGGAATGCCGGCTTCGTCCCATGACGCTGGAGGGGTGCGTAGTCCGAATGGCCGACACCATCAGTTACATCGGAAGGGACCTGGAAGACGCCATCCGTCTGGGATTGATCAAAAGAACCGATATCCCAGCAAAAATCGTCAAAATCCTGGGCAACACCAATGGAACAATCGTTTACACGCTTGTGACGGATGTCATCACAAGCAGTCTGAATCAAGGCTTTACAGCCTTCAGCAGTCCTGTCTCCGAGGCCCTCGAAAACCTGAAGCGGTTTAATCTGGATCGTATTTACAACAACCCCAAGACCAGACAGCACCTGGGAAATATTGAAAGCCTCTATGGCATGTTGTTTGAAAAATTTATGTCCGATTTAAAGGAGCATAACGACGCTTCAGTTATTTTTGCCGGATTTTTGAAAAACAAATCAAAAAGCTATACCGAGAGAAATCGTGATCCCGAAATCGTAAGGGATTTTATTTCCGGCATGACGGACAGCTATTTTTTAAGTCAGTGTCCCGAGGATGTAAGGCCTGTGTCGATTTTTCTGTAAACGAAGCCTGTGAAATAAATTGTTGATGGTTGACCGTTGACCATTGATGGTTGTAATCTTTTTTCAACTTTCAACTTTCAACTTTAAACTTTCAACTTTCAACTTTAAACATATGGTAAAAGCCGAAAAACGCAGTTACAGGAACCTCATCAATCAAGAAACGTTAAAAACATACAGAATCATTGTTAAGGAAACGGACCTGTATGTGCATACAAAAACCGATTTGACGGAACTGGCCGCTGAATCGGTGCTTCGCTTAAGGGGATATATAGAATCCTATATTAAAAGGTTTCCCGAATTTTTCAGTACGCTCAACCCATGGCGTGATCCCGGGCCCTGTCCGGAAATCATCCGCGA
Source organism: uncultured Desulfobacteraceae bacterium (assembly GCA_964440555.1). Lineage (GTDB taxonomy): Bacteria > Desulfobacterota > Desulfobacteria > Desulfobacterales > UBA5616 > CAYTSY01. The sequence continues at coordinate 6,894 of CAYTSY010000008.1, forward strand.
TATGATTGATGCAGGAAATACAGCGGGGGTCGGCCCGATGGCTGCTGTTGCGGGCGCCATCGCGGAGCGTGTGGGCAGGGACCTGTTAAGGCATACGGATGAGGTTATCATAGAAAACGGGGGCGATACATTTATCAAAATCCATTGTCCGGTTTCCGCAGGCATATACGCCGGCGGTTCCTTACTGAGTCTGCGTGTGGGTCTGCGTATCGATTCTTCGGAGGATCCGGTTTCCGTGTGCACCTCATCCGGGACGGTGGGTCACTCCCTGAGCTTTGGAAAGGCTGATGCGGTTTGTGTAAAATCCGCCTCATGCGCTCTTGCCGATGCGGCTGCAACGGCAATCGGAAACAGGGTGAAAAAGGCTTCTGATATTCCGGATGCGGTTACATTCGGAAAAGAAATCCCCGGCGTGGACGGTCTTGTCGTGATTTTCAGAGAGTCGATGGGGATATGGGGAAACCTCGAAGTGATACCTCTTCAGGGAAAAAAACCTTGAGTTTTTACGTTTGAAAGGAGTATAGGATGCAAACTATGTGGGCGCCTTGGCGCATCGAATATATTTTGGAAAATAAAGACCATGGCTGTGTTTTTTGCGAGGCAATGCAACAAAAAGATGAGCTGACCCTTTTCAAAGGCAGCAACGTCATGGTGGTGATGAACAAATTTCCCTATATCAACGGTCATCTGCTCGTAGCGCCGGTACATCATGTGTCGAGGTTGGATCAGATGACCGAAAGAGAAATGGGAAAGCTTCTCGCGATGGTGGAAAAATCCATCGGAATCCTGAAGCTTCAAATGAATCCGGACGGTTTTAATGTGGGCTTAAATCTCGGGAAGGTCGCCGGCGCCGGTATTGAAGCGCATCTGCATTTTCACATTGTGCCCCGATGGCACGGAGATACAAATGCGCTGACTGTCTTTGCAGATGTACGGGTCATTCCGGAACATCTCGAGGCCACGTACAGGAAACTGAAGCCATGTTTTGATGCCGTAAAGGAAAACAGATCAAACCCACGGGAGAAATCAAATGAATAAAGCAAAGGGAATTTTTTGGTTGGTTGTCCTTGGAATTTTTGCGTTCCTGTTTTTCCAGAACCAGGATTTTTTTCTAGAAAGGCGGACCCTGCGGCTCAACCTGTTTTGAGGAGGCGAGCACACTACCCCGGACTTGCCGGTCGCGCTTTTTTTTGTTGTTTTTTCTCTTCTCGGGTTCTTAATCGCTTATTTTTTCGGTCTTTATGCAAAATTCAAGGCTGGTCAAACAATTAAAAGCCTGCATGCCAAACAGAATTTACACCTTGAATCCATTTCCAATTTAAATGCGGAGATTGAATCCCTGAAATCGGCTCTTGACCGGAAAGACAGAGAAACTTCTCCCGTTGCTTCCGAAGTGGAACAGACTCAACAATAATCTTCTCATGTGTGACCTGAAAAAACTGTAGAAAATGAAAATCACCCCGATGCTCAAACAATATCTTTCCATAAAGGAGCAATATCCTGATGCGATTTTATTCTATCGGATGGGTGATTTTTATGAAATGTTTTTTGAAGATGCAGCCGTTGCCTCAAAAATCCTTGAGATTACGCTCACCTCCCGGAATAAGAACGACACCCAGGCCGTTCCGATGTGCGGGGTTCCGTACCGGGCGGCCAGGGGGTATATCGCGAGACTTATCGAAACCGGGCATAAAGTGGCCATCTGCGACCAGATGGAAGATCCGGCTTTATCAAAAGGGCTGGTGAAAAGGGAAGTCGTTCGGCTCATCACGCCCGGGATGATTGTCGAAGATGAATATCTGGATGGGAAGACGAATAATTTTATTCTGTCGGCGGTCCGTCAGGGCGACATGCTGGGGATATCCTTTCTGGATATTTCAACCGGAACATTCCGGTTGACCCAATCACACGATGCGGAAGCGGTTGTCGACGAAATTCAACGGGTATCTCCCAGTGAAATGATTTTCCCGGAGGCTGCAAAATCCGATTCTTTTTTCATGACGTTAACTAATTTGTTCGAAGAAAAAGTCATCGGGTATCTGGATAATGGCGTTTTTGAATATGGAAAAGGCCGGGAGAAGCTGATGCGGCACTTTCAAACCCTGTCTTTGGAAGGGTTTGGATGCGAAGATTTTACGGCCGGCGTGGGAGCAGCAGGCGCCTTGATCCATTACGTGGGGGAAACCCAAAAGCAGCGGCTTTCCCATATCGCCGGCATCGAAACCTATTCCTTGGACCAGTTTTTGCTGATCGATGAAACCAGTTGCAAAAATCTGGAGTTGATCGGAAACATCCGCACGGGAACCCGGCAGGGGACTTTGTTCCACGTTATCGATCATACCGTCACGGCCATGGGGGCGAGGCACTTAAAAGAATGGCTGCGATATCCCTTGATTGATCCCCAGCGGATCGAGTCCCGGTTGGATGCTGTCGGAGAAGGCGTTGAAAAAATGTTTACGGCCGGACAAATCAGAGAAGCATTAGGTTCCGTGTACGATTTGCAGCGCATCAGCAGCAAAGTCGCCCTGGGACATTGCAATGCCAGAGATCTTGTAGCCCTGAAGCATTCCCTGAAAATGCTGCCGGTAATCCGGTCACGGATTGAAACCTTTGTTTCCCCGCTTTTCCAGTGGCAGACGGATAACCGGCCGTTAAGTGACCTGGCGGATGTCATCGAGCGGGCCATTCGGGAAGATTCGCCGCCGGTGATCAACGAAGGCGGCATTATTAAACCCGGATTCAATGAAGCGCTTGACGAATTATTGGAAATCAGCACAAATGCCAAAGGATGGCTGGCAAAACTCGAGACCCGGCAAAAAGAAGAGACCGGCATCAATTCGTTGAAGGTCCGGTACAATAAGGTTTTCGGGTATTATATCGAGGTTTCCCGTGCCCATGCGAATTCGGTTCCCGAAACATTTATCCGCAAGCAGACGCTGGTCAATGCGGAACGGTATATCACCGAAGAACTGAAGGCTTTTGAAACCAATGCCTTAAGCGCTCAGGAGAAACGGGCGTCGCTGGAATATGAGATTTTTCATGAAGTCCGCAACCAGGTCATGTTGAACCGGGCGCTGATTCAACAGGCAGCGGCCTGGCTGGCCGAGGTGGATTGCCTCCTTTGTCTGGCCCACGTAGCCGATGAAAACAACTATTGCCGGCCGCAAATAAAAACGGACGGCCGCATTATTATCGAGAACGGTCGTCATCCGGTGGTTGAAAAAATGATCGCGGGCGAACGTTTTGTTCCCAATTCGATCGCCCTTGACAATGAAAAAAATCAGGTTCTGATCATCACCGGGCCTAATATGGCGGGAAAATCAACGATTCTCAGGCAGGTGGCATTAACCGTCCTTATGGCTCAGATGGGGTCGTTTGTTCCGGCCGCCAAATCTTCGGTCAGCATCACCGACCGGATTTTTACCCGGGTCGGGGCCTTGGACAACCTGTCCGGCGGTCAAAGCACCTTTATGGTGGAGATGCAGGAAACCGCCAATATTTTGCATAATGCGACTCCCAACAGTCTGGTGATCATGGACGAAATCGGAAGGGGCACCGGCACCTTCGACGGATTGAGCATCGCCTGGGCGGTTGCGGAATATTTGCATGACGTCAATCATAAAGGCGTAAAAACGCTTTTCGCCACCCATTACCATAAATTAACCGACCTGACGCGTTACAATAAAAGGGTCAAAAACTATCATGTTGCGGTCAAGGAGTGGAATGATGAAATTATTTTTTTAAGAAAACTTGCCGAAGGAGGTACCAATCGGAGCTACGGCATACAAGTCGCCCGGTTGGCGGGTCTTCCTTCAAAGGTTATCGAACGCGCAAAAAAAATATTATTTCATGTTGAGAACGGGGAAGACGCCATCGGTGGTCTGTCCCCTTCGGAAGAAGGAGAAGCGGTCTTTAAAAAAGGCCATATCCAACTTTCCTTATTTAAAAAACAGGAAAGTTATATTTTGGAAGCATTGCGGCGGCTTGATATATCCAAACTGACGCCCATGGACGCCATGAACTGGCTGCATGATTTGGCGGAAAGAGCAAAAGCGTCATGATGTAGCAATAAGTTGAAAGTTTAAAGTTTAAAGATGAAAAGAGTGTTAACTTTTAGAGCGTTGATTCCTGACAGCGCTTGTATTGTCGATTGCCTTGTCAGGGGTTTGCCTTGCGCAGACGCAAAAGACGGGTCGGGCTCCCTGGAATGAAGCGCCTGGCGCGAGATATGAGCAAGCCGAGAAGTGCCGCCGGGAGTTGAAAAGCAACCCCAAAAAAGAAAAATACCGCGAAAACTGGCTGACCTGCATTGAAAAATACTATGCAGTTTACGAGATTGATCCCAAAGGCCCCTGGGCCGCGGCCGGGCTTTACAGGGCGGGGGTTTTATCCGAAGAACTCTACGCGAAATCATTTAAACTCCAGGACCGGGACAAGTCCCTGGAATTTTATAAGCAAATAATTTCGGATTTCCCGGAAAGCCGGTACAGACAAAGAGCCTCCGGCAGGTATGCCGCGATCTGCGGTGCAGACCCCGCTTGCGCCAGACATGCAAAAGGCGCCCCTTCTTTCTCTGTTTCATCTCCGAAAAGGGACCCGGTTTCTGAGATTATAGAAAAAACCAACCCTGCCGCACGCGAAAAAGCAGTCCCGGAAAAAGGAAAAAATAATAAGGCGGTTATTTCGGAAATACGGTATTGGTCGAACCCCAGCTATACCCGGATCGTCATTGATGCCGATCCGTTTACAACTTTTGAGCACCATCTGCTGGCAAAAGATTCCTCCTTAAACAAACCGCCAAGACTTTACATCGACTTAAAAAACAGCCGGCTCGGCGCAGATATTCAAAAAGCCATCCCGGTTGACGACAACCTACTGTCCGGCATCCGCGCCGGCCAATATACAACCGATACGGTGCGCATTGTCATCGACATTAAGTCGTTTCAAACCTATAAAATATTCCCCTTAAGCGAACCCTTCCGGATTATTGTGGATATGTGGGGGGATAAACCCGTGTCGCCGAAAAAAACGTTTCAGCCGCCGGTTTTAACGCAAAAAGGGAAAATTCCTCCCCGTGCACTGGCCAAGCAACTCGCATTGGGCGTCAGCCGGGTGGTGATCGACCCCGGCCATGGCGGAAAGGACCCCGGTGCGCCGGGATATCTCAAAAGCGTCCATGAAAAGGAGGTAACGCTGAAAATAGCCCGGAAGCTTGCTGAAAAAATGCGGGAAAGATTAAACTGCGAAGTGATTTTAACGCGTACCGGGGATCGATATCTGACGCTTGAGGAGCGCACCGCGATCGCCAATACCAAAAATGCGGATCTGTTTATTTCCATTCATGTCAATGCGCATAAAAATTCTGACACGCATGGAATCGAAACCTACTTCCTCAACCTCGCCACGGATGATGAGTCCATCCGCGTGGCGGCACGTGAAAATGCCACTTCAACCAAGAATATAAGCGATCTGCACTCCATTTTATCCGATCTCATGCAAAACGCCAAAATCAATGAGTCGAGCCGGTTGGCTTTTATTGTTCAGGAATCCATGGTGCACAATATGAGGTCTCATTATTCGGGCATCAAGAGCAATGGCGTAAAACAGGCGCCGTTTTATGTACTTCTGGGAGCGCAGATGCCTGCTGTTTTAATTGAAACCTCGTTCCTCAGCAATCCCAGGGAGTGCAGGCGGCTTGTTTCCAACGATTACCAAAACCGTCTCTGTGACGGCATCGTCAGGGGCGTTAAAAAATATATCGATGAAATGAGCCCCAATTAAGTCAACGAAAGTTTTGAGTGTTGAGTTTTGGGTTTTGAGTGGAACGTTTATATGCTTTAAACGATGGAAAAATGAAACATCCGGTTGACGGCAGGGTTGTGAAAATGATAAATGCCCGCAAGGCGTTGGGAATGCAGGCCCACTGAATTTGATTGTAATTGCATTTATATGGCCAAAGGAGCGACAAATGAGTTACACATCGATACTTTTTTCCGTTGAACACCAAATTGCCCTGATCACTTTCAACCGTCCGAAGGCCCTCAACGCGTTGAACAGCGCTTTGTTGGATGAATTTTCCGATGCCTTGCATCAGGTTGCAAAAGACGATGAAATCAAAGTCCTTGTTCTGACCGGCGCAGGGGAAAAAGCATTTGTGGCGGGTGCGGATATAACCGAGCTTTCCCGATTGAATTCTCTTGAAAGCAAGGTATTTGCTCAAAAAGGACATTCCGTCATGAATATGTTGCAGGCCCTGCCGATACCGGTTGTGGCGGCAGTAAACGGCTTTGCGTTGGGAGGGGGCAGCGAAATCGCGCTTGCTTCTGATTTTATATATGCGGCTGCAAACGCCAAATTTGGTTTTCCCGAAATCAATCTGGGGCTCATTCCGGGATTTGGCGGCACGCAGCGGGGGCCAAGGGCCGTCGGGAAGAATCTGGCCAAGGAGATGATATTTACGGGCAAAATAATTTCCGCGCAAGAAGCTATGGAAATCGGCATGGTGAACAAGGTCTGCGCGCCTGAATTTTTAATGGAAGAAGTCTTTAAAATCGCCCGGGACATGGCATCAAAAGGCCGTGTGTCGCTGAGAGCAGCCAAAAGAGCCATAAACAGCGGCATGAATGTTGACCTCACCACCGGATGTGAGATCGAGATCAATGAATTCGCCCTTTGTTTTTCCAGCGAGGACGCCAAAGAAGGAACTTCCGCATTTCTGGAAAAAAGAAAAGCGCAATTTAAAGCCGGGCTGAAATAAAAAATTAAGGAGGACAGATAAATGATTCTCGATATCGGGTTTGAGACCATGCCCCGGGAGGATCTTGAAGTCATTCAGTTGAGAAGACTTCAGGCAACCATCGAGCGGGCATATTACAATGTTCCCTTTTACAGAAAAAATTTTGACAAACATGATATCAAGCCCCAGGACATCAAATCCTTAGAGGACTTACAAAGGCTCCCCTTTACCACAAAACAGGATTTGCGGGACAATTACCCCTTCGGCATGTTTGCTGTACCCATGGACAATATCGTCCGCATCCATGCATCTTCGGGTACGACGGGAAAACCGACGGTCGTCGGATATACAGCCCGGGACATCAAAACGTGGGCCGAGCTGATGGCCCGGTCCCTTGCAGCCGGAGGCGCCACCCGCGGCGATATTATTCACAACGCCTATGGCTATGGGCTTTTTACCGGAGGGTTGGGGATTCATTACGGTGCTGAGAAACTGGGTGCCTCGGTTATTCCCGTGTCCGGGGGAAACACAAAGCGGCAAATCGTACTCATGAAGGATTTCGGCCCTACCATTTTGACGTCCACTCCCTCTTACGCGCTTCACCTCGCGGAAGTTGCCGAAGAAGTCGGCGAATCATTTAAGGATTTCAAGTTTAAATTCGGAATTTTCGGCGCAGAGCCCTGGTCGGAAGAAATGCGTACGGAGATCGAACAAAAATTATTTCTGACTGCCGTTGATATATACGGGTTAAGTGAAGTCATGGGGCCGGGGGTGGCCATGGAATGTCATGAGGCCAAAAAAGGGCTGCATATTTTTGAAGATCATTTCATCCCGGAAATCATCGATCCGAATACCGGCGATGTCCTTGAATATGGAAAGACCGGCGAGCTGGTATTTACATCGATCACAAAGGAGGCCTTTCCTGTGATCCGGTACAGAACCCGCGACATCACGGCGCTCAACCCCGAACCCTGCAGTTGCGGCAGGACCCATGTTCGAATGAAAAAGGTGAGCGGAAGAACCGACGATATGATCATCATCCGGGGAGTGAATGTCTTACCCTCCAAGATCGAAAGCGTTTTGATGGAATCCAGGGATCTTGAACCCCACTATCAACTGATTGTCGACCGGGAAGATAACCTCGATGTATTGACGGTCTTGGTTGAAGTGGGCGAGCGGCTTTTTTCAGATGAAGTCAAGGTTCTCCAGGATGAGGAGAGAAAAATTTCAAAAAACATCAAAGACTATTTAGGCGTTTCAGCAAAAGTAAAACTTGTGGAGCCCAAAACAATCGCACGAAGCGAGGGCAAAGCCGTAAGGGTTATAGACAACCGCAAACGCTGAATGCCCGAATAAAAACCCGGGCTACAAATGACAAGCGAAAAAAAGGGGGATATCATGCGAGTTGAACAGATATCGGTGTTTCTGGAAAATAAGGCCGGAAGACTTGCTGAAGTAACGTCGATCCTCAGTGAGGCCGGGGTGAATATACGCGCGCTTTCCGTTGCCGATACTTCCGAGTTCGGCGTCCTTCGCCTGATCGTGGACGACAACGGCAAGGCTGAAAAAGCCCTCAAGGACAACGGGTTCAGCGTGGGGAAAACTCATGTCGTGGCAATCGAAGTGGAAGATAAGCCCGGCGGCCTTCATAACATACTGGAATTGCTGACCCGGGCAAATATCAATGTGGAGTACATGTACTCCCTGGTTACGCAGAGAAACGGCAATGCCGTTTTGGTTTTTCGTTTTGACCATACGGATGAGGCAATTGAACTTCTGGGCAAAAGCGGAATCCCGGTCATTAACGGCAGCAACGTCCATGCTATGTGAAGTTGAAAGTTGAAAGCGGGAAAAGTCTAAAGCGGGAAAAGTTGAAAGAAGATGGTTGTCATCCCTGATCTTCTTGCTTTCAGCTTTAAACTTTAAGCTTTCAACTCATATAAAGAGTGTGAGAGATAGTCTCTCAGATTAAACGCGTAAGAACCCCAAACCATTTTAAAAACAGCCTGTTGGAAAAAGGAGGAACACATGACCCTGAAAAAAATGTTAGTCGTCGTTTCTGTTTGTTTGATCGGATTTGGCTGGATTGCAGCGCCGGCGATCGCCGCCGAAAAGGAAGCCTACAAGGTCGGAGCCGTTTTTTCCGTTACCGGTCCTGCTTCTTTCCTGGGAGATCCTGAAAAAAAGACGGCTGAAATGCTCGCCGAACAGATTAATAAGGCCGGCGGCGTCAACGGCCATCCTCTGGAGCTAATCGTGTATGACGATGAGGGAGATGCGACGAAATGCAATCTGATGGTCAAAAAGCTGATCACCAAGGACAACGTGTGCGCCATCATCGGTCCATCAGTCACGGGTTTGTCCGTTGCGGTTGTCCCGGTCGTAGAGGAACACAAAATTCCCATGATATCCTGTGCGGCCAGTTATAAGATTGTCACGAATGAGAAAACAGGCAAACCGTACCACTGGGTATTCAAAACGCCCCAGTCGGACTCCATGGCGGTTGAAGCGATTTATGCGCACATGAAGAAAAAAGGGATCAAAAAAATCGCCGTTATGAGCGTCAACAGCGGTTTTGGAACCTCGGGACGCGACGAACTGTTGAGGCTCGCGCCGAATTTTGGAATGGAAATCGCAGCGGATGAAAAGTACGGCCCAAAAGATACCGACATGACGGCCCAACTGACAAAAATTAAGGGCAAGGGCGTACAGGCCATCGTCAATTGGTCCGTCGGCCCGACGCAGGTAACCGTTTTGCGGAACTGGAAAGACCTGGGCATGACGGATATCACCTTTTACCAGAGCCATGGATTCGGCAGCCGTGAAAACATCAAACTGGCGGCAGGGGCCGCGGAAGGCGTATTTTGTCCATTGGGCGCCTGCAATATTGCTGAAATACTCCCCAAGGATCATCCCCAAAAAGCAGTGGCCATGAAGTACCTGGAAGATTACAAAGCCAAGTTCAACGAACCGCTGAGTTCTTTTGGCGGGCATGCCTGGGATTCGCTCCATCTCGTCGTCAATGCAATGGCCGCCGTGGGATGCGATAAGGCGGGCATAAGAGATCATGTTGAAAAAACAACCGGGTTTGTAGGACAACACGGCGTATTCAATTTCAGCCCTGATGACCACAACGGTCTGAAGACGGAAACAGCCTTTAGCATGGTCGTCGTCAAAGAAGGCGATTGGTCGCTTGCGGACTGATCCTTAATCTGCTTTATTCTCCAACGACAACCGCGTGAGGGCGGCATTTGGCCGCCCTCATGTTTTCACTCAACGGTTTCATATATGGAAAACATCTCATTTACCGGACAGTTGTTTCAATATCTGATTACCGGCATTACCATCGGCAGCATCTATGCGATGGTGGCTATTGGATTTAATATTATTTACGATGTAACCGAAATCATCAATTTCGCCCAGGGGGAATTCGTCATGCTGGGCGGACTGACAATTGTCGGCTTAATTGCCGTATTTAAAATTCCCCTTGTGCCTGCATTTATCTCAACGGTTGTCCTGGTAACGATCATCGGTGTGCTTGTGGACCGCCTGGCAGTCCGCACGATTCCCAACCCCTCGGTTTTGACCCTGATTATCACGACGATTGCCGTTTCATTCATCATCAGAGGGGCAGCCATGTCCATCTGGGGAAAAAATCCCTATGATCTGGCGGCTTTTTCCGGCCGGGACCCTATCCGGCTTTGGGGCGCCGTCCTCCAGCCTCAGCACCTTTGGGTGGTCGGCTTTTTAGTTGTCATTGTTTTGGGATTAAGCCTTTTTTTTGATAAGACCCTGACCGGCAAAGCCATGAGAGCCTGTGCCGATAATGCCGGCGCCGCCAGACTGGTGGGAATCGACGTCAACCGGATGGTGATGCTGTCCTTTGCGCTTTCCGCAGCCATCGGAGCGATTGCGGGAATTACCGTCACGCCCATCTCCCTCATGGAGTATGACCGGGGAGCGATGCTGGCCGTGAAAGGCTTTGCAGCAGTTATTTTGGGGGGTCTGGGCAGCTTCCCCGGCGCTGTTCTCGGCGGTCTTATCCTGGGGATCATTGAGTCCTTCGGCGCAGGGCTTCTTTCTTCAGGGTACAAAGACGCTTTTGCCCTGATTGTGCTGTTATTTGTTCTTTTTTTTAAGCCCAGCGGCATTCTGGGCAATCCGGAGATCAGCCGGATTAAAAGGTTTTAACCATGTTAAAATTCCGCAAAACTTCCATTGTCGCCTTTGCTCTGATCATCGGCTTATTTCCTTTGATCGCCGCGCATGTCAGCGCCATCGACCACTATCCCGATATCATGGTATTTGCCGGAATTTATTGTCTGATCACCATCGGGTTGAGCCTTTTGATGGGATATGCAGGTCAGATTTCTTTGGGCCATGCCGCTTTTTTCTTATTTGGCGCTTACATCAGCGCCATATTAACCACCCGGTTCGGTTTAAACCCATGGGCCTGCATGATTATCGGGGTATTGGCAACATCTCTGGCAGCGGCGGTGGTAGGGACGCCGTCTTTGAAACTCAAGGGCCATTATCTTGCCATGGCAACGCTGGCCTTCGGGATCATCATGTTTATCGTTTTTAGCGAAGAAGCCGGGTGGACCGGCGGCCCTGACGGCATGACCGGCATACCCGGGTTGTCATTGCCCGGCTTTCCATTGAATACCGTCAACCGGTACTACTATTTTGTCTGGATTTGCGTGCTCCTTGCATTTATTTTTACGACGAATATCATTGAATCCGGTGCAGGCCGTGCCTTAAGGGCCATTCACAGCAGTGAGTCCGCTGCAATGGCCATGGGCGTTAATGTTTCGGGTTATAAAATCGTCATTTTTGTTTATTCCGCGGCACTTGCTTCATTTGCCGGCAGCCTGTACGCCCATTATCTTAATTTTATCAATCCAACGTCATTTGATATTTTTTTTGGAATCAAATTATTGATCATGCTTTCCCTGGGCGGGATGCATTATATGTGGGGCGCTGTTGTCGGCGCCGTTGTTGTCACTTTTTTGAGCTATGAATGGCTTCATTATTTTGAGGATCTTGAAATTTTAGTCTACGGCGCCATCTTACTGCTCACAACCATTTTTTTACCCCATGGGTTGGCCGGTCTTCCCCTTATTGTCAGAGACCGGTTTAAGCGATCATCCAAATATGAAACCGGATAAAGACGAATATATCCTGCAGGTCAATGGACTGATAATGGCGTTTGGGGGGCTGATGGCCCTGTGTAAACCGGAATTTTCGGTGAAACGCGGAACCATCACCTCCATTATCGGCCCAAACGGCGCCGGGAAAACCACCCTGTTCAACGCCATCACCGGATTTTTAAAGCCCGATGCGGGATCGGTGTTGTTTAAAGGAGAAAAAATAAACCATCTTAAACCCTATGAAATTGCAAGGCTCGGCATTTCACGGACCTTTCAGACCGTGGAAATATTCGGCAATATGACGGTTCTGGAAAATGTAATGCTGGGGTTTCACACCCGATCCAGACCGCGCTTTTTGTTGTCCGGCTTTAAAACGCCCTGGTCAAACCAAAAAGAGGAAGAAACCAAATCCAGGGCGATGGAAATTCTGAAATTTATCGGTCTTTCAGCAAAATACCACGAGCCTTCCCAAAGTTTGCCTCTGGGGGAACAAAAAATATTGGAAATAGGGAGAGCCCTGGCAGGCAATCCGGAACTGATCTGTCTGGACGAACCGGCCGCGGGGTTAAATGAAACCGAATCTCATGTTGCTTCTTCTTTGATCCTGGCGATCAAGGAAAAAGGTATTACCGTTTTGCTGGTGGAACACGACATGAAGGTGGTTATGGATATTTCCGATGCGATTATGGTATTGAACCATGGCCAGAAGATCGCGGATGGGTCGCCTGACGAAATACGGAAAAATCCGATGGTGATTGAAGCTTATCTGGGAGATGAAGTCCACTATGCTTGAGATTGAAGAACTCAATGCCTATTACGGGAATATTCGGGCTCTGGTGGACGTCAGCCTGCGGGTGCCGCAGGGAAAGATTGTTTCCATAATCGGGGCAAATGGCGCCGGCAAATCAACGCTGCTCAAATCGATTTCAGGGTTGATTCAAAATAAAACCGGCCGTATTGCCTATCGCAACAAAAATATCGCCCAACTGCCGGCAAATCGTATCGTCAGCCTGGGAATTTCTCAGGTTCCTGAAGGGAGGCAGCTTTTTGCCCACCTGACGGTGGAAGATAATATCCTTTTGGGCGCCTGGCATTATTATAACTCCCGGAACCGAAGCAACATCCGGAGCCGAATAAAAGATGCCTACGCCATGTTTCCCATTCTGGAAAAGCGATCCCGCCAGATCGCCGGCACACTTTCTGGAGGCGAACAACAGATGTTGGCGATCGCCCGCTCGATCATGGCCCGGCCGGAATTGATTCTGCTTGATGAACCCTCCATGGGGATAGCGCCGTTGATCGTCCGTGAGATTTTTAAAGTCATCGTTGATTTAAACCGCAATGGAACAACGGTTCTGTTGGTTGAACAAAATGCCGGCGCTGCGCTGAAAGTGGCCCACCATGCCTATGTGCTGGAAGGCGGGAAAGTTGTTCTGGAAGGCATTCCCAAAGAATTTCTGGATAACCCAAGGGTTAAGGAAGTATATTTGGGGGGATGAAGGCGGGTAAAAAACCGTGAATCGTAAATCGTAAATGGTGACGGGAAGATGTCGGCGTCGGACTTGTCACGATTTACGGTTTACGCGTTACGATTCATAATTGACAATTATTCTGGTATATTATATAATACAAAAATTCATGACAAAAACGACCTTTTGCAGGTCAACCTTTTTCTGGCAATCCAAATGAACCAGGACAAATCTTTTTATCAACTGATTTGGGGGTGGCTGCTTGCTTTAGCAGGTGTCGGCGTTTTTTTCAGGGTACCGCAGGTGATGCCCAAAATTGAACAAATCAGGCAGTATGCTCCGGTTTTACCTTATATCAAATTCTGTCTATACCTGTTGGGCGTTATCCTTTTAGGCGGCGGTGCAAAAAAGATTTTTAAATATTATGAAAAAAAAGCTGAAGGTGAAAGGTGGAAGCCAAAATGCTGAATTCCAATGTTTCAAATAACCGTTTCCGGGATTTGGAGTCCGAGGTCATTTACCGTACGCGGCTCCAGGAAATCGGAAACAAAATCAACTCAGCTTCGAATCTGGATGAAATTCTGATCGGTCTTCAGGAAGATATCACCGCGTTGTTCAATGCGGAGCGGGTGACCATTTATGTAGCCGATGCCGAAAAAGAAGAGCTGGTATCCCGGGTAAAATCGGGAAACGACATTATGGAAGGCCGAATCCGGGTGTCGTCGGACAGCATCGCCGGGTATTCCGCATTTAAACAGAAAATCGTCAACATCAACAACGTGTATGATGAAGATGAATTGAAATCCATTGATCCCAAGCTCATCTTTGATAAACGGTGGGACCAGAAAACCGGATTTACGACCCGGCAGGTTCTTGCCTGCCCTGTTATGTTCAAAAATCAGGTGTTGGGCGCCATTCAACTGTTGAATCAACTGGGCGGGGATGTTTTCACCGGGGATGTCGAAAATTCGCTCAAGGAACTGGCCGATATCCTCGGCATTGCCCTTTATAATCAACAAAAGATGGAACGAAGCAGGATTCATAAATTCAGCTACCTTCTCGAAAGCCATCTGATCACCCAAAAAGAATTGGACAAAGCCGTTGCGGATGCCAGACAACGGAAAATAGAAGTGGAAGATATTCTGGTCGAAGAATTGAAAATTGCCAAAAAGGAAATCGGCAGGTCTTTAAGTAAATATTACCGGATTCCGTTTGTCAGTTATAATGCGAATGTTCCGATTCCCGGGGAGCTCATGATCGGCATGAAAGTTCCTTTCATGAGAAAAAATTTCTGGGTGCCCTTATGCCTGGAGGAGGACAAAGTCGTCATTGCCGTTGACAATCCATATGACATCCGGAAAGTCGATGACATAAAATCGTTGTTTCCGGGGAAACCGTTGAAATTATGCGTGGCTCTGAAACGAGACATTCTCGATTATCTTAAGCTGTTTACCCAGGATGAAAAAGAACTTGCCGCTATTGACGACATCATCTCCCAGCTCAAGCAGGAAGCCGAGGATATAGAGGATTCTGAATCCTCTGTCGGCGAAGAAGACAGCGCTGTTGTCCAGTTGGTCAATAAAATCATATTGGACGCATTCGATCGGGGCGCTTCGGATATTCATATCGAGCCCTATCCCGGGAAAGAGAGCACGCAGGTGCGGGTGCGGGTGGATGGCAGGTGCCATTTGTATCAGACGATCCCTTTCAGTTATAAAAATGCCGTGGTTTCACGGATCAAGATTATGGCCGATCTCGATATCGCCGAAAGAAGAAAACCGCAGGACGGCAAAATTAAATTTAAAAAATACAGCGGGAAAGATCTCGAGCTGCGCGTGGCAACGGTTCCCACGCAGGGTGGAATGGAGGACGTGGTGATGCGGATTCTCCACTCCGGAGAACCGATTCCCCTTGATAAGATGGCTTTTTCAAAGCAGAATTATGAAAGATTTTTAAGTGTTATCACCAAACCCTATGGGATCGTTTTTGTCTGCGGGCCTACGGGCTCGGGTAAAACCACCACGCTGCACTCGGCCCTGCGGTATATCAATAAAGTGGAAACCAAGATCTGGACCGCCGAGGATCCCGTTGAAATCACCCAAAAAGGATTGCGGCAGGTTCAGGTAAAACCCAAGATCGGGTTTGATTTTGCAGCGGCCATGCGTGCATTTTTGCGGGCGGATCCCGATGTGATCATGGTGGGAGAAATGCGGGACAAAGAGACGACCCATATCGGCATTGAAGCTTCCCTGACCGGCCACCTGGTTTTTTCCACCCTTCATACCAACAGTGCACCGGAAAGTATTACCCGCCTTCTTGATATGGGCATGGACCCGTTTAATTTTGCGGATGCGATTTTGTGCATCCTGGCGCAACGACTCGTCCTGACCCTTTGCAAAACCTGCAAAAAGCCCTACCACCCGGAAAAAGAAGAGTACGACGAATTGGTGCGGGAGTACGGAGAAGATTCATTTTCGAAGCATCTCAACATTCCCTACGATGACAGTTTAAATCTACATAAGCCCGAAGGCTGCCCGGAATGCAACAATACCGGCTACCGGGGCCGCATGGGGATTCATGAACTCCTGATGGGCACGGATATTATGAAAAAGCTTATTCAGAGCAAGGCCAAGATGGAGGATATCCGGGTCCAGGCCATGGCCGATGGAATGACGACGCTGAAGCAGGACGGTATTGAAAAAATTTTTGCCGGCAGTTGCGACCTGATCCAGGTGAGAAAGGTTACGATAAAATAAATCAAGGCGCTTTCATGTTTTCTTTGGCTGATTAGGTAACCGGCAATTCACTGTCTTTCCCTTTCAGCCCCGGGCCTTTAACCTGCTTTTTAAAATATCGATCCTTTTCACTGAAAATGCATCCGCAATAGGACTGGCGATACATTCCCAATGATTTTGAGGTGCTCACCCCGTATTTCCAGCCGATCCGGAAATCCTTGTAATAAAAACCGATTCCTGTTGACTTGGCAACGGATTCGCCGATGGATGCAATGATTTCGTGCTGTTGAAAGACGCTGTAAAGAAGCGTTGTTGAAAAACAGTCAAATCGGCCGTGCTTTGCGATTTCAGCGGTTTTTGTCAGGCGGTCATGATAGCAATACAGGCAACGTTTGTTCTCCCGAAAAACCGTATTGCGGACAAACCCTTCCAGGTCATATCCTTCGGAACAGATGACGGAAAGTCCGATATCCTCCGAATATTTTTGTAATGCCGCTTCCCTTTTGACGCATTCCGTGTAAGGGTGAATGTTGTGCCTGTAAAAGTAGCCCATCACCTCAATTCCTTCGGACCGGATGGTTTCAACCGGATAGATCGCGCACGGCGCGCAGCAGACATGCAGAAGCAGTTTCATTTTCTTTCTCCGAAAATAAACGTGCCGATACGAACAAGGGTGGCCCCTTCTTCCACGGCGATCCGATAATCCCCGCTCATGCCCATGGACAGTTCATTCATTTCAACGCGGGGCATGGCCGCCCGGGCAACCTTCCGGCTCAACTCAAAAAGGGTTTTAAAATACGGGCGTACATCCTCAGGATTTTCAAAATAGGGCGGCAGGGTCATCAACCCCTTGACGGCGATATGGTCAAGCTCTGCGATATCGCTGATAAGGCTTAAAATATCGTTTGGATCTATCCCGGATTTCGTCGGCTCTCCGTCGATGTTGACCTGTATAAGAATGTCCTGGGTCTTGTTGATACCGGCAGCCTGCCGATTCAGTTCCCGGGCAAGCCGCAAAGAATCCACCGTATGAATCAAATCAAAAAGTCCAACCGCAGTTTTAGCTTTGTTGGTTTGGAGACGGCCGATAAAATGCCATTCGGCCGGCACGCCTGCCAGTCTCTGGATTCTGTATGCAGCTTCCTGGATGTAGTTTTCGCCTAAAAGCCTCACGCCCGCGCGAATGGCCGAAAGGATTTTTTCTTGAGCAACATTTTTACAGACCGCCACCAGTCGGATAGCGCCCGGATCACGCCCGCATTTTTGAGCAGCCCGTGAAATGGAATCCATAACCGAAATGACGTTTCTTTCAATATCCATGGGATCGCTTAAACTCTTCCCTGAAGCCTGATCACCTTCTTTTTTATTAGAATTTCAATGAGTTCACACACCGGCAACCCAACGACGTTGGTATATGACCCGTTGATGCGCTGGACCAGAAACGTTCCCAGCCCCTGGATGGCA
The DNA here is from genome assembly GCA_964440555.1 of uncultured Desulfobacteraceae bacterium. Classification (GTDB taxonomy): domain Bacteria; phylum Desulfobacterota; class Desulfobacteria; order Desulfobacterales; family UBA5616; genus CAYTSY01. The sequence goes on from CAYTSY010000008.1 coordinate 24,448, forward strand.
TAGGCGCCGGCTTTGTCAAAGGGTTCATCCGTATCGATGTACCACTCAATTTCCTCATCTGAAAGAGGCTTAAAATACACGGTTGTTTTTACCGTACCGGTGATGCATTCGGATTCTTTTTCACAGCAGGCGCAGTAGCCCGTGAAGACGTCGTGAGCGGCGCCGCTGAGCTGATGGAGCATGCCCCGGGCATCATCTTTATCTTTGGGTTTTTCCAGGACATGGCCATTGGAAAGGACAATGGTATCCGCACCGATCACCCAGCTTTCCGGGTATTTTTTGGAAATATCCGTTGCTTTTGATTCAGCCAGTGTTTTAACATAGTCTTCAGGCGGCAGATGGCTGAACCCGCTTTCATCGATGCTGCTGGGAATAACCAAAAAGGACAGCCCCGCCTGTTTGAGAAGATAATTGCGGCGTGGCGATTTAGATGCCAGGATCAGATGCCGTTGCATAATGGTTTTCATAATTTCGGGATATCAGAAGAAACCCGGTTTGACAAGTGCCGGTTGGCCGTTACCGGTTACCGGTTATCCGTTATCTGTTATCCGTTATCCATTTTTGGAGTGAACAATGGCACCTATCTGGATTATCGGCGCCGGCAAGTTCGGCCTTAAAGCGGCGCTGAAGCTGAAGGCAACACATCCGGGCGCACGCCTGACGGTAGTCGATAAGGATGAGCATAAATGCCGGCTGAGTCAATTACCGGACGTTGATGCGGTCTGCATGGACGGGATAGCGTTTTTATCGGCCGGTCTGGCAGGATCAACGCATCCAGGTCAACCGGAGTGGGTTATCCCGGCTGTACCGATTCACCTGGCCTGGCGTTGGATAAGGGTGCAACTGGAAAAAGATTTTGACGTTATGCCGATTGAAGTGCCCGAGGAAATCGTACGCCTTTTGCCTAATCCCCTTAAAGGCAAAGGTACTGAAGTATATGCCAGCCTGGCCGATTTTTTCTGTCCCGATGATTGCCCGGAACCGGTAAAAACCTGCACCGCCACCCGAAAGCCGAGGTCGTATAATTTGTATGAAAGACTTCAACACATCGATATCCCCGGATTTATATCCATTGTCATACAGAGCCGTCAACTGGCACCCGGAGTAGGGGGGTATCGTCCCCGGGCCCTTTTTGAAGCACTGTCTGCGATTTGCATGACGCAAACCGCTGTTGTGTTGAGCACTTCCTGCAGGTGCCACGCCGTCTTGCAGGCTTTTCGCATGATAAAGAGGGGTTCGTGATGCCCGCATTGGTGATTGATTCAAAAGAATGGATGCAAATGGTTCGAGACGGCGCCAAGGAGATGGGGGTTTTGCTGGATTTACCCATGGCGGAAAAGATGGCTGCCCATTGCACCGAACTGATGCGCTGGAATCAAAAGGTCAATTTGACGGCCATAACGGATCCGATGGAAGCGGCGGTCAAGCATGTGCTCGATTCCCTGGCCGCATATCATCTGTTGCCCGGCGATGCATCCGTCCTGGATGTGGGCTCAGGGGGCGGCTTCCCCGGGCTGGTGTTGAAAATCGCAAGCCCCGGGCTTTCCGTTGCACTGATAGATGCTTCAAGGAAAAGGGTGAGTTTTTTAAAGCATGTCATTCGACTCTTGTCGCTGCCCCGGATTGAAGCAATACATGCCAGAGTAGAAGAAATTGCCCGGCAAAAGGAATTTGCCCAAAGGTTTGACGCTGCTGCCTGCCGTGCGTTTACTTCTCTTTCCGGGTTCGTTGAAGTGGCCGGCCCCCTGGTGAAAAAAGGGGGCATACTGGTTGCCTACAAGGGAAAAGAGGTGGATGAGGAAATCAAAGCCATGGGTTTGGACGCATCCGGGTGCGAAATAAAGGACGGCGGAAATTTTGATGATTTTTCACTGGAAATCCGGCCATACCATCTGCCGTACCTGCATATTGAAAGGGCGTTGGTCGTTGTAAGGAAAAACCGGACAAAAGATTTTTCCGGCAGGGAGGAAGGCAGACAGCTCAGGATGCGGCCGGAGGGAACTGACTGAGTCTTTCACAAATAAAGTCAATGGTTTGTTTGTGCTCCTCATTGCCCCGGCCCTTGACCCACAGGGGCTCTCCAAAGGAAAAATACACTTTTTTGTTTTTTTTGATGCTTCCGAATTCTTTGAGGATCTTTCCATTTTCCCATGCATCGGTCATCAATGCCAGCGGGACAACGGGAACCCCGGCGTTTTTGGCCAGTTTTACGCCAATGGAGTTGAACTGAGAGGGATCCAATGACCGGGCCCGGGTGCTCTGGGGAAATACGACAACAGATATTCCCTGTTGCAACCTGCTTTTCCCTTCCTCAAGAATGACTTTATAATCCAGGCGCGGATTTGTCCTGCCGACGGAAATAGGATTTCTGGATCTCATGATATGCTTGAACACAGGATATTCAAGAAGACCTTGTTTGACGATGAATGTCATCGGGCGAACGGGATAAATTATGATCGGCAACGCCATGGTTTCAAGGACGCTCATATGGTTTCCGATGATAACGCAGGGGGTTTTAAGGTCCATGAGATGCTCAATCCCCGTAATTTCAATCTCCACGCCCACGTTTTCCAGTGACCGGAAAACATCCAAACTGCTTTCGCACCAGTCCTTATCACCGTACCGTCCCCTTTTTACCCTCCAGCTCGCCTTAATAATGATGGAAATAAAATTTTTATAAAAAAAGACGGTTGGAAAGATTCTTGAAAAAAAAGGAACGGTTTTATGTTCTGTTCGATATATCGAATTCGTATAGTGCAATTGGTTCATACCCGTTATTCGATTTTTTTTGATATATGCCGTGTAAATTGACTCCACCCTTTTCCAGTCTTTTATCAGATGTCCGGAAGGAGAAAAAAGGGTCAAACCATGATTATGGATTAAAAGATTTTCAATAGCCGCCAATCACGGTTTGACCCATAGGCTTACATGCCGGGTTTGTATCTTTCGGCGGTATCTTTGAGTTGGGCAATCTCCAGACCGAGACTTATGCATTGTTTGCCGTCCATGCAAAGGGCTGCATCTTTTTCTTCAAGGTAATGCTTGATCGTATTCTTATCTTTTTTAAGATATACCGCCCACGCTTTCTGTTCTTTGTCGTATTCTACTGTCACATCAATACCGCATTCGCCTATGTCCGGATAAACAGATTGAATCTTTTTACAAAGCGCTTCTTTTTCGTACATGGTTTCCCCCTTTCTTGGAAAAACGGTTTATTTGAGTTTAAGTTATATGAGCATTTCAACTTCAATGTCTAATCCCTTGGCAATTATTTTTAATGAATCAATTGTGGGGTTTCTTTTACCGTTCTCTATCTGAGAAAGATAGGCTGCACTGATGCCAACTTTTTTAGCCAGCTCATTCATTTTGATTTTCTTATATTCTCTCCATGCACGGATAGGGCTGATTCCGTCAAGAACGGCAAAAGTGACTTCACCTGGAACTGTTATTTCTTTGCCTTCCTGAATGGCTTTTACATTTCTTTCTATATCTTGTATATCCTCAGCATCTTCCAGCGCTTCCTGAATTTTTTTATATTCACTGAAAGGGATAACAGCCCATTCGGGTTTTCCATTTTTTTCTATAATTTGAACACTCATTTGTATACCTCCCCTCGAGTTTTTAAGGTGATAACGTGGATTAAAAGTTCATCGTCGTTAACGGTGTATACGATTCTCCAATCACCGACTCGAAGTCTATAGCCCGGATGGCCCGTTAATTTTTTTACATTACGCATCCCATTGGGATTATGCGCTAATTCTTGTATTTTCTTTCCGATGGTTAATGCAACAGTGCGCGGCATTCTTCGAAGCGTCTTGTCCGCATCTTTGCTGAAAGTTATTTTGTACATGTTGTATATGTTAACAAAAAGAAACAAAAAAGCAAGATTAAAGTTAGCTGGTAGTTATTTTATCACACTGCAGAAATGAGGATGTCAGCCCATCGGATAAACAGCAAATATCGTGCAGCTCCAGATGGAATGGGAGATGATCACCGCAGCCAGGCTTTTCGTCCGCCAGTACAGGGCGCCCCAAAAGGCGCCGGCTACGGCAGCGGCGCCGATTAGCATGAAATTGAACGACCAGATATGAACTCCGGCATAGACCGCGGTTGACAGGAGCCACCCCTGCCATCCGCCGAAGCGGTTGATCAGGTTTTTTTGAAGATATCCCCGCCAGTATATTTCTTCGCAGGGCCCGGTGATGAAGAAAAGCAGAAGCGAGATGACCCACACGGGCGTTCCGGCGCCTTTATCGTAAATTCCTCCGATCTGCTGGTCGGCAAAGGGCAGGAGGAACCCGGAAACTTTTTTCCCCATCCAGAAAATTCCATATAGCACTGCCGCCGATGCCACACCCAGAAGAATGGCCCTGCCGTTAAAGGCCAGGGAATCTTTTTGATCCTTTTGCAGCAAAAAAGACAACGCCGCCAAAGTCGTTGCCGATGCGGAAATTTTAATCCAAAAGGTGGCCCATGTCAGATAAAACGTGACAAACCACAATACGGCCGCCAGCAAGACCGTCCCGATCACTGGAGCCGGCAACTTCTTGCTTTGATTCAACACACGCCCTCCAGGATCAGGGAAAGAACCAGCAATACACCGAATGCCGTATCCAATTGCGCGGTCCGGGCGTCGGCATCGCTGGGCATCTGCCTGATCATCAGGCGAAACAAACGCAGTGCCAGGGGAATCGAAAGCAGTACTATAAGCGACCATAAATGCAGAGGACCGAAAAAAGACATCGCCACGACGCCCAGATACGCCATGAGGATCAGAATGTAGTATAATGTCAGACCTTTTCGTTGCCCCAACAGAATGGCCAGCGTTGAAATCCCCTTGCTGTGATCGTGGGCGATATCGCGGATATTATTGGCCAGCAGAACCAGCGCAACCAGAATTCCGAAGGGCAGGGATATCCAAAAGGCGTTCATGCTTAACGTCTGTCTCTGAACAAAATAGGCGCCCTCCACCATCAATGGGCCCCACATGAGAAATACGGACACCTCCCCCAGGGCAAGATATTTGTATTTCAGCGGGGGCGCCGTGTACATCAGGCTGGCAAACACACCGATCAGGCAAATGGCCAGAAGCTCCCATCCGCGGGTCGCCACCAGGAAGAGACCGATTAAAGCTGAGATCCCATATAGTAAAATTACCGCTATGCCGATTTGCTTTTCGGTCAATTTCCCTTCCACCAATGGATGCGGGCGATATTGGGCGGTGGAGGCGTCGCAGGTATCCACCCCGTTTTTAACGTCATAGTAATCATTGACCAGGTTGGTGGCGGCATGCACGGCAACAGCCCCAAGCAGGGTGATGGAATAATAAATCCATGAAAAATTGCCGTCCAATGACGCCAGGACGCTGCCCACGCTTACGGAAATTGCGCTCATCGTAAAAGACCACGGGCGGCTGGCCAGAAACCAGTTTCGATAAACGTTCACTCTAAAATAATTCCTTCCTGCATAAACAAATGCTTTACCAGTTTTTAAAATAACAGATGATAAAAACCGGTAACTCCCATATCGGAGTTTGGGAGGGTTGTCAACGGCGCCTTTTCCCCTCAGCAACCCCCGGTCAACGTTTTTCTAGTCGGGAGCGCCGGCCTTTTCCCAATCTTCGATTTCAACGTGAGACTCAACTTCTTCCCAGCCGGTAATCATGGCTTTGATATGGGCGCAGATCGTATGGCCGGTTGTGGTCATATAAACATGAACGGCCACAAAGGATAAAATGAGAAAGGCCCCTGCCATATGAATTGCTGCGATCATCCCCAGGGAAAGAAATTGGGAAGCACCGTCCGGCCAGGAATTGTACGACCAGTATAAAAAACCTGTTGTCATCTGTATGGGCAGCATAACGGCTGCCAGGGACAGATAGGTCAGGCGTTGAAGCGGGTTGTGCTTGGCATCTTTGCGTTTTGGGGCAGGATGGGGCCGGCCCAGGAAGATGCCATGGGCATAATAAAGAATCACGGCGAGCATTTTTTTGGTTGTCGGGATGTAACTGCGCCACTCCCCGGTGGTAAAAATCCAGAACACGAAAAAGCCGAAAGCGATGAGCCAGGTGATGCCCAAAAAATTATGGACGGCAACCGCAGATTCAAATCCGAAAAGCGTATAGACACCGTGAATTTCAAGTCCTGTGACCAGGAGCAGGACAATCAGAATCATTTGAAGCCAATGCCAGGCTCTTTCGTAGCGCGTGTAGAGATAAATACGGGTCATATGGTCGGCCATGCGTCAATTCTCCTTTCTGCGAAAGCTTGCGATCACCCGTCCCAATCCATGGACAAACACGCCGAAAAACGAACCGGCAACCATGGCCCACCCGAGGATATCAATCGGTTTGAAACGGTCCCGGCCGGGCATATAGAAACCGGCGAGGTCAGCCATGCGGCCATTGGAATCAACGTGGCATTCCACGCATTTAACGACATTGTTTTTGGGCGCAACCATATGGGTGATGGGATAGACGTAGGTGCTGTCCACGAAATCGAATTTTCCGGAAAACGGCAACCCCATGAAATCCATCCCCTTTTTAAGCGCGCCGTCCCAGTCCAGAGTAGTCCAATATCCGTCGGGGCCGGACAAAAGCGGCGCCAGAAGGGTATTGTTGATTTTGTCATAAGGCTGTTTTCCCCGGTGAACCTTAAAGGGGAAAATACGGGCGTTTTTGTCATTTTGATCGCCTAAAGGCCGGCTGACGCGAACCGGTTGGGACGGGTCGATCACATCTTTTACCGTGAGGGTCACGATGGAGCCATTGAACCAGAAATATTCCGGCATAACATTTTTTTCCCATTTCATCTGCCCCTTGATGGAAAGGTAGTCGTCCTTACCCAACTCGCCCTTGACCGTGAAGGGTTTCCCGGCCTTTGTTTTGCCGGCTTTGGACCAGTCCCAGCTCATTTTGGTAGGATTGACCCGCGCAAATGTCGGGATATGGCAGGATTGGCATGCCACTTTGTCCGTGTGGTCGTTGGGTTTATCTCCTGATTCGTGAGGAAAGGCCGTGTGACAGGATTCACAAGTGATTTTAGGCGTCAGGTCGTCTTCGACCAGACTTTTACGGTCTTTTGCCGCCGGTATGGTATAGATTCTCCCGGCTATGCGGTGTTGTTTGGTGGTATGGCATCGGGTGCAGGCAAAGTCCTGGCCGTCAGCGCCCATGTGAACATCCAGCGTCTTGTTGGGATCGGCCATGGAGGAGTCCAGGTCCCCATGTTTGACGCCGTCGCCGCCGCCGCCGTAAAAATGGCATGAACCGCAATTTTTACGGCCCGGCCGGGCCACCTGGGAAACGGCATTCTGAAGGTCCTTTTGAATTTCCGCAGCGATTTCCTTCTCCGCCGGATCATCTGATTCGGAGAAATACCCATAATCCTCAAAGGCTTCTGAAAAATTGAATTCCTTTTGGCCATGACAGACCAGACAGTTGACCAGGTCGGCTTTGCCGTTCCAGCCGGTATGGCAGGCCTGGCATTGTTTGTCATTCATGTAATTGGTCGAGATGCAGAAATTGTTGACCGAATCCCCGGCTTTTCCGGTTTTCTTCCCGTTGATTTCGGTGGGCGCAAGCCATGTCCAGTGGATAGTTTGCGTAAACTGCCGATGAGCCTCGGAGTGACAGGAGATGCAGGCGCCGGTGATCTGTGATCCGGATTCAAAGGCCTGTTGGAGGGCTTTATGCTTGGTGTGGTCCGTCGTGGACCAATGCGTGCCGTCCTTGGTGGCCTGTCTGGCCATGGCGCGTCCAACGGGCCGGCGCTCATCCTGGGCGTTGAGATCAGAAATCGCCGTCGATAAGGATAAGACCAGACCGATCAGCACCGGAAATCCACATAACCGGAAAATATTTCGTTTCATGTCGTTTCTCCGCTTATTCCCCCTCCCCCTCGATGGGGGAGGGCCGGGGGGTGCGGGATTTATTTGCATTTTGCCGGCGCAGGCGAATCCGCGGCGTGGTCATGCAGGTACGTATAGATGTCCAACAACTCCTGTGCAGAGAGTTTGTCCCATTCCGCCTTGCATCCGAATTCCTCAAAGTCTTTGCCGGCAAAGACTTTTTTCCATTGCGCCTGTGTTTTGCTGTCCGGGCCGATTGCCGGTTTTGCGGAATCTGTGCCGCCCCGTTCATGACACAGTTTGTAAATGTTGCGATAGGCGTATTTACCTTTTCTTCCATCCCCCTTGTCTTCCGACAACGCCGAACCGATGCAGGTCAATACGAATACAACCGATAAAATGCCGATCCACCATTTTTTGTTCATCATGTCTCCTTTTGGCTTAAGCTGAGTTTGAGATAATACCTTTATTAAAAAACCAGATAACGGTCAACCATGTTTAACATTTCCGCGTTTCTCCCCTGGGTGGCAAAATCCTTGAATCCGACGCCGGGGACCTCCTGTTCACGGCCATGAAGACCGTTGGCGCGAAAACTGACATCGCAAATGGAGAGCTTCGCCTTTCCCACCAGTTGTTTAAATTCCTGCGCCATGGTCAGAAGGACCCCTTTTCCGGTGAAAAAAATACGCACCTGTATGGCTTTTTCATGAGCTGCGGCGGTCAGTTTGACCACATCGGCCAGATGCCGGTCGGAGCTGACGAGGATGCCGAGGGTTTTTTCCATGGATGACTCCTTTATCAGAGTGTTGAGTTTTGGGTTTTGGGTTTTGAGTTTTGGGTCATGGCCCGGGTCACTTTTTCAAAAAGAGTTTCCCGGACGTTTTTATCCGTCGCATACTTGAGGATCAGCAGATAGATCCCTTCCCGGATGAGATCCGACTCATCTTTATTTCTGTTGCATTCAACACGCTTGAGTACTCCCAGCAATTCAGAGACTTCCGGGCTGATCCGGGTCCTGACCTCGATGGACAGGGGGCCCATGGCTTCGAAGGGGATTTCTTCGCTTCCTTCCCGGCAGGCGTCGTCGTGAGATGCATACTGAACGATGAGGCGGTAGCACTCCATGGCCTTGTCCGCAAATCGCTGCTTTAAAAACTCTTCGCCCAGAGACGTGATGATTTTCCTGGCCCAGAAGGCTTCATCGCTGTCTGAGCCGTATTTTTCGAGTACTTTTGTAGCTGATTCAAGCGCACGGTCATAGCACGCGCAACGTTCCAGGACCATGGCCCTGACAAGATCCTTATCCATCTGTTCCTCCATATCCCCGCAGCGGTTAATTTTTTACCACCAGCAAATTACTTTATCGTGGGAAAAGATCTCATCCACCAGGGCGGCCCAATCCACCTCTTTTTCATAAAGGGCCTTTACGGACGATTCGCCGGATTTTGAGACCAACCCGCAAAGTTTTTCCACTGTTTCATCGGGTTCGGACCGTAAAATATGAAGCACTTTCATTTGTTCCCTCAAAAGGGGATGACGACATCCGCCTCGTTTATTTTTTCAGCAATCTCGGCCATGGTCGCATACTGAAAGCCGTAGTTTTCAACGTTGACCGGGTCGTTTGAAAATCGCTTTCCTTCCATTTCATCCAAAAAATCCATGTTGTCCTGATAGGCTTCATCCATGTTGACGATCGGGTGATGAAGGACGACCATGGTCACCTCAGTGTCTTCAAGCAACAACCCCAGGCTGGTTCTTAAACCCTCGTATTGCTGTTCGACGTCTTTGATTAGAACGATTGCTTTTTTCATCTGTTGTAGCCTTTGGTTTCAGCCTTTTTTAATATAATAACGGGTAAATCCCGCTGAATCATCCACCATTCCCAAAAACGCGTTGCCTCCCTTGGCGCCGAAGTCCGGGATATCGTTTTTCGAACCCGGGTCCGTTCCCAGAATTTCCAGAATTTGTCCTGTCTTCATGTCCTTGAGCATTTTTTTTGTTTTAAGCAACGGCATGGGACAGGTTAATCCCCGGGCGTCGAGCAATTTGTCTGCCTGAATCGAATTGACATCCATTTTATACTCATCCTTTCGATGATTAAAAAATTACAAATTTTTCCGTTTTTTCATTCCAGATCGCGATAAACACCCATGCCAGCAGAAATATGAAAAATAGCGGAAGCGCGACAGACCATGAAAACACGCTGATCAGAGAAACGCCTTTGCCCAGTTTTTCATCGAGGTTCAAAACCGTCAACAACCGGGCCGCCGATGAATTGGCAAGGGCAAAGGCCACCAGCGTAGAAACCAGTTTAAGGTGTCCTTCACCGATCCGCCACAGCGTGCTGGAGCCACATCCGCCGGCCAGGAGCATGCCGAATCCGAAAATCAGTCCTCCGGTCATGCTTCCGAGCCAGAACGGATGGTAGATCCCCATGGTTTCCGGCTGAATATAGCTCCACTTGATGACTGCCGAACCTGCTCCGTAAATCATCAGGCTCATGGCCACGACCCGCACCATTTCCGCGTCTCCGGTCATAAACGGGCAGCGGAAGGCCCTTACAAAGCAAAAGCGTGACCGGTGCATGGTCAGGCCGATCAAAAAACCGAAGAACAACAGTCCGCCGATCTGGGTTTTATCCATCCATGAATAGAGATAGAAAATGGCCAGGGCTGCAGCAAAAACCGATCCGCCGACCCAGGGTTGAACCTTTGCCCAGTTTATGCGTGCCTCACGGGCCGTTTCCCGGGGAGGATCAACCGTTATTTTGGGTGGGAATCGATCCATTTCCCACAACAAGTATCGAAGACCGAGCCATGCGCCCGCGCCAAGGCCCAGCATCATGGCATATCCTCCCATGGAAAATACGCCGATAGCGGTGTAAAACCCGCCGACATTGCAGCCGCCGGCCAGGGCCGCCCCCGTCCCCATGAAAATGCCGCCGGCAATGCCTTTGGCATATTCAATCGGGGGCGACTTCCGGACTTTAAATTGTCTCCCCATCAACGCGGAAGCCAGGGCGCCGAGCAACAAACCGGTATTGGAAACCGACATGGTATGAATCCACGGCGCATCAGGCTGTTTTTCAATGATTCCTGCAAAGTAAAACATCCAGTCTCCCCAGTTGCGATATCCCCCGACGATTCCCCAGGGACTTTGCCATAGAAAAAGGAGCAACGCCAATACCGCGATAAAGATGCCCGCCAGCCATGTGGGCCAGTCCCTTTCAAAAACAGCAATGTAATTTTTTCTGGCCTCGTCTTTTACGGTTGCCCAAAAACTTTCCGCTTCCACAGTCTTTTCCTTTAGCTTAAAGTTACAAGCTACAAGCTGAAAGCCAAAAGCTTGTATTTTCAACTTTCAACTTTCTTCATCAATACCTGAATGTCGCGGAAATATACCCGTCCCAGACATCGTCGACAATGGGATTGAGCCCGTCAAAAGACGTTGCGTCCGAAATTTTGACCGGTTGTCCCAGAGGGTTGCCGCTGCCGGTATAGGCATAGTCGTAGACCCTCCCACCCAGGGTTATGAAAAAGACGTTGCTGAAAACCGGTTGAATGTAGTAGGCTTCATAAACGCTGCCCCGAACCGCCAGTTTGCTTCCCACCAGCGAATCTTCCGCTCCGGTGAAATTGAACCAGTACTTGGAACCCCAGTTATACTCAAGACCGAGTCTGGCCGCGTACGGCATGGGGAACAGGGCGCCCGCGTAAATGCCGTAACCGTCTCTTTCCTTTAACTGGCCGTTGGAGCTCAACAGACCGACGCCCATGATTTCATAAAATGGGTTTCTGGAAATCTGGGAGGGATCCGTACGGGTATAGGAAGCAGCGAAGAACAGATCAATATCCGCCAGCCGCTCGGCAAGATTGGTGGTTAAAAGCAGAGACGCGGCGTCCCAGTCGCCGATGTTGGTCATAGGTTCCATACGGGTGATGAATGCACCGCTGTTTTGCTCAAAGTAGTATTCGTTGATGCCGTCCCCGGTCATGTCCATCCGGGAGACGATAAACGGCATGACGGTTAAGCCCGTAAATCCATCGGTGATGTCCCAGGCATGGGCATAATTAAACACCGCGCTGGTCGTATCGTTGTCAAAGAGCGTGGCGATGAAGCCGAACATATGGACATCATCGACCTCGGGCTGGGTGGAACTTAAAGAGGAACTGTTGCCCCAGTCACCCTCAAATCCTACGCCGTAGCAGAGTTTAAAATCTGCGCCCGGAATGCCGGTAACCTCTTCCAATCCAAAGTTCAGTGAAGCCCCGTCAAATTGCCAGTTGATAATCGTGCCCAGCGGAGAACCGCCTTCAAGGCTGTAGCTTGCGTATTCCAGCGGCGGCCCATCGGTTGACGGCCGTCTCCCCAGACTGAAGTTGACGGGAACAGACCCCATTTCGTCCTTGTAATTGAAATATGCCCGTTCCAGGCGAAGGGTGTCTCCATGGGGGAGGCTTGATGAGTTGCCGTCAAAGGTTACATCGCCTAAACTCCCCTGATTGAATTTAACGCCGGTGCTGTCCCCGAAAACTTTATACGCGGCAAGCCGTCCGCCGAAGCTCAATTGATCGTTATATTTGGAGTTGAAGTTCAAGCGGAATTTATTGGTGTAAATAATGTCGTTGTCCACATCGGTTTTCATGGGCGGGGGAACCATGCCCGCACCGGCCATGGCCGCCATGCCACCCTGAATCTGGGCAAGGGTCGCGCCGTTGAATCCTCCAGCCGGCGGGGGGGAAGGGTTAAAAGGCGTAAAAAAACCGCCGATGAGCGCAGACGGCGCACTGACGATATCCTGGTAATGAATGCTGTCCGCCCTGGATCGGAGTTCAACGCCCAGCGCCAGTTTGTCGGTGGCAGTGTGAATTTCCGCTTTGTTGAGTCTTTCGTCTATTTCAGCGATGTCGGACTCTTTTTTGGCGTCGGCCGTTTCCATGGTTTCGATTTTTTGTTGCAGGGTTGTAAGATTGTCCTGCATGGTTTTGAGTTGCTCTTTGAGGGCGTTTACATCATCAGCAGCGGCAACGGTTTGTGAAAACAACAAAAGCGAAAAACATATCGCCGCCGGCCATACGCCCCGGATCATTTTACCGGTTTTTTTCATCATCTGCTCCTCCTTTGAGTATGATTTTTTTATTTGTTTGCGCATATGATAATCAATAATTGTGCCATGAGATCCAGCGCAATTGAAAATCTGATATAACCATCTGAAAATGAAATAAAAATATGTGCAACAGGTTTGCAGAAAACGCTCTTGAAAAATTTGCCGGTCGTGGTAATGTTAACAAATGTTAATTATCAACATTAACATGTTAACCGTGGCATTAACAGGAGGTGCCCATGGAAATCGCCGCTTATTGGAAGACCATAGCGGATACGCTGCAGGACGGGCTGTTGGTGATTGACCCGGAAGGAAACATCCGGGCGGCCAATCAGGCAGCTTCGCGGATCACCGGTTATTCAAAAGAGGAACTCGTCGGCAAGTCCTGCCGCATTCTCAATTGCACCGGCTGCAACATCATCGGCAAAGGCCCGGGTGAAAACTGGTGCGGTCTTTTTTCAAAAGGGGAGGTAAGGGAAAAAAAGTGCCTGATCACCAACCTGGATCGCCGGGCTGTTCATATCCTCAAATCGGCCAAGGTGTTGCGCGATGATGACGGCCGGATAGTCGGCGCCGTGGAAAATCTTACCGATATCACCGATAAAGTCAGACAACAGCAGGAGTTGACCCGCCTGCGGCAGACCTTTCACCTGGATGACGGCTATTGCGGGATATTAGGCAAATCCCCGGTCATGCAAAACCTGTTTGCGCTCATCGAAAACGTTTCCCAATCCGATGCACCGGTCATCATTTCGGGTCAGAGCGGAACCGGAAAAGAATTGGCGGCCCGCGCTATACATGAAACCGGTCCCCGTAAGAAGAAACCCTTCATCAAGGTCAATTGCGCAGCCTTGAACGAAAATGTCCTGGAAAGTGAACTCTTCGGCCATGTCCGGGGAGCATATACCGGTGCTGACAGGACGCGGATCGGCAGGTTTGAAGCGGCTCACGAAGGGACTATTTTTTTAGATGAAATCGGAGACTTGCCGTTATCCATCCAGGTTAAGCTGCTGCGTGTTTTAGAAGAAAAGAAGATCGAGCGCGTGGGGGATCACCGACCGATCTCCGTGGACGTCAGAATCATCACCGCCACACATAAAAACCTGGAGTCTCTGATCGAAAAACAACTGTTTCGGGAAGATCTGTTTTTTCGGATCAATGTATTTCCCCTGCATTGTCCTTCCCTGGTTGATCGCATCGAAGATATCCCCATCATTGCACAACACTTTATCCACCAAAGCGCCGCAAAAACAGGGAAAAAGATCCTCGGTCTGACGCCGGAAGCCATGGAAAAACTGATGGCCTATCCCTGGCCCGGCAATATCCGCGAACTTAGAAATACCATTGAGTATGCTTTTGTCCTCTGTCCCAGCGGAGGCATTGATGTGCGGCATTTGCCGCCCAACGTGGCAAGAGGCCAAATACTTGACCGTAAAGGACCAAGCGGCGTGCAACGTTTTGGCGATGCGCAGAGGGATCGTATCGTTGATGCGCTCAACCGGGCCGGCCAAAGCCGGACCGATGCCGCCCGGCTCCTGGGTATAAGCCGTGTAACATTATGGAAGCAAATGAAAAAATATAACATCACCCCTGAGGCAGACAGCCAGGGAATCCAAAAGCCAACGCTGGTCGATGAATCGTGAATCGTGGCGGGAAAATGCCAAAAGTATATTTTTATTATGTATGGTGGGGAGACAATGAAACATGAACAGGTCTGAGGTACAAATGGTGGGAGAGCGGTTTCGATATGCCGACCAACTGCCGTCGCCGCTTTGGGACGACCTTCAGGCACGTCCTGCGCAAGAGGCGGCAATTGCTTCAGGAGCGGTGCTGCAAAGCGGGGAGTTCAGGATTCCTCTGGTGGGAGTGACCTATCTGGTGGATCCAAAATCGCGACGGATCACGCGGGAGGATGAAAAGGAACACCGGGTCAGCTTCCAGACGGGCGTGGTTTTGCTGACCGCCCTGGCTAAATCCGTGGGGGTACCCCCCAGCGGGCGGATGGTGACGCCGCAGGAACTGAAGGGCGGCTCTCTTTTCTTTACCGGCGCGCACAGTCTTGCCGTCAAACCCCTTGCAAAACGGTTTGGCTATGATCCCGGCGCGTTGATTGCTTCGGCGCAAAAAATCGGCGGCAAAACCATTTCCGGGGCCGATTGCGCCGTCTGTATTCCCGGGTTGCCCTTGCTGCCGCTTTATGTGTTCCTGTGGCAGGCGGACGACGAGTTCGAGGCCCGCGCCGTTATCGGCATTGACGACCGGGCATTGTTCCATTTGGACTTGGCCGGCGTATTTGCTTTAACCAATATTATGGCAAGCCGTTTGATCGGGCAATAAACGATAAAAGTGCGGCAAAAGGTTTACATCGCATGAAAAATGTGGCAAATATTTTCCAATCAGCCTTTGTCCCCGTTAGTCATTCGAATGAATTGAGAAAGCATAAACATGAGGTGTGGCGCAAATGAGTAAAATAAAGATCGCTGTTGCCGGAGTGGGTAACTGTCCAAGCGCATTGATACAGGGAATTTATTACTACAGGGACAAAAGGCCGGAGGATGCCGTCGGCCTCATGCACTGGCAGATAGGCGGTTACACGCCGGGTGATATCGAAGTGGTTGCGGCCTTTGACATCGACAGACGGAAAGTGGGAGAAGATGTCAACAAAGCAATTTTTTCCGAACCGAATTGTACAACCATTTTTTACCCGGATTTGCCGGAGTCCGGCGTCAGGGTCCGTATGGGTAAAATCCTGGATGGTTTTTCAGAGCACATGAAAGACTACGAGGGGAAATACACGTTTATTTTGTCCGATGAACCTGAACCCGAATCAGGTGCGGTAGTGAAAACGTTAAAGGATACCGGAGCGGAAATCCTGCTCAATTATCTGCCGGTCGGGTCGGAAGATGCCACACGATTTTACGCCCAATGCGCCCTTGACGCCGGTGTTGGGTTTATTAATAATATCCCGGTGTTTATCGCCAGCGATCAAAGCTGGGCCGGACGTTTCAAAGAAAAAAATATTCCCCTGATCGGAGATGATATCAAGTCCCAGCTTGGAGCCACCATCACCCATCGGACCCTGACCGATCTCTTTAAAAAGCGGGGGGTGAAACTGGAGCGCACCTATCAATTGAATACCGGTGGAAACACGGATTTCCTCAATATGCTCAACCAGCATCGCCTGATATCCAAAAAAATATCGAAGACCGAGGCCGTCCAGGCGGTGACGCAAAAGCGGCTGGACAATGAAAATATTCATATCGGGCCCTCTGACTATGTCCCCTGGCAAAAAGACAATAAAGTCTGCTTTATCCGGATGGAGGGAAAATTGTTCGGGGATGTGCCCATGGAACTGGAACTTCGTCTTTCGGTGGAAGATTCTCCCAATTCCGCCGGCGTTGCCATAGACAGCATCCGGTGTGCGAAACTGGCGATTGAAAACGGCGAGGGTGGCGCGCTTATCGAGCCATCCGCCTATTTTTGTAAACACCCCCCCCGGCAATTCACCGACGATGAGGCCTATCACATGATCGAGGCGTACATTTCCAAATACTAAGGACTGAAAAGATGCCCATTTATGAATACGAGCATATCGACGGGGCGCCGTGCTCATCCGGGAAACGGTTTGAAATCATGCAGCCTATGTCGGATGCCCCCCTGGTCCGATGCCCGCAATGCCAGGGGAAGATCCGCAAACTATTGTCTTGCATTCATATCAGTACCCCGAAGACAAACAGCGAATTAAAAGACCTGGGGTTTACAAAACTGGTCCGGCGGGATGACGGCGTCTATGAAAATGTTACGGCAAGGGGCAAGGACAGGCGGATGGTAATCCGGGACAAGCCGGAAACGCTGCCCGATTTGAGATCGACCATCAGGGAATGATAAAGACGGAAGTCAGGTGCCAGATGTCGGAAGTCGGAACTTTGGATTTTTTAGGTTAAAAGATTTTTTCCTTTATTCTGACTTCTGCCTTCTGACTTCTGGATCCCGGGTCTTCTGTCAGCAGGAGAAAAATCAGATCATGCAGTCAAAAAAATATCGCCGAAAAAGGTTATGGCGAAATGCATTCGCAGGGCTTCTTTTGCTTTTCTGGTTTGCGGCCGCAGGGCCGTCGTCCACGGCTTCAGAAGTTGCCGCTCCTGCTTTCCGTTTGTTGAATGCGGATGATTTTTCCCGGATTGCCGAAATGGCCGCGCCTGCCGTCGTGAATATCCGTACTGAAAGAACGATTGAAGGGGGAGGCCCGGTTTTTCGGTATTATGATGAATCTCCCGGGCAAAATCCGGTGCCCTCCAACCCATTTTTCGATCAATTTCTTGGAGAAGGCCCCGGCAAAAAGTATAAGGAGAGAAGCCTGGGGTCCGGTTTTTTTATAGATAAATTCGGAGACATCGTGACCAATCACCATGTCGTCGACGGAGCGGATAAAATCAGGGTTCGGCTTGAGGATGGACGGGAGTTCGATGCCGAGGTCGTTGGTTCCGACCCTCAAACGGATTTGGCTCTGATCAGAATCGATGCCCAGATTATTTCCCCGGTGATTCCCGAAGGAAACTCGGACCAGTTGAAAGTGGGTGAATGGGTAACAGCCATCGGAAGCCCTTTCGGATTGGAGCAGACTGTGACTATCGGGATTGTCAGCGGAAAAGGACGCTCGATCGGAATGGGTGTTTTTGACGACTTCATTCAAACTGATGCGTCCATCAATCCGGGCAACAGCGGAGGCCCTCTGTTGAATGTAAAGGGGGAGGTCGTCGGCGTTAATACGGCGATGTATGCCGGCGGCTTTGGAATCGGATTTGCCATTCCCATGAACATGGCCAGGGATGTATTGCGCCAGATTATGGAATACGGAGAAGTTTCAAGGGGGTGGCTTGGTATCACCGTTGAGGATATAGATGATTCCGCCCGGCGATATTTTGGGATAGGCGACAGACAAGGCGTAATCGTCGTCAATGTCTGGGAGGGAAATCCGGCCGATGAAGCGGGAATCGAACCCAATGACCTCATCCTTGAAATTGACGGCAAGCCTGTAACAAAAACAACGGATATGCCCAGGATCATTTCCGGCGTTCGGGCGGGCAAAACGATTGATGTCAAAGTGTTTCGGGATGGCGAAGAAAGCATCTGCAAAACAAAGGTGACCCGAAGGGAGAACGTCGATACCGGCGCCCTGAAGCCCGCCAAAGGCTTTGCAGCCAAACTCGGCATCCGGATCATTGATTTATCTCCTGAAACAGCCGCCCGTTTCGATTTGGAGCAAAACGACGGCGTTCTGATCGTGGAGATCGACCCCGACGGCATTGCCGGGCAAACCGGCATCCTGCCGGGAGATGTCATTAAAGAGGTCAATCACAACAGCATAAGAACCGTTGAGGATTACAAACGACAGGTCCGAAGCATTGGAAAAGGGGTCGAAGCCCAATTTTTGATTCAACGAAAAACCGCCGGATACCTGGTGGTGAAATTTATCCGATAAACTTCATTCACGGGGGGGA
>CAYTSY010000009.1:0-2764 GCA_964440555.1 uncultured Desulfobacteraceae bacterium
CTCTGCTTATTGTGGCGTTCTCCTGAGCCATTTCCTGATACGCGGCTTTCATCTTTTCCTCGAATGCCTGTTTTTCAGTCCGGCTGATTTTTTCTTCGATGGATTCTCGCACCAGGGCTGAAATTTTTTTCCCCTGCAAGGATGCAATCTCGGCCAATCTATTCCTCATTGTGGTCTGGATGTTGATATTGATCCGGACCTGTTTTATTTGTGCGTTTATTGGCATTTTTACACACCTCCTTTATGCACCATTATTTCGCAAAAAAGGTACTATTACTTAGCGCTTTTGTCAACTGATATGCAGTTCGATGGCATAAAATATATTTCAGCCCATGTTTCCTGATTAAATTCCAAATGCGCTGCAAAATATCACTTTTATATTGCAATCCAAAAGGAAATCGGACTATTAGTATTTTCATCAGACAAGCAACCCATTCAAATCAGGGCGTTTAAGCAACAACTCAACTGGGCTGACAGCCTTTGGCCTGAACAGCCTTGCTCGATTATGGAAATTTAGAGATGCTACCTCAAACACCAGGCGACAAATCGACGTTAGCGTCAAAAGAATCGATAAAAAAATGGGCCGAGAAAGCCGCAAGGATCATCGAAAGACGTTACGCGTCTTTATTTGACCGGTCTTTTGATTGCGTCTATGTGTATGATCTTGAGGGAAAATTGATATACGGCAACAAAGCCATCAGGGAGTTGACAGGCTATGTCAATGAAGATCTTTCGCAGTTTCCCTTTTCTTCATTTTTAACTCCGGGTCAAATTCCTGAAGCGCTCGACCACATACGGCGCATCCTGAAACAAGAATTTGATGACCGCCTGCAAAACTACAGAATCAGAACAAAAAGCGGGGAAGAGAAAGTTATCGAAGCCAGGGGCTCGGTTGTATTATATAAAGGCAAGCCCTTTGCGATTCAGGGGATAGCACATGATATTACGGATCGCATAAGCGTGGAACAGGCGCTTAAGGCCAGTAAGGAACGATATAAAAACATTCTCGACAGCATCGAAGACGGTTATTATGAAGTTGACCTTGCCGGGAACTTTACTTTTTGCAGCTATGCATTTTGCAGAATAAGCGGCTATTCGCGTGATGAACTGTTGAACACAAATTTTCGCACATTTATGGACGACGAAGATGCGAAAAGGATGCATAGGGCCGTTAACCAGGTATTTCGGACAAGGATGCCTGTCAAAGGGTTTGCCTATGAAAGAATATTGAAAAACGGTGAGAAATTACCCGTGGAAACATCCGTATCCCCGATATGTGACACGGAGGGCAACGTCGTCGGTTTCAGGGGAACGGTAAGAGATATCAGTGAACGCAAGGCACTTGAAGAAGGGCTGCGGCAGTCCCGAAAAATGGAATCCATCGGCACTTTAACCGGAGGCATCGCTCATGATTTCAACAATATTCTCACCATCATATTGGGAAATGCCGAGATGGCTTTGGATAACATGCCGGCCGGGAATCCATCTGCAACGTATATAGAAGCATCCATATCCGCCTGCCTGAAAGCCAAAGAAGTCATTGCCCGGCTCCTCAGCTTTGCCAGAAATTCGGATACAGCCCAAAAACCGGCGCAGCTCCTGCCGGTTGTCATGGAAACCATGAAGTTCTTGAGATCATCTTTGCCCGCCAGTATCACACTTATGGAAAGTTTCGGCAATGACTGCCATATCATAAAGGCTGACCCGGATCAAATACGCCAGATCCTTGTTGATCTGGCCGCAAACGCCTTTCACGCCATGGAAAAAGGAGGCGGCACCCTTTGGGTTCTGCTTGAAAATGTACACATCAGCAAACCGGCGCCGGCGATGGTCAATGACCTTACGCCCGGGCGTTATGTAAGGCTCAGTGTTAAGGATACGGGTTCCGGCATTGATCCCAAAGATATGGATCGGATTTTTGACCCCTATTTTACCACCAGGGAAGTGGGCAGGGGCAGCGGGTTGGGGCTTGCCGCGGTTCACGGCATTGTGAAATCCCATGGCGGATCGATCCTGCTGGAAAGCCGCATCAACGGGGGAACCGAAATCAGCATATTTTTCCCGGCCATCGAACAGGGGGTCGCTGAAGGCAAGGCGCCGGAAGAAATGCCTTCTGGAAACGATCGCATCCTGCTTATCGACGATGACGAGCTTATAGTAGAATTGGGCCGGAAGAGGCTCGAACGGCTGGGCTATCAGGTCGAAACCGAACGTGATCCGGTTGTGGCGTTGGAGCGCGTCAGATCCGGGCGGAATCACTTTGATCTGATCATCACCGATATGACCATGCCGAAGATGACCGGAGACAAACTTGTAACCGAAATCCGCAAAATCAGCCCCGAAATCCCGGTGATTCTATGCACCGGCTACAGCGATAAAATTGATGAAGACAGGGCAAAAGAGATCGCCATCGATGCATTTATGATGAAACCGGTTGATATGAGGCGGCTGGCTCAGACGGTGAGGAAAGTGCTGGATGAAAGGAACTGACGATGCCAAGCAACAAAATGCCTTCTTCCCGAAGCTGTCTGATGCTGCACCTGCTCATTATTTGGGCGATATTTTTTCTTCCGGCGCATGGGCTTGCCGCCGACCGGACGGTCAGGGTCGGCGTCTATGAAAATGCGCCAAAGGTCTTCACTTCCGAATCCGGAAATCCCTCCGGCATTTTTGTCGATCTTATCGAACATATTGCCAAGAAGGAAAATTGGAAGCTGCGTTACGTGGGCGGAACCTGGAACCAGGGACTGGAAAGGCTGAAGAA
>CAYTSY010000009.1:2774-14305 GCA_964440555.1 uncultured Desulfobacteraceae bacterium
ATACGGCAAGCCGGGAAAAGATATTCTCTTTTCACAAGGTCGGGGTCCTTTCTTCCTGGTCTCAGGTGTACGCTCCCAAAGGCAGTAATATAAGATCGGTATTGGACCTCAACGGGAAGCGGATTGCCGTTCTGGACAATTCGATCCAGCAGGAAACATTCGATCGCATGACCAACAGTTTCGGGATATCCATAAAACTCATTCCCGTGCCGGATTATAAAACCATGTTCGAGATTGTCTCCAAAGGCGATGCTGACGCTGCGATCACGAACCGTTTTTACGGGTTGATGCATGCCAAAAAGGTCGGGCTTGAGGATACGGCAGTGAGTTTTGATCCCGCTGAACTATTTTTTGCTGCGCCCAAAAACGATCCCAAACAATTGCTGCCCGTCATTGACCTTCATCTTGCCGGGTTGAAGAAGGACTCCCGGTCTCTCTATTATAATTCGCTGAAGCGATGGACTTCCGAAGAGCTCCAGTTGGAGTTTCCCGCATGGCTCAAAGCGCTTGGACTTACGCTGGGCGCTTTCTTGATGGTCAGTCTGATTGAAAGTCTTGTGTTGAGGCACAAGGTCAATGAACGGACCCGGGAACTTCAACGGATCAACCGGGAAATGGAAAACCGGATTGCCGAAAGGACCGCGGACCTGGCCGCGGCCATGGAAAAGGCCCAGGCTGCGGACCGGATCAAATCCGCCTTTTTGGCCACCATGTCTCATGAACTGCGAACGCCGTTGAATTCCATCATCGGATTTACCGGCATTTTGCTCCAGGGACTGGCCGGGCCATTGAACACGGAACAGCACAAACAGATGGGCATGGTTCAGACCAGCGCCCGTCATCTGTTATCCCTGATCAACGATGTCCTGGATATTTCAAAAATCGAAGCCGGGCAGCTCGATCTTTCCTGGTCTCCTGTTGACGTCCGGCAATCCATCGAAAAAACAGCCCGGCTGGTGTTGCCCCTGGCTCAACAAAAAGGGCTTGAGCTGACGCTCGACATCGCCGAGAACGTGGATACGGCAGTCACGGATCAGCGCCGGCTGGAACAGGTTATGCTCAATGTACTCAACAACGCCGTAAAATTCACCGAAAAAGGTCATGTTCACGTTGCCTGTCGCCGGGAAAACGGGTATTATATGCTGTCGGTTTCAGATACCGGTATCGGGATGAAGCCGGAGGACATGGCCACCCTGTTTCAACCCTTCCATCAGCTCGATACCGGTTTATCGCGCAAACACGAGGGTACGGGCCTGGGGCTGTCCATCTGTAAGAAACTGATGGACATGATGGGCGGCGCCATAGAGGTGGAAAGCCAACCGGGGCAGGGCAGCACGTTTACCGTGAGATTCCCGAAAACTGCAGGAGAACCGATATGAACGACACGTTGCTGATCATCGAAGACAATGAACAGAATTTTTATCTGATGCGGTTTTTGCT
The DNA here is from genome assembly GCA_964440555.1 of uncultured Desulfobacteraceae bacterium. Classification (GTDB taxonomy): domain Bacteria; phylum Desulfobacterota; class Desulfobacteria; order Desulfobacterales; family UBA5616; genus CAYTSY01. The sequence goes on from CAYTSY010000009.1 coordinate 4,215, forward strand.
GGAAAAAAGCGGACTTACGATTCTTGGCGCGGAAAACGGCAAAAAAGGCATTGAAATGGCTTTGGCCAACAAGCCCAGGGCCATCCTGCTGGACATCCAGCTCCCGGAAATGGACGGTTATGCGGTGGCCGAGGCGTTGAAAAACAATGATGAAGTCAAAGAAATACCCATTATAGCCGTGACTTCCTATGCCATGGTCGGTGACCGGGAGCGCATATTGGCTGCAGGCGCCACCGGGTATATTGAAAAGCCGATTAACCCGGAGACGTTTGTTGATGAAATAAGGCGGTATTTGGAGGAGTCATGAACATCCTGATTGTAGACGACCGCGAGGATAACCGTTATCTGCTCGAAGCCCTTCTCAGGGGGAACGGGCATGACGTCGTCGGAGTCGCCAATGGCGAAGAGGCGCTCGCCAAGCTCAAATCAGGGAATTTTGATCTGATTGTCAGCGATATCCTCATGCCGGTGATGGACGGTTTTGAATTTTGCCGGAGGGTCAGAGCGGACGAGGCCCTGCGCCTTACCCCTTTCATTGTTTACACCGCCACCTACACCGGTCCCCAGGATGAGGCCTTTGCGCTTAAAATCGGCGCAGACCGGTTCATTCAAAAACCCTGTGAGCCGGATGTGTTTATGGCAGCGGTTTCCGAGGTGATGGCGGGCGCTCAAGGGCAGGGCAGGGTTTTAGCGCCGGAGCCGGAAGAAAAGGAAATTCTGAAGCTTTACAATGAGCGGCTGGTGAGAAAGCTCGAGCAGAAGATGCTCCAACTGGAAAAGGAGAATCAGGCCCGGCAGGATGCCGAAGAGGCCATACGCCGTGCCAACGACATTCTTATCCGAAGCCCCGCCGTTGCGTTTATCTGGAAAAACGCAACGGGATGGCCCGTTATATACACCACCGAGAATGTGAACCGGCTGCTCGGCTGGTCTGCCGAAGAGTTTGCTTCCGGTGCGGTTGCCTATATAAATGTTATCCATCCGGACTGCCTTGAACGGGTCGTCAAGGAAGTGGCGCAATCCAGCGCCGACCCGGATGCGGCTGCCGTGGCCCATACGCCCTACCGGATTGTGACCAAAGACGGCGAAATCAGATGGGTCGAGGATATTACGACCATCAGGCGAACCAAAGACGGAAATATTGTTGCTTATGAAGGGATCCTCATCGATATATCCGATCGAAAGCGGATGGAGCGGGCAAAAAACGAAATGGAACTTCAACTGCACCAGGCCCAGAAAATGGAATCCGTGGGCCGGCTTGCCGGGGGCGTGGCGCACGATTTCAACAACTTGTTGTCGATCATTCTGGGGTATGGCGATATTGTCCTGGAATCGCTGGGCATGGACCACCCGCATCGTCAAGCGGTGGAAAACATGGTTGAAGCAGGCTATAAGGCAAGGGATCTCACCCGGCAGCTTCTCGCGTTCAGCCGCAAGCAGATCCTTGAAGTGAAGCACATCGACGTCAACGATGTGGTAACCGGCTTTGAAAAGCTTTTGCGCAGGGTCATCGGCGAGGATATCCGGCTGAACCTGACGTGTACTTCGGCTCCGGTTCCGGTGAATGCCGATACCACCCAGCTGGAGCAGGTTTTGATGAATCTGGCGGTCAATGCCCGGGATGCCATGTCTGAAGGCGGCATGTTGGCCATACAGACCGCCGCAGTCGAACTGGACAACGCTTACGCTGAGAACAAGCCGGAAGTCCAGCCCGGAAAATACGCCATGATCAGCGTCAGCGACACGGGATGCGGCATGGATCGCGAAACTCTCGATCGCATCTTTGAGCCGTTTTTCACTACCAAAGCCAGGGACAAAGGCACCGGTTTAGGCCTTGCCACCACTTACGGCATTGTCAAACAGCACGGCGGTCATATCTGGGTTTACAGCGAACCCGGGCAGGGAACCATTTTTAAGATATACCTTCCCCTGGCTGCAGGAGAAACAGAACTCGTTACCCAGCCGGCAAAAAGAGAAAGTGCGCCGGTCAGGGGGACGGCTACCATCCTGGTGGTGGAAGATGATCCGTCGGTAAGAAAACTGGCCTGCACCATACTGGCCAGCGACGGATATCAAGTAATCGAATCCAACAGCCCGGCCGACGCCTTTGATTTGGCCGGCGAGAGCCAAAACCGGATCGATTTGGTACTCACCGACGTTGTCATGCCCGGGATCAACGGGCCGGAGGTTTACCGGCAAATATGTGAACACCATCCCGGTGCAGGCGTGCTCTATATGTCCGGCTATCCAAACGATATCATCGGCCATCAGGGGATGTTGAAGCCGGGCGTGCAATTTATTCAAAAACCGTTCAGTGTGCGAACGCTGATAGAAAAGGTCAGGGAGACGCTGGCGCAGCAACCGGACCGGTAATTTTTAGGAAGAGGATTGTGAATCATGATAAAAGCAGTATTGTGGGACTTCGGGGGCGTGATTACGTCCAGCCCTTTTGATGCATTCAACCGATTTGAAGAAGAAAACCAAATCCCAAAGGATTTCATCCGGAAAAATAACGCAACAAACATCCATTCCAATGCCTGGGCGCTTTTTGAAAGCAGCCGGATTTCATTGGAAGAGTTCGATAAAAAATTTGAAGAAGAAACCGGTAAGGCCGGCTATCCCATTGCCGGGAGCAAGGTTCTGGAACTGTTGTCCGGCGATATAAGACCCAATATGGTCAATGCCTTAAAAGCCTGCAAACGGCGGTTTATCCTGGGCTGCATCACCAACAACATGCGCTCCGGCGAAGGCCCATCCATGGCGAGAACCGGTGAAAAGGCGGCACAAATTGAGGAAATCATGGGACTGTTCGATGTGGTCGTGGAGTCGAGCAAGGAAGGCATCCGGAAGCCGGACCCACGGATTTACGGGATTGTATTGGCGCGGATGGGCGTTTTGGCCAAAGAAACCGTCTTTCTCGATGATTTGGGGATCAACCTGAAGCCGGCAGCGGCCCTGGGCATGAAAACCATCAAGGTGATCAGCGAAGCTCAGGCATTGAAAGAACTGGAAGATCATACCGGATTGTCTTTTATGGATCGTGAATCGTAAATCGTGACACGTAGGGACTTTTCGTGCAGGCGTTTTTTATGGAAGAATCGGCAAAGCGTAAAATAACCGACATTCTGCCGGAAATCAGGTGGGAAACCATTGCGCCGCCCTATTTGAATTACGGCTATTTCAGGGGGAGTGGCCTTTACCCGTTCCAATACCGGGCGGATTCCTATAATGAAGTGAATGCCTGGTGGCTTATCGAGGCGTCCACCCTTGCGTATTCGGAAGAAGATTTTGCTCGAGAAAGATTCGCCGGCGCCGGTCTGGCGGAAGTGACGCTTTTCAGCGGCAAAAGTACCCAATGTTATGTTGCGAACAACGACCATTTTGTGATTGTTGCATTCCGGGGTACGGAAATCCGGCCGAGGACGGGGAGATCGGACTTTCAGGATATCGCAGCCGACATCAAGGCCGATTCCGAAATCCGGCTCGTGCCCTGGGGGCGCGGGGGCAAGGTGCACAATGGGTTTCAAAAGGCGCTTGACGAAGTATGGGAAGACCGGAAGCTTTTCGACTACATCCGGGGAAGAGCCGGAACCCGGACCCTATGGTTTACCGGTCACAGCCTGGGCGCTGCGCTTGCGACGCTGGCAGCGGATCGCTGCGGCAATGTTCAGGGAGTGTATACGTTTGGTTCTCCGAGGGTGGGAGATGCGCTTTTTAATAGCAGCTTTGCCGTCAAGGCATACCGCATCGTGAACCATAACGACATGGTGGCCCGGGTCCCTCCTGCCGGACTTTACCGCCATGTGGGAAACTTCAAATACATCGACAGGAAAGGAAGGCTGCGCGACAACCCGGGCAGATGGGAGATGCTGCAAGATGGCATCCAGGGGTGGATGGCCTCTGTTTTCAAATCCTCCGGCCCCATGCGATCCGGTTTTGCATCCCTTATCCCCAACGGTTTGATTGACCATGTCCCCCTTCTTTACGCGACCCACCTGTGGAACAGCCTCCCTTAAAAAAATGGATAGTGAAATCGTCGACTCCGATTTTTAATTGACTTATATCCTGTGGAATTTTATGAAGGCGTCATGGATTTTAACGATATCTTACTGAAAGTCAGAAACAAAGAATCTCTGAGTAAAGCGGAGCTGATCCGGCTGTTGCGCTTTCCGCCGGCTTCGCCGGAATCCTGGCAAATAATGGGAGAGGCAAACCGGATGTCCCGGGAAATTTCCGGGAACAAGGCGGAAGTTCATGCGCAGTTCGCCTTGAATTTGGCCCCTTGCGGATGCAATTGCCTGTTTTGCTCATTTGCCAAAATCAACGGGGTATTTGACAGGGAAAGCCAGATTGCCCCTGAAACAGCGGTTGCCCAGGCAAAGCAGTTTGAAGCCGACGGAGCCAACGCCGTTTTTGTGATGACCACGGCCCATTATCCATTTGAACAATTTATTGAAATTTCTCGTGAAATCCGGCGCTGTCTGCAACCCGGAACCGTCATGGTCGCCAATGTCGGGGACCAGCCGCCGGACCATGCCCAAAAAATAAAGGACGCCGGATATTGCGGCGTGTATCATGCGCTCAGACTTCGTGAAGGCACGGATACGGGTATTTCGCCTCAAAAACGCAAGGATAGCCTGAAGTCTTTTCAGGAAGCGGGGCTGAAAATCGGTACCTGCGTCGAACCCCTGGGGCCGGAGCACAGCGATGAAGAGATCGCTGAGATGATCCTGTTTACGGCATCATTGAACCCCTGCTACAGCGGCGCTGCACGGCGCATCTCCATTCCCGGATCGATGATCGCGAAACGGGGTATGATCAGCGAAATCCGGATGGCCCAAATCGTTGCCGTCACGCGGCTGGGTATGCCCGAAGCGGTTATGGGCAATTGTACCCATGAGCCCTGCACGCTGGGCGGCGCAGCCGGCGCCAATCTGTTCTGGGGTGAAGCCGGTGCCAATCCGCGCGACATTCATGAAAAAACCGAAGAAGGCCGGGGGGACACCGTCCAGAAATGCAAAACCCTGTTTGCAGAGTGTGGATGGGGCGTCTGGGAGGGGCCTTCCCGCTATTATGGCGGTGAGCACTGCGAAATCCCAGCAGCAAATTTCCATGGAAAATGAAAAAACCGTTATCGCCGGGACATTTGAGCCAAAATTTCATGAATGCAGACCCGGTGGAGAAATTTACCTGCATGCCTTGGTCCGCTATTTACAGGAAATGGCCACCCATCACGCCGATATCCTGGGATGCGGATTTTATGATCTGATCAGGCGTGACGGCTATTGGGTGTTATCCAATATCCGGATCAAAGTATCCGATCTTCCCCGGTACCAATGCCGGTTTACGATAAAGACATGGCCCAGCAGGCTCAGCCGCCTTTTGGCGGAAAGGGAGTTTATCGTCTGTGATTCAGCGGGCAAAGAACTTGTCAGGGCAAGTTCGGAATGGCTCGTCATGCATGCAAAAAGCAACCGCCCTGTCAACCTCCTCGCCCTGGATCTGAATCTGCCGCAAAAACCTGAAAAAGTATTCAACAGCGCATTAAAGCGGCTGAAGGCGGTTCCCACAGGGCATTCAACCGGCCATCCAACAGACCTTCCAACCGGCCATTCAACTGAACCTTCAACTGACAGGGCAATTCTGAGGCTGACGGTTCCCTACAGTGCACTTGATGTGAACGGACACGTAAACAATGCCCAGTATGTCAAGTGGACAATGGATGCAATCCATAATTGGGCTGTTCACCTCTTGACTGTTGCGGATCTGCAGATTACCTATTTATCGGAAGTGTTTGAAAAAAATGAAATTGAAATTTGCCTTGCATCAGATAACCGGAAAAACCATCTCGTCATATCAGGAATAAACCGATCAACCGGAAAAACCGCGTTTAACGCCGCCGTTGTTTTCCGGGTTTAGTCCAACCCCATAAACGCAACAAACCCGACAAACTCCACAAGCCCCTCCCCCCATCTTTCTTGTCGCCTTTTTGGGTTTCCCGAACGACTTAGTACACAACGGCATAAATACTGTGGCAAATGGTGTTTGAACTTGCCCTTCGTGGTCTTCGTGAGCTTCGTGGTTGAATTCATTGGGTTTAAATTACCACGAAGGACACGGAGAGCACGAAGAAAATACGTCAATGAATTTATGCCCCAGAGTACTTAGCAAAAAATCCGTGCGTTTAAGGGTAATTTTGTTGTTCCAACTTTACGAGGAGGGCTATTATGAAAAAGGTAAACAGCATCAAAGTCGTGTCATTTATGGTTATCACGATTGTTTTATGTATGGGGTTTGTGGCCGTGGCCGCGGCATTCGGGCCGGGGCGCTGCGGGGGCGAATTTTGCGGATTCGGGCCGGGCCCCCTGAAGGACCTGGACCTGACTGCCGATCAGAAAAAACAAATTGCAGGCATTTTGGAGAAATACCAGGTGCAGATTGACCAGTCCATGAAAGAAATCCGGAAATTGCATGAACAGACCCTTGAATCCGGCGCGGGCGCTAAATTCAATGAGGAACAGACCCGGAGCAAATTCCGTGAGGCCATGCCGAAGTTCGAAGATATGTTTGTGGTAAAGGCAAAGATCAGAAATGAAATTCATGCGACACTTACCGAAGACCAGATCCGTCAGCTCAGGGAAAAAAGAGCCAAATGGATGAATAAAAGCAGGGATCGAATGCAATGCGGCAAGAATATGATGAAAAACTGGCTTGAGGAGTAGACTTTTCTATTGATCATATGAAACGGCAATGGTAAGTTTTTATTGCTTGCCATCGGAAATATTTTCCGCCCGCTTTGATTTTTCCGTCACAGCCGAAAGGTTTAGGCTGAATTTAAAAACGAGAGGAGATGCCGTTTCATGGATCAGGTCCTTACGGGATTTCGGGTAGTCGATTTCAGCCAATATATCGCCGGTCCGTATGCGGCCATGCTGCTGGCCGAACAAGGCGCCGAGGTCATTAAGGTGGAACGGCCCGGCGGTGATCCGTTTCGTAAATCGCCTGGCTTTATGGTCGTAAACCGCAGTAAAAAAAGCATCACCCTGGATTTGAAAAAGGCGGATGGCAGGAGTGCCGCCCATGACCTTATCCGCCAGGCGGATGTGATCATCGAAAGCTTTCGTCCGGGAGCTGCGGATCGGCTGGGTATCGGTTACGAATCCGTCCGGTCGGCAAATCCCAGGGCGGTTTACTGCTCAATCTCCGGATTCGGTCAAGTCGGGCCTTACCGGGACATACCGGGCTGGGAGCCGATTGTGGCGGCCTATGCCGGGGTTTATGCGGAGCAGGGCGGGGGAGAGCAAAACCCGCCGGTTTACCTGGTATTGCCGCTTGCCAGTTATTATGCCGCCTTTATGGCCGCATTCGGAATCACGACTGCGTTGTTTGCCCGTGAATTGACCGGAAAAGGCCAGCGGGTGGATATTTCCCTGTATCAGGCCATTCTGGCTGCGCAAAGCATCTACATTCTGGACTTTGAAAATAAATTCCGGATACCTGCCACCGAACTGACCAACCAGCAGGGAATCATGCCGGTATACAAACTTTACCGGGCAAAAGACGGTAAATGGTTTTTTCTGGCCCTGGGCAACCCCACCTTTTTCACCAAATTCGCTTTGGCCATGGGCCATGACGAATGGTTGATTGATCCCTTGTTTGAAGGCGCGCCCTTTTTGATTCTCCCGCCGCGAAACAAACAGTTGATTGAGATGTTTGAAAAAATTTTTGCGGAAAAAACCCGGGACGAGTGGCTTGAATTTCTTCAATCCGAGGATATCCCCTGCGCTCCCGCCCAGTCGGTGGAAGAATTTCTTTCCGATCCCCAGATTATCGCCAACCGGATGGTGGTGGAGGTCGAAGAGCCCGGCATCGGAAGGGTCCGGGAGATGGGCGTTCCGGTGACGCTTGCCGAAAGTCCGGGCTGCATCAAAGGGCCGTCGCCGAAAACGGGCGAGCATGCCGCAGAAATTTTAAGGGATCTTCTCGGGTATTCGCAATCTCACATCGGGCAACTGAAAGACGCAGGCGTTTGTTAAGCGCTGAGGGAGAAACCGTCCTATGCATCCATTAGACAATATTCGGGTAACGGACTTTACCACGATGATCAACGGGCCCTTTGCCGCCATGATGCTTTCCGATATGGGGGCGGACGTCATTAAAGTGGAACCGCCCTACGGCGATTCGTGGCGGGCCGTGGGCGGCGGCTTTTTGTGCTGCAACAGAGGGAAGAGGGCCATAGCGCTGGACCTGAAAAAAAATGAGGCCAGACAAATTATTTATGATCTTATTGCCGTGTCGGATGTGGTGGTGGAGAATGCCCGCTGGGGTGTCTGGCACAAACTGGGACTGGACTATGAATCGGTGAAGAAGGTCAAGCCGGATCTTATCTATCTGTCCATTCTCGGCCACGGGGAAACCGGTCCCTACAGCCGGTCGCCGGGCGTTGACCCGTTGCTTCAGGCCCGGAGCGGGCAGATGGTGGGCCAGGGCGGAATCGGCAAACCGCCGGTGTATCACCGGATTGCTTTAAATGATCAGGCCGGGCCCATGCTGGGCGCTTTTGGCGCCATGCTGGCCCTGCTTGCCCGGATTCGGAACGGCAAAGGCGGGCATGTGACGACCTCTTTAACCAATGCATCGGTGGCCCTTCAGGCCGGCGAATTCATCGATTATCCGGGATTGAAACGCGATGCCCCCGGAGATGCCGACCTCCGCGGGCTCAACGCCCTGTGCCGACATTATATGGGAAAAGACGGGCGGTGGTTTTTTGTGCTCTGTGTCGATGATGGGCACTGGCAATCGCTTATCCGTGCAACGGGTCTTCCCTTTATCGCCGGCGATCTGCGATTCGGCACGCAGGAACGGCGCGCTCAAAACGATCCGGCCCTGGTGGAAATTCTTCAGGATGCCTTTAAAGGGAAAACGGCCGCCGAGTGGACGGATGCCCTGCAAGGGGAGGGAATCCCCGCGGCCCTGGCGCAAAATGCCGAAGAAGTGCTGCGCGACGCCCATTGCCGGGAAAACGATATTTTTGATGAACGGCAGGACCCGATCTTCGGCGCGGCCCGGCTGTTCGGCATTGGAACCAAACTTTCGGAAACGCCCGGCATTATCCGCCGTCCGGCGCCGCTCTTGGGACAGCATACCACGGAAGTGCTTCGGGAGCTGGGATACGGCCGGGAAAAGATAGAGGCATTGAAAACCGCCAAAGTCATTTATACTGCCGAATAGAAACCCAACTTCAAAACGTCAAGGAGGAAAAAATGTTTAAACGATACATCGTGGAAATCGGGATGGGCGTGGACCAGCACGGGCATAAAAAAAACCCGACGAATGCGGCGATTAAAGCTATCAAAAATGCCATATCCAACAACTGCCTTGTCGGGCTGGGGGAGATCGTCGGACTCAAAAGCCCCGCGGATATGGCGGTCGAAGTTCTTATTGCAGCCCCTTATCCGGAAAACATCAACAAGGAAGAGGTTCTGGCTGCCGTTCCCTTTGGGGCAAAGACGATATCCGTCGTAGAAGGGGGAATGAAAACATCGGGGCTGCCGGTTGCAAATCTGGGCGATACCGACGGGGAAATCCTGGTCGCAAACGCTTCGGTCACCGTAAAATGCAAAATTTAACAAGAGGACAGGCTCATGTTGTATCATCACAGCACGTATGCACAGAAAAAACCCGATGCCCCCGCTTATATCATGGCAAAAAGCGGCGAGATCACCACCTGGCAAGATTTTGACCGGCGCATCAACCGCCTGGCGCGGTATTTTAAGGATATCGGTTTAAAACCCAAGGATCATATCGCCTTATGCATGGAGAACAATTCCCGCTATTTTGAAATCATCAGCGCAGCAAGCGATGCAGGTCTGATCTTTACCTGCATCAGCACGCAGCTTAAGCTGTCCGAGATGGAATATATCATCAACAACTGCGAGGCCAAAGTCTACATCACATCGGCATATAAAAAAGACATGGCGGAAGAATTGATCAGCCTTATGCCCCATGTCGCGCATCGGCTGATGATCGGCGGAACGGTTCCGGGCTACGACGCCTATGAACAGGTGACGGCCCGCTATCCATCGGATCCC
>CAYTSY010000009.1:14315-39880 GCA_964440555.1 uncultured Desulfobacteraceae bacterium
GGATCCCATTGCCCTGGGAATGGGCGGAAGAGCCATGCTCTATTCTTCCGGAACCACCGGTCTTCCCAAAGGCGTTTTATCCACGGTGGAAGACAGACCTGTGGGAGAACTCGGGCCTTCCGGGGATGTGATGATCGCTTTGTATCAAATGAACGAAGATACGGTTTATCTGTCGCCTGCGCCGCTGTATCACGCAGCGCCCCTGACATTTTGCGGGATGACCATGGCGGTGGGCGGAACCGTGATTGTCATGGAGAAATTTGATGCGGAAGAATCTCTTGCACTGATTGAAAGGTACAAAGCGACCCATAGCCAGTGGGTGCCCACCATGTTTATCCGCATGCTGAAACTGCCCAAAGAAATTCGTGAAAAATATGAGGTCTCCAGCATGAAACTGGCGATTCATGCTGCAGCGCCGACGCCTGTGGAAGTCAAGGAGCAGATGATCGCGTGGTGGGGGCCTGTGTTTCTGGAATACTACGGGGGCACGGAAGGCAGTACGATGATCATGATTTCCTCCCCGGAATGGTTGAGCCATAAAGGTTCCGTTGGGAAATGCTATATCGGCAAGATTCATATCCTCGATGAAGATGAAAGCGAAATGCCCTTGAGGGAGCCGGGCCTCATTTATATTGAGGACGGCAATCCCTTTGAGTATCACAAGGAGCCGGAAAAAACCGCCGGATCGAGAACTTCCAAAGGATGGTCAACCATGGGGGATATCGGATATCTTGACGAGGAGGGATATCTGTATCTCACAGACCGCAAGTCCAATATGATTATATCCGGCGGCGTCAACATATACCCCCAGGAAACCGAAAACCTCCTCACCATGCATCCGAAGGTGATGGATGCGGCGGTTTTCGGCATTCCTCACGAAGAATTCGGGGAAGAAGTCAAGGCCATCGTCCAGCCCGTCTCAATGGCGGAAGCGGGGCCGCCGCTTGAGCAGGAACTGATCGAATACTGCCGTAAAAGTCTTTCCCATGTCAAATGTCCCAAAAGTATCGACTTCCGGGAAGAGTTGCCCAGAACCCCGACGGGCAAGCTCCTTAAACGCCTGCTGAAGGATGAATACTGGAAAGGGGGAAAGAGGATCTAAAAAGGGTTGCCCATGCAAGGACCAAAAGATGCCGTTTCCGGATGGATGTGGACGAATTATTTGCTCATTTGGCAACACTCAATAAGACCTTCCATCACGCTTTGCATCATTTCCATCTTTTTTCCCATCATCTGATGACAGGGCATCATATTTTCTTTTTCCGCCGGGCCATGTCCTTCAGCCCCCATATTCCCGCCGGGCATCATTTTACAGCCGGACATCATACTTCCGCCGGGCATCATTTTGCAACCGGGCATTGTTTTCATCATTCTTACGCCATCCAGCATAGTTGTCATATGCTCACGCATCAGTTTCTGACGTTCCCCGGAGTCGGTAACCGCCTTTATTTTCTCCATTTCAGTCTGCATTTTTTGTATGTGTTCCTGCATCATCTGAATGTGCCTGCCCATGTCATGGTCAGCCGCCTGTGGCTGAGCGCTATCCGGTGATGGAGCTGATTTCGATGCGTCTTGCCCTGTATGGGATTCGTGACCGGAAACCGCAGGTTTATCGGTCTGTGCCGCAGCAGCGAAGCTCATAGCCATAAAAAAACAAAATACTAACGACAATATCAGTGCTTTTTTCATAATACCCTCCTTATTGTGATTGATTTAAAGACGATACAATTCTACTCAACCCTGGTCTTTCCGGTTCCGCCGGCCATTTTGGTTGCAAATCGCCGGAAGACTCTGGCTCCCTGGTCCTGTGGAGGGCAAACGTCAATTCTTCAAACCGTTTAAACCACCGCAGGGTCATGGATTGGATCATTTTCTGGTCTCCTTGAAGTCCTTTGGCATCATCAGCTCATTGCCGCTGTCATGTGATAAAGAAAAAACCGTTAGGCAAATGACATTGCGTTTTGCCTATTATCAAAAAAAATAGATATATTAAAGGGGTAATCGCTTGATGACGTGAGAAAAATGGAAAAATATCCCGTTTGTCCTTTTCCTTTGAGTGGGCTTTTTGCCCGGCATTGCCCATCGCAACTTCCAATTCTCAATTCTCAATTCTCAATTTTTCTGGCTATAGCTTCCCCACAAACGCAATCATCCTGTCGATGATTTGGATCCAGGCCCCGTCGCGGGGCAGGTCGTGGCCCATGCCGTCAATGATCATCAGTTCCGCACCGGGGATGGAACCGGCGATATCTTTTCCGGCTGCAACCGGCACGATGGGATCATCGGAGCCATGGATCACCAGGGTGGGCGCCGTTACCGAGGCCAGTGCGGGCTTATGGCAGGGGTGCGCGAGGATGGCGGCCAGATTTCTTGCAACCCCCTGGGGGTAGAAGGCCCGGTCAAAAGCCCGCGCGGCCAGATCCCGGTGCCACGGCTCATCAAGGGGGAAGCCGGGGCCGGAAAGAATTCTGAAGTCGCGCACCAGGCGATTGATGTAGTCTTCCCGCTTGTCGGGAACAGGTTCGAAGAACACCTTCATCGCTTCAGGATCAGGCCCCGGGAGATCCGGATCTCCGGTTGAACCATAGATGGGAATCAGGCTGATGGTTTTGGCCGGATGCCGGATGGCGACCATCTGGGCGATCAGGGCTCCCATGGACATGCCGCAGATATGGGCCTTATCGATTCTCAGGGCATTCAGAAGCCCGGCTGCGTCATCGGCCATGTCCGTTATGGCGTATGGCAGGGATATGGATCGTCCCGCCATGATCGCCATTACATCGGGTTCGCCGGCCGCCTGGAATCTGGTCGAAAGCCCATTGTCCCGGTTGTCGAACCGGATGACAAAACGGCCGCTTTCCGCCAGTTTCCGGCAAAGGGCATCATCCCAGTATATCAACTGGCACCCCAGCCCGATGATCAGCAGCAGGGCCGGGGATGATTTGTCTCCGAAGGTCTCATATTCGATCTGAATTCCGTTTGCAGCAATGTTGGGCATAAAATCCTCCTTTTTTTATTCGTTGAAGGTTACTGCCATGGGATTCAGCAGATCTTTTTCGCCGCCTCGGTCAGTTCGTCCCGAAAATTGGGATGGGCGACCCGGATGAGTTCTTCGGCTCTTTCACGATGCGACTTTCCGGCCAGTTGCGCCACGCCGTATTCGGTGACGACGTAGTCAGCCCAGTACCGTGAGATCGACACCAGCGTGCCTTCTTCAAAATAGGGCGCGATATTGGATACGGCGCCGTTGCCCCAGGTGGAAGGGATGAACGTAACCGCCTTGCCGCCCTCGGACATGAAGGCGCCGATATGAAATTCGATCTGGCCCCCGGCCCCGTTGATCAGCCGGGGCCCGAACTGGGATTCGCAGGTGATCTGCCCCGTGAGATCCACCTTTACGGCGTTGTTGACGGAGAGCATATTTCTGTTTTTAGCGACATTGGCGATATTGATGATATAGTCGCCCGGATATTGTTCAAACAGGGGATTATTTCCCGCCCATTGAATTTCTTCCGGCGTCATGCCCATAAAACTGGTAAAAGCGGCTTTCCCCGGATGAACGGTTGCATATTTGCCCGTGGCAATTCCCCGCTTGACGAGAAATCCCATACCCGGGCAGGCCAGTTCGGAAAAAATGCTCAAATCATTGACATCGTCAAAAACCCCGAGTTCAACCAGATGTTTGGTATGTTTTCCCGTTCCGACCTGTATGGTGTCTGCGTCCCTTACGATGGTTTTTAAATTGCCCGCCATGGCCTTCATCACGTCGGTGGGATCATCGATGTTCAACGCCACCTCCAGCAGGTCCGGCGGGATTTGGCTGATGATCGGCAATATGCTTTTAAAGAGCGCGGGATGAATGATGGAGAGGCGTTGTTTTGCAGCCTCTTGTTTTCCCGGAGATAAAATTCCGGAAATGGCGTTGATTTCATCTCCGGTTAAGGGCTCGGGCGTGATGTCAACCAGGTAGTCGATTTCCGATACGTGGATGGCCGTATCGCCGTGTATTTTCGGCTGCGTTGCATCGATTTCCGCGATGACGGTCTTTGCCCGGCCGGCATAGAATTTTTTTTCCCATACGCCGTTGGCAAAATAACAAAACCCGTTTTCGTCGGGCGGCGTCACCACCACCAGAAACACATCGATATCATGGCCCAGGGGCCGGTCGTCCCGCCAGGTTTTACTCCAGGTGCCGTTGGTGACCGGTATAAAGGGAATCCGCCCTTCATCGTGGGCGATCCGGGCGAGGTGAAGAAAACATCGGATGACGATTTTAAATGAATCTTCCATGCCCGGCTGAAGCCATCCGGGATCGAAAAATGCCACGCATATTTCCACCGTCACATTGCGCAGTTCATTGCGCCGGGCCACCAGATGGTAGGGCAAAACACCCAGATATTCGTTCGGGATGACCACATAATCCCCGGATTTAACTACCTTGGCGGCTTCTTCCGGAGAAACCGACTTCCTCCTGAAATCATCTTGCCAGTTATCCAGCTTCAGCGTTCTTCGGCTCATGGGGCATCCTTTTCTTTTTGCAGGGTGATCAATTATTCACGGCTTCACAAAAAGTCTGATTTTCACCACAAGAATACGAAGAGCACGAAGGGGTATAAGAATATATATTTTCAGTTTCGTGTGCTTCGTGCTCTTCGTGTTTTATTAATATTCAGGCATAACGGTAACTTTTTACGAGGCCGTCGAGTCTTGGCAGATCATCTCATCATAAATCCGACAGGGGAAACTTGATCCGTGGAAAGCCCCTCTTCAATTAATCCCAGCACTTCCGGTTTTTTCTCCGGAAATTTGTAGCCTTCGTAGCTTTGGCTGAACAAAAGCCCGCCCCGGCTGTTTTGCCAGTAATTCCCGGCATGATCGAAACATACCCGGGAAGTGAAATCCAGAGATTCGACCAGCAGTTTCAGCTCCTGGAGTTGTTCCCGGGGCGAGAGCAAGGTAAATTCTCCCCGGTCATGTCGTCCGGCCAGCGCCGTGCCCGGCGGCAGGTGAAACGGCCGGGAACGGATGTAATGGGGGTTGATTTCATTCAACACCCGGGCCGTATTTTTGGCGTGATTTTCCCACATTTCTTTTCCGCCAAGGCCCGGCATCCAGTATTCCGACACTTGAAAACCCGCCGCCATGGCCTTGCGGCCGCCCCGGATATGATCTTCGGCTGTGGAGCCTTTTTTGATCAGCGACAGCAGGAGGTCGTCTCCGGTTTCCAGTCCCACATGAAGCCGGTCAAGACCGGCCTGATGGATCATTTTCAGTTCTTCCGGTGATTTTTTCGCAAGGGTCCTGGACCGGGCATAGGAAGTGACCCGTGAAATGGATGGAAACGTCTGCCTGAGATATGTCAGGATTTCGGCCAGCGGCCCGGACTTCATGATCAGGCTGTCGGCATCCTGGATAAAAGCCGTTTTTGCTCCTGATGCAAGCCAGTTGAACACCATGAAAAAACCGTGATGGTCGCTGAGTTCCGGCCTTTTTTTCAACAGGTGCAGGGCGCACTCCCGGGTAACGGCGCCCCCGTATCCCAGTTCCCGGGAAATGGCTTTAAGGTCATTGCAAATGGCGGCAACGGTATCAATGTCCTTTTTGACGTCCTCGACAAGCCGGACTTCGAATTTTTCCGTTTTGTACATGACGCAGAAGTCGCACCGGTTCCAGGGGCAATTCCGGGTTACGCGCAGCAGCAGGGAGTGGCTTCCCCCTTCGCTCGGGGGCCGATACATGCCGATTTCAAAATCATAGGATTGAGCTGGGTTTTGATGCATATAGTTATTTTTCAAAATCCATGTGCGTCCTTCTTAATTTAATAAGGACGAAATTAAAAAAGCATGGATTCGAATTTACTCATCCATGCTATTTTAAATAAATTATCACAATAGTGCCGCCCCAAGCAGTCTCAGGGATTGGGCGTCCGGGTCTGTGTGGTTGTTCCGCCGCCGTCATCTCCTGCCGAACCTGCAGCTTTATCGCCGCATACCTTGTCGCCGCCGGCAAAGACCAATGCTGAAACAAAAAGCATCAGGGCCGCTGTTAATCCGATTATTTTCTTCATTGCGCATCTCCTTTTCAGGTTGGAGTCTTTAGAAGGTTCATTTCATATCAGGTTATTGATATCAAAACCAAATGTCAAGCAGATATTTGTGGATGGACAGTTTGTCAGAGCCATTGATCCCCCTGGAAAAGTTCACCATCCATATGTAGGAGATATCAACACATTCAGAGGGGATGAAAAACCAACATATTTTTTTTCTATTTTAACTCCAGCATATTTTTTTTTAATCTTTCACTTTCCTTTTGACGTCCATTTTTTTCATAAAGGATTTTGAGATTGGAAAAAACCTGTTCTTTGATCGAGTTGTCTATATCGGGGTCCTCCCGTATCTGTTTGGCCATGTATTCAAAGTCAACAATAGCGTACTTTTCTCTTTCCAGAAACGGTATTTGCTTCAAGGAATCTTGGGCTCTATTCAAACGAACCTTGATGTTTTCGGGGTCTTTTGCTACCGCAAGATCGATCCACTTATACCCCCTGACGATATGAACCAGGGAATCAAAAGTATTTTCAGAAGTGTCAGGGGGTAACATGATTACAGTGACACGTCCCAGGTAACTCATGATCTCATAATCATCGGGTTGACTAAAAAGGGCCAGGGACAGTCTTTCAAAGGCTTCCGGCGCATATTTTTCAGGCTCATCCAAAGCTTTCCTGAAACTTAGGATACTGTCGTTTCTCAGTGTGGCGTGATCTGTCGTCATCAGATGCAGTTTTTTCTCGAATTCCAGTTGTCTTTGATCAAATTTCCGTTCATAGCGATGCGGATTCAGGAAAAATGCCATGAGGCAACAGATAAGTAATAATCCGATTAGCATTATTTTCGGATATCGGTTTGTAATATATTGGCTGATCAGATAGCTGATAATCAAAGCTGTGAAAAAGACAATTGCGAGTTTTAACCAAGTTGGACCACCTTGCCATTTAATCAGGGACGCCTGCAGGGCTAATACGATGAAGAAGTGAATAATGTAGATATGATATGAATTTCGAGACAGTTTTTTGACGAAATCCGGAGTTGAATGCCAAAAACGGGTGGCCAGAAAAATCAGCACAATAAAAACAGACAAACAAAACATTGAGCGGGCCACGGAAAAAAGAACAAGTGACGTTAGCGGGAAACCTTTTGGGACAGCACGTTCTATTAAAATTTCCTTACCGATAACTAGAAAAGCGGCTAATGAAATCACCAGGATTACCGCCCAAAATACGATATGCCCAATATTTTGCTCTTTTATAAACCGGTTCTTGGAATAAATATATGCGCCCAGTGCAAAATAACCGGCGTAAAAAACAAGCTTGGTTGGCTCAAACATCAGAAACCCCCAAAAAACAAAATCGTCAATTCTGGGGAATAACATAATCATGATAAAATACACGATAGACATGAGCAATCCGAAAACCAGCAACGAGACGACAACCGATTTTTCGGAGGGAACTTGAGATCGATTTTTAATCGTAAATGGGCCGGCTTGCTTTTCCAGGACTTTGTATATAATACCAAGCACACTAAAGAAAAACAGCAGCAAAGACAGATACCACAAATGCCCTTGATTGATTTGGTATGAGGGATTCCATGGAAGCACGAATCCTTTGAACATATCTATTAAAACATCACCGAAATTAATTATTTCCCTATGTATAAAAGCCCGTTTGAGCTTTTGAGCAAAGATAAAAACAGGAGCAATCAAACAAATCATGACCGCCAGCCAGGGGAGGCCTATTCGTTTGAGTTTACTCATGTAAAAAGACGTCAGATTTCTGCTTTTTAAAGAGGGCATTGAGAAAAATCCAGCCATAAAGAAAAAAATGGGCATCATGAAAACGTCAAAGATCCATCGGACATAGTCACAAAAAGCAATTGGGTCGGAATCATGAATGGGAAAATGTGGCGTGGTGCGGCTATAGGCGATAACTGCGTGATAGAGGACGACGCATAACATGGCGGTTATTCGAATGGGATCGAAGAATTGATAATATTCTTTTGAACTGCCGATTGTGGATTGAACTGCCATATATCTTCCTTAAAAATATGTTTTAATAACCGAAGGCGTATCTCCCAAGAATGAAAATGGTATCATCTAAGTTTTGGGAGGTTGAATATCTTGATCATGATGAGGAATTAATTTGATTAATTACCATAAATTGGGTGAGGATAACAAGTAATACAAAATATTTTAGGGTCTTTTCAATCTTAAATAAAATTGAATTTGTCTATCAGATGTCTTGACAGCGATGAATTTATTTGGCATGTACCCAAATTTGAGTCATTAGGTTTTATTTATTTCCAAATTTTTTGGGCCATGCGTCTGTTTTATTGCAAAAAAAACAGCGCATTCTTTTTGTTTAAAAGAGGATACTCTGATAACAAATCAGAACGCATTGTTATTACGCTAATATTTCACGGGAGGAATTTATTTTATGGCTGAGGAAGCGATCAAACTTGGCGG
The DNA here is from genome assembly GCA_964440555.1 of uncultured Desulfobacteraceae bacterium. Taxonomy (GTDB): domain Bacteria; phylum Desulfobacterota; class Desulfobacteria; order Desulfobacterales; family UBA5616; genus CAYTSY01. The sequence goes on from CAYTSY010000009.1 coordinate 22,833, forward strand.
AAAGAAAAAAAGTATGTTCATTGACAAGGTTAAGGAGATTCTTCCCGAAGGGGGAAACCTGAACCTTTGTCTGACCTGCGGCGCCTGCTCGTCCGGCTGCCCGGCAACGGGGCTGGAAGGAATGGATCCCCGAAAGTTTTTACGCATGGCGGCTCTCGGCATGGATGAAGATATTTTAAGCTCAAAATGGCCGTGGATGTGCACGATGTGCATGCGGTGCATCTATGTGTGTCCCATGAAAATCAATATTCCCCAACTGGTATTTAATGTCCGGGCGAATTGGCCCCGGGAAGAGAGGCCTAAGGGTATTTTGGGATCTTGCGACATGGCATTAAGGAGCGATACATGCAGTGCCATGGGCGCCTCGGCGGAGGACTTCCAATTTGTTGTAGATGATGTTCTGGAGGAATACCGGGAGGCACAGCCGGAATTTGCTGAAATGGAAGCACCTATTGACAAAGCCGGCGCGGAATTTGTCCTGAACCAGAATTCGAGGGAGCCGGTTACGGAACCGGACGAAATGGTGCCTCTGTGGAAAATCCTGCACCTTGTAGGTGCGGACTGGACATATGCTTCCGCCGGTTGGGCCGCGGAAAATTACTGCATGTTCTTAGGGGATAATGAGGCATGGAAACACATCGTGGAGGTGAAGGCAAAGGCGGTGGATGACCTGGAGGCCAGGGTCTGGCTCAACACTGAGTGAGGGCACGAACTTTTTGCAGTCCGGGCCGGACTGGATAAATTCAAAATCCCTTTTAAGTTTGAGATCAGGAGCATTATTCAATTTTACGCCCAGTGGATCCGGGAAGGAAAACTCAAGGTTAATTCCGACTGGAACAAGGATTTAAAAATTAAATTTACGGTTCAGGACCCCTGCCAGCTTGTTCGAAAAACATTTGGAGATCCTGTTGCGGATGACCTTCGATTCGTGGTGAAGGCTGTTGTCGGTGAAGAAAATTTTGTCGATATGACCCCGAACAAGTCCAATAATTTTTGCTGCGGCGGTGGCGGCGGGTTCCTCCAGTCGGGGCTTCCGGAAGCCAGGCGCGAATACGGAAGACTGAAATTCGATCAGATCATGGCCACCGGAGCGTCTTATGCCATAACACCGTGCCACAATTGCCATGCGCAGGTTCATGATTTAAGCGAACATTTTGAAGGCGGATTTCATACGGTTCATCTTTGGACCCTGATCTGCCTGTCATTGGGAATCCTTGGGCCAAACGAACGCGAGTACCTTGGAGATGACCTAAAGGAAGTCAATGTTTTTCATCCGGAATCGGAGCATTAAACATCCTCGGTATCCAACGCGTTACAACAGAAAACCCCGGGATTGTGACCGAATCCCGGGGTTTTTATTCAACCCCGTCGGGATGTGAGTCCCGACCTGCAACGCTTATCCCCGTGTCCCTCGCAGGTCGGGATTCTTACCCGACACCTTCCGGCTTTTTCGCCTAGGCCGCTTCCATGGCCCGGCGATCCGCCATATCCATCAATACCCGCTCCCTGGATTTGTCGATGCCCAGGGCCTTTCGCTTTTTGTCGATATGGTCGATCATCATCTGCGCCATCTCATGAGGGTCAGGGGTAAATCCCCATTTCCCCATGCCCTGCTTTTCAAGCCCGTCAAACAAAAGCTTGTGAAATTTGGTTTCCTGTACAATGGGGAAGGTGACGCCGAACACCGTGAAAACTCCGGAGGCCACAAAATATTGGCCGATGCAAACCGCTTTCTCGCTCATCCACTCCGGTGCTGCGCCTGCGACCGGAAGATCGGCGATGGAATCCCCTAAGCCCCCTACACGGACCATTTCCGAAGCGGCAATCAGAATCCGGCTGTTATCCACGCATGACCCGATTCCCAGTACCGGCGGCATGCCTACGGTTTCGCATACCTCCCGCAGGCCCGGCCCGGCCAGATAAGCGGCCTCCGGCGTGCAGAGTCCGGCTTTGGCCAGCGCGATTTGCGAGCATCCGGTTTGAAGAACCAGAACGTCGTTTTTGATCAGTTCCTTGACCAGCTCCACGTGGACCCAGTCCTGTTTGACCCTCGGGTTGGTGCAGCCCACTACGCCGGCCACGCCCCGGATGCGGCCGTTGATGATGTTGTCGTTTAAGGGCGTAAAGCTCCCCCGAAACGTCCCGCCGAGCATGTAATTTATATACTCATAAGAAAAGCCGTGAACGCCAGCGTTTGTAATTTTGGGGATCTGGATCGGCTTGCTTCTGGATTTAAATCTTGCGATCGCCTGGATCACCACTTCATCGGTGCAGGACTTGGGATTATGCTCATGGAACTCAATATGCTGCGCCCCTTCGATATGGCACCTCGGATTTGTGGTGATCAACCGGGTTCCGTAACATTCCGCTACAGAGGCCAGTCCCTGCTTGATGCACTGAACATCCACGCACATGACGTCCACGGCGCCGGTGACTAAAACCGCTTCGGTGGACATGAAGTTGCCGGCATGCGGGATGCCATGGCGAACCATCATTTCGGCTCCGGAGCAACACATCCCCACAAGATTGATGCCGTCTGCGCCGGCATCCTTTGCCGCCTGGATCAATGTGGGCTCGCTTACCGACGCCAGCATGGATTCAAACAAATTGGGCTCATGACCGTGAACAATGATATTGACGGATTTTTCCTTTAAAACCCCCATGTTGACGTCCACCTGAACCGGTGTGGGGGTGCCGAAAAGGATATCCGCAATTTCCGTTGCCACCATTGAGCCGCCCCAACCATCGGAAAGCGCAGTCCGGCTGATTTGTTTGGTGAGATTTTCATAATGCTGGTCCACCCCCATATGGGTTCGATGCATCATTTCCATGATTTCTCTCATGGCGCCTCGTGGAACAATGCCCTGTTTCCGCCATGTTTCCAAAGTTTTAGGAGGAACTCTTTTGGCAAATGGGATTTCTCCCTCAAGTTGCGTGTAGGTTCTTTCCAATTCGGCATAAAGTTCATTCGCGATATCCTGCACGCTTTTGCCCTCAATATCGATGCCGATGGACGTGGCGACATTTTCAAGTTTTATGGTGTCCTTAATCTTGTAGTCGGTAATTTTTCCATTGACCACATCACGAAACAAGTCCAGCATGGACATGCCGTGATCGGTGTGGGCGGCAGCTCCGGCAGCAACCATACGGGCCATGTTCCGGGCCATGATGGTATCGATAGTCGCACCACAGACACCCACCTTTCCATAGGGATCCTTGGCGTTCAACCGGCAGGGCCCCATGGAACAGTGCTTGCAGCACGCCGAGTCGGCCCCGATGGGACAGGCCTTCATGCTCGCCGCCCTGTCAAACGCGGTCTCCACGCCGTCCATCTTTGCTTTGATCAGCATCTGGGTGGTGGCTTCGCATATGGTGACGTCCCTGGGGTTAATTTCCTTTGAGGCAACGGCCTTTTTTTTATCATCATCTTCCATAGTTGTCTCCCTTCATGAGGACATTGTGATGTTTTTCGTCCGCTTTAATCAACTTTTTTAAATGCCGAGGCCTTGGCGTTGCAAACGGGACAGGTCCCCGGCGGGTCATTTTCGCAGGTATACCCGCATACCGAACAAACGTGGTAATACGACTCTTTTTGATCGTTGAGATTGTCCAGCATGCTTTGGTATAGCGCGGCATGAACTTTTTCGACCTCGTTGGCAAACGTGAAGCTTCTTTCGGCCGTTTTGTCTCCGTCCTGCTGAGCCGCTTTAATCATTTCCGGATACATACTCTTAAATTCATGGGTCTCTCCGCTGACGGCGTCTTTTAAATTTTGGACGGTATCGTTAATGGCTTTAAGAGCCCTTAAATGAGCATGGGCATGGACAGTCTCCGCCTCTGCTGCGGCACGAAACAATTTGGCCGCACGGGGATAGCCTTCTTTTTTCGCTTTTTCGGCAAATGCAAGGTATTTACGGTTGGCCTGAGATTCGCCGGCAAACGCTTCCCATAAATATTGTTCTGTTTTCGTCATTTTTCGATTGACTCCTTTCTGATGGTGTTAAGTTTATAGGGTAAGTTTAAAGTTTAAAGTTGAAAGCTGAAAGTTGAAAGACAAACAAATAAGTGGGGAAACCACCAACCATCAACTTGCAGATTAAAATTTCAAATATCTTTTAATAACTGCATATCAAGATTCGTGCCAGTTTTTCTGCTTTTTGAAATATATATAATTTTCAACAATATCAAATAAATAATAGGTAATATCGATTTGAGTGCCCAACTGCTGAATCCGTATTCGAGACAAGATGTCTCAATCCCGCTATATCCGCAGACGCTGTTAACGTAAGCATCAGCCTCCCCCTTTCGCAAGAGGGGCCGGGAAAATTTTTGCGGCCGGGTGAATTATCATTCCCTGAACCCCTCTTTTCGAAAGAGGAATTCAGAAGGTTTCAGGATGCCGGTGATTGGCGGGTGAAGTTTGATTTTTGAAAGTAACTTTACGCTTTTTCAAAAAACAATAAAAAAAAGAGTCGCTGAAATCAATATGTTTTTCGAAGCCGGCAGGGTTCTGACTGTCTCATGAATCGGAATGAGACAAAAATGTCCGATAAAACGGTCGTAAGGGCTGGCCCGGGATTGGCATTTTATTTGCATTTAAGAGCCGTAACGAGTAAATCGTAAATCGTGACGAGTTCAACTTGAAAACTTCTTGTCACGATTTACGAAACGAAAGAATATACGAGACGGACGTTCTTCATGCAAACGCACGAGAAAAGAACGTTCGTCGGACCAGAAGGTAGAATTATCTGCAATGAATGAATTTGAAAAAATTTGTTCCGCCATGTTAAACCCTGACCTCTATCCCCACGACCTTCTTGACATCCAACGCCACGATACCCATATTTCGGCTGTCTTTCTCACCGGCCATTGGGTCTATAAGCTGAAAAAACCAGATGCATTTGATTTCCTGGATTTCAGAAATATGGATGATCGGAGACGGTTTTGCGAGCAGGAGGTTTTGCTTAATAAACGCCTCAGCAGCGGCATATACAAAGAGGTTGTAAGTATTTATCAGGATCAGGCGGGCTGCATTTCTCTTGAACCCAAAGGCTGCGTGGTCGAGCATGCCGTTAGAATGCTGCAACTGCCTGAATCGGAAAATCTCGGCCATCTTTTGCGCCGGCAGGCCCTGAGCGCTGGTCAAATGGCGTCGTTGGGGCGGAAGCTGGCGGGCTTTTATGGGAAAACCGAACGAGACGCCTCTATAGACGGATATGGCCAAAGCGCGGCAATCGCCTATAACATGGAAGAAAATTTCAGGGAAATCGAGCCGTTCTCCGGACTGCTCGCGGATAGAGATTCCTGGGAATTCATCCGACAGGTCAGCCGCGCTTTTCTGCAGGACCATGTCCCCCTCTTTGAGCATCGGATACAAACCGGCAGGATCAGGGACGGGCATGGGGATTTGAGGGTTGATCACATTTATTTCCATAACGGGATTCAGATCATCGACTGCATCGAGTTCAACGACCGCTTCAGATACGGCGACACCGCTCTTGATCTGGCTTTTTTGCATATGGATTTAGACCGTCTGGGGCATTTGGATCTGGGTTTAGCGTTGCTGACCGGCTATGCCAAAAAAGCCGGTGATCCGCAGATTTATGCACTCATTGATTTTTATTGCGCATACCGGGCGATAGTCCGGTTGAAAATCGCCTGTCTTTCTTACGGCCAGGTCAAGAGCCCGCAAAAGGAATCCCTGAAAGCCGAGATCAATAATTTTATGGGGCAGGCCTATCGGTATGCCGTTTTATTCGGCCGTCCCACCCTTTGGGTCTTTTTTGGTCTGCCGGCCAGCGGCAAATCCACGCTGGCCGACCAGGCGGCCGATGCTTTGCGTATCCCCGTGTTCCGGTCGGACGCCATACGAAGAAAAAACCGATTACAGAGAGGCCCGGGAGTCGTTATGTATAATACCGGGCAATATCGTTTCCCCCTGCGAAACCGTGTTTACGGCCGGTTGCTGGCGCTGGCCCAGGAAAAACTCGACAAGGGACAATCCGTCATTCTGGATGCGACGTTTTCCATGGCCAGGTGGCGGCAGGCAGCACGCCAACTGGCCTCAGACAAGGACGTCAACCTGATTTTCGTTGAATGCGTCTGTAGGAGGAAAAGCACGGTCAGTCGCCTCAGGACGCGCGAAAGCGTTTCCGGGGAATCGGATGCGCGCTTGGAACACCTGAGCGCTCTGATCGCTGATTTTGAGCCCTTTGCACCGGAAGACCCGGACACGCATGTAAAAGCAGATACGGACCGCCCTGTAAATCTCCTTCTGGTGGAGGTGCTCAGTGCGTCATATGCATTAAAAATCTGTCAGGTCAAAAAGCGCATCGGGGATAATTGCAGCAGCGCCCGGCCACTATCCCGGTAATCTTTGTAAAGGGAATCTGGCACAGTTTTTGCTGTCTTATGCGGGTTGACGGCTGAGACCTAAAAAAAACGCCGTCATGTATAAATTTTAATAAACCACGAAGATCACGAAGTACACGAAGCTGATTTTATTATATATTTTTATACCCCTTCGTGCTCTTCGTGAACTTCGTGGTGAAAATCAGGCTTTTTACGAAGCCATCAACTTTCAACTTCTTCTGATGACCATATGTTGAAATCGATGACCATAAGCAAACGCATCTACTTTATTTTAGCCGGTCTGGCGTTGATCAACCTGGCGGGCGGTCTGGTGATGACCTGGTATACGTATCGGATGGAATCTTTGATGAATGCCGTTATCCATAGAAATTTCAACGCATTTATGACCGCAGAAGCTCTGGAAATGGCGCTGGTCAATCAAAAAGGATTTGTTTCGTACTATTTCATGGACAATGACCCGGACTGGCTCCGTCAATTGGGCGAATACAGACAGATTTTTAAGGAGCGTCTGGCCGAGGCAATTTCCAACATTGAAACCCGGGAGGAAAAAAACGTCATCGGGTTAATTCAGGCGGAGTATAAAACATACACGACTGTAAAAGATAAGGTCATCGACTACTATAAATCCGGTCAGAAAGATGCCGGCGCCGCGCTTCATCTGACGGCGCGCGGGCATTTTTTCAAAATATTGGAATACTTCCAGGAGTATAAAAAAATTCAAACGCAAAGGATCATGCAGGCGAGTTCGGAAAGCCACCGGCAGGCTAGAAATTTAAGAATTACTTCCATAGTGGCCATGGCCACGGGCTTTTTTCTCGCGCTGGCCATGGTATTTGTTTTGGCCAGACAGATTCTGGGACCTGTAAAGCAGTTGACCCTGAAAGTGGACCGGAAAGAGGATCCATCGATAAGGGGAGATGAAATCAAGGCGTTAAGCCGAAGCGTAAACAAGCTCATCAAAGATGCCGATTCTTCAAGGACCGAACTTAAGAAAAGCCGTGAGCATCTGGTTCAGGCCGAGAAAATGGCGCTGGTCGGAAAACTGGCCGCAGGCATGGCCCACAGCATTCGAAATCCCTTTACATCGGTTAAAATGCGACTTTTTTCTCTGAGCCGGTCCCTTAAATTAAATGAGGTGCAGAAAGAAGATTTTGAGGTGATATCCGAAGAGATCCGCCATATAGACACCGTGGTTCAAAATTTCCTTGAGTTTTCAAGGCCTCCCCGTTTGACCTTGCAGGAAGTCAGCCCGTCTTCGGTAGTGGATTCAACGGTTTTACTTCTTGAACACGGCCTGAAATCCTATAAGGTTTCCATCAGGATCAATCGTGAAAAAATACTGCCCCTTATCCATATTGATCCGGATCAGTTAAAGGAGGTTCTCGTCAACCTGGTGGTCAATGCCTGCGAAGCCATGGAGAACGGCGGTTTAATTACAATCACGGAGCAGGAAACGGTTTCACCTGTGGGCGAAAAAGCGGTGACCTTGAAAATTGCCGATAATGGCCCGGGCATTCCCGCCTCCATGCAGGATAAAATTCTTCAGCCGTTTTTCACGTCAAAGGAGGAAGGAACCGGCCTGGGGCTGAGCATTGTCGAAAGAATTATTGCGGAACACGACGGCCGGCTGGATTTTTTCTCAAAAGAAGGGGAAGGCGCCACTTTTATCATTACGCTGTTTGTAAAGGAGAAGAATTTTGGGAACGATTCTGATCATTGACGACGACGATCAGCTCAGGCAGAGTTTTCAAAAACTGCTGACTGAGGAAGGGTATCATTGCATCAGCGCGGCATCCGGCGAGGCCGGGGTCGAATTGGTGGAGCGCCATGCGCCGGATCTGGTGGTCCTGGATATGCGCCTTCCCGGAATCAACGGCTTTGAGACATTTGCCCGAATCCACCGGGTTGAGCCTAAACTTCCGGTGATCATTATGACCGCTTATGGAACCACGGATACCGCCATCGAAGCCACCAAAATGGGGGCTTTTGATTATGTTCTTAAACCCTTTGACATTCCGGATATCTTAAAAGTCATCAAACAGGGCCTTGATGCCGGAAAATTCATGCGGTCTCCCGTGGGCATGGACGTTATTCCGGACAGTCCGTTTAAGGAAGCCATTATCGGTAGAAGTCAGCCCATGCAGGAAGTGTACAAGTCCATCGGCCGGGTCGCCTCAACCGATGCAACGGTATTGATCCGGGGAGAATCCGGTACGGGAAAGGAACTGGCTGCCCGTGCGGTTTACCAGCACAGCCTTCGCAAGGACAAGCCCTTTTTGGTGATCAATTGCGTGGCTATTCCGGAAACGCTTCTGGAAAGCGAACTGTTCGGGCATGAAAAAGGCGCGTTTACCGGCGCTGTTCACCGAAGGATCGGGAAAATTGAACAGGCCAATGGCGGAACGATATTTTTGGATGAAATCGGCGATATGCCGTTAAGCCTCCAGGCCAAAATACTGCGCCTGCTCCAGGAAAAATGCGTGGAACGCATCGGGGGAAGGGATACCATACCGGTCAACGTCAGAATCATTGCGGCAACAAACCGGAATCTGGAAGAAGCGATTTCCGAGGGACGGTTCCGTGAAGACCTTTACTATCGGTTGAAAGTCGTTACCCTGTGGCTTCCACCGTTGCGAGAGCGGCCCAGCGACATTCCCCTTTTAACCGATTACTTCATTTCCCGATTTGCTCAGGAATCGTCCATAGATAATCCGGGTGTGACGGAAGAAACAAAATCCCTGTTGTCCAAGCACTTCTGGCACGGCAATGTCCGCGAATTGGCCAACACGATTCACAAGGCATTGATTTTCAACCGGGGAACGCCTCTGAGCCCGGAGGATATTCTAAAGGCGATCGGCGGGGAAAATGTCAGGGCCGAAGAAATTGAGGACGATCATGGCCTGATTCATTGGGTTCAGCGGGAGCTGATGAATCCGGAAAGAGAAAATCTGTTCGAAGCCATTATGGACCGTGCGGCTCATGTGCTGATCAGCGAGGCTTTAAACATTGCGGACGGAAACCGGTCCCGGGCCGCCAGGATGCTGGGACTTTCCCGTCCGACACTGCATTCAAAAATTGAAAAATACAATATCCGCCTGAAAACAGCCGTCAGCGGAGATCCATCCCCCTGAAAACCTGACCCTCCTGAAGATTTCAAATTTGAAATTAGGGGGGTAGAGAGCCTCTATAACGGCATCCTGAGCATGCGATGTTTTACATGATGTAAAAAAAACTGACACATTCCTTCGAGCAGGATCTCCGCCAGTTATTAAAACACCCTGTTTAATAAAAAAAATAATTTAAAAACAGAACGTTGCAAAAACAGAACGTTAAAAATAGCTTTGGCATGTGAGTTGCACCAATAGTTTACGTCAGAAATGTTCATACTATCCGGAGAATCGATACCCCATAAAAAGGAGGCCGGTTAATGAAGGAAATAAAAAAAATACTGTTTCCTGTGGACCTTTCCGAAACATCGGAAAAAATTGTTCCCTATGTCCGGACCATGGCTGAAAAATTCAACGCTGAAGTTCACCTTCTGTTTGTGGCCCGGATGATGGATTATTTCGTCAGCATTTATGTGCCCCATCCGTCCATTGACCAGTTTGTCGGTCAGGTCACCGAAGGCGCTCAAAAGCGGTTAAAGGAATTTGCCGAAGAACATTTTTCAAAATTTAATGTGGCTGAGCCAACTGTGGTCCCTGGCGATGCATCTGATGAAATCATCCAATATATCGAAAGCCGGGGGATCGATATGCTGATCATGGGCACCCATGGTCGGAAAGGGCTGGATAAAGTCATTTTCGGGTCGGTAGCGGATCGGGTATCCAAGATGGCGACTGTACCGGTTTTGCTGATCAATCCCTATCGGATCATTGGGTTGAAAGGCTGACAAATGAGGATCTGGAATCTTGAATGGACGCAAGGCGGGCGTGTGTAAAGGAGAGATAAGGCGTTATGGGAGTTTTTAATCTGGATAAAATATTCCAGCCCAAATCCGTAGCCGTCTTCGGGGCGACGGAACGGAAAGGCACCGTAGGATTTGCCGTGATGTCCAATTTGATTGCGGGAGGGTATGCAGGCGATATCTTCCCGATCAATCCCGGGCATCAAACGGTCTGGAATAGACCCGCCTTTGCGTCCATTCTTGAACTTGGCGCAGGTCCCGATCTCGCCGTTATTGCAACGCCCATTGACACGGCGCCCGGTATTATTCGCGACTGCGCACAAACCGGCGTGAAGGGCGCCGTGATCATATCCGCCGGAGGCAAGGAGACCGGTGAAAAAGGGCGGCAACTGGAAAACGAAATTAAAAAAGAAGCAGAACCTTCGGGCCTTCGGATCATCGGTCCCAATTGCCTGGGAATCATTTCCGTCAGGCAAAAATTAAACGCCAGCTTTGCAGCCCATATGCCGAAGGAAGGAAAGATGGTGTTTATCTCGCAAAGCGGCGCCATTTGCACGACGATTCTGGATCTTTGCGTAAAGGAGAATATGGGATTTTCCCACATGATCAGCCTGGGGTCCATGCTCGATGTCGATTTCGGCGACATGATCGATTATCTGGGAGCGGACCCCAATGTGGGAAGCATCGTGATGTACGTGGAAAATTTAAGCCGGATCCGAACATTTATGAGCGCGGCCAGGGCCGTTTCCAGGGTTAAGCCGATTATTGCGCTCAAAGCCGGGAGATCCAGGGCCGGCGCTGTAGCCGCGGCATCGCATACCGGGGCGATGGCAGGAGAAGACTCGGTATATGACGCGGCTTTTAAAAGAGCCGGCATCGTTCGGGTCAAAACTTTTGAAGAGCTGTTCGACTGCGCTGAACTATTAGCCAAAACATCGCATTCCTCAGGACCGGGTTTGGGTATTATCACCAATGCCGGCGGGCCCGGGGTAATGGCGGCGGACGCACTGGCCGATTACGGGATGGAACCGGCGGTATTAAGCGATAATACCATTGCCGCGCTCAACGGGGTTTTACCGGCGCATTGGAGTCATTCAAACCCGATGGATATTCTGGGAGATGCCACGCCGGAGCGGTTTCAAAAGGCTGTTGAAATCTGTGTGCATGCACCGGAAATCAATGGGCTGCTGATCATGTTCGCTCCCCAGGCTCTGACAAACCCGGCGGAAACGGCAAAAGCGCTGACCGAAATGCTTTTCAAAACCCGGATACCTGTTTTCACCTCCTGGATCGGGGGAGCGGACGTTGAAGCAGGCCGGCAGGTTTTCAACCAGGCCGGCATCCCGACCTTCGATACACCGGAAAGGGCTGTCCGCGCTTTTATGGACCTGCACCGCTATTCCAAAAACATCGAATTGCTTCAGCAAATACCGGCCAATCTTCCCCGGAGGCTGGAATTCGACCGGGAGGCGGCCCGGGGTTTTATCCAAAAATGTCTGGAAAACAATAGGGAGGTGCTGACGGAACCCGAATCCAAAACACTTCTATCCCTGTACGGCATCCCGGCCAACCGGACCGAAATCGCCCATAACGAATGGGAAGCTGCCGCTCTGGCAAACGAAATCGGGTTCCCCGTGGCCCTTAAAATTTATTCCCGGGATATCACCCATAAAACCGAAGCCGGAGGCGTGAGGCTGAATTTAAGTAATGCAAGTGAGGTGCAGGCGGCTTTTAGCGACATGACGGCGGGCGCCAAAAAGATATACCCGGAGGCGAATATTGCCGGGGCAACCGTTCAGGCAATGGTCTGTGATCCGGAATACGAACTGATTATCGGAGTCAAAAAGGATCCGGATTTCGGCCCCGTGATCCTTTTCGGGTTAGGCGGCGTGATGACGGAAATTTTGAGGGACACCGCCATTGCTCTGCCGCCGTTGAATCGCCTTCTGGCCAAAAGACTGATTGAAGAAACAAAAATCTGCCAGTCGCTGAAAGGGTTTCGCAACCGGCCGCCGGTCGACCTGACGATCCTGGAAGAAATTTTAATCCGGGTTTCCCAATTGGCAACGGATTTTTCACAAATCGACGCACTGGATATAAATCCCCTGACGATCAGGCAAAACCGGGCCTGCGCCGTGGATGCCAGAATCATTTTAAAGTCTTCGTCGATTTTGTCTCCTCTGCACCTGGTAATCAGTCCTTATCCCAGGCAATATGAAGGCTATGCGACAAGCAAAGCCGGGGATCGGATTTTTATCAGACCGATTCGTCCGGAAGATGCGCCTCTTTTGGTGGAGCATTTTGAATCGCTTTCCGAAAAATCGATTTATCGCAGATTTTTCAGCCCTATCAGGCAGCTTTCCCCCGGATTGCTCGCCCGTTTTACGCAGGTCGATTACGACCGTGAAATTGCATTGATCGCCTTGTCAACGGGCGGGCGCAGAGAGAAGCTTCTGGCAGTGGCCCGGGTTATCGATCAGCCCCATGAGGATTGCCCTGAATTCTCCGTGGTTGTTGCGGATCCCTGGCAGGGCAGGGGCATCGGCGCGGAATTGCTTGCGAAATGCCTTAAAATAGCCAAGTTGCGCATGTTTAAGTGCGTCAGAGGGATGGTCCTTGCCGAAAATACGCAAATGCTGGCGCTGGGGAAAAAACTGGGGTTTGCCATGGAAAAGATTCCCGGTGAGGCAAGCTACTCGCTGCGCATCAATCTGGATTTATTTGCCCCTGATTCAATAAACCAGGAGCGTTAATCGTAATCTATAAGGATAGCCGGTGAACGGGAAAAAAGCCACGATTTTGATTACTGAACGAAACCCCCATGTGCGGGAGTTTTTAAAGCGCGAAATCGCAGCGGAGGGATATGATGTCCGACTGGCGGAAAACGGCCGGGAAATGCTCAAAAGCGTGTATCAGAAAGAGCCCATTGCCCTGTTGATCATTGATCCTGATTTGCCTGACCCCGACGTTGATCGCATTTTGATGGAATTGCAGGACCGCGTACCCAGAATTCCTGTTATTTTTCATACGTTCTCACCTGATTTCGTCCAGTATTCAAGCACTATGGAAGATGCAGTATTTGTGGAAAAAAAGGGAAGCTCCATCCTTGAACTCAAGCAGATGGTTGAAACTCTTTTAAACCGGGTACCATCCGATGGGTAATATATATCGCTTATCCGCTGACTCTTTATTTGATTTTTAAGTGAAAATGAAATAGTTTTTGTTGCAGGTAAAAATTTCAAATTTCAAATTTCAAATTGAGAATTCAAAGATGAACTATCAAATTAACAAGATAAGAATTTTAACCGGCAGATGTGAGATATGGCAAACGGCGCCGTCAAACCATTAAAGCAGCCTTATTACAGATCCTTAACCCGGAACATGGTTCTGATCATTATGGTCGTGACGTTAACCCCGGGCGCTCTGGTAATGGGCATCATCCTGAGGCAATTCAGCGAGACGTATAACGACCGGGTTTTCTCACACCGCCAGGAGCTTGTTTTAAAGCATACGCAAAATATCAATAATTTTTTAAATGAAAAACTGGCGGACATTCAATTGATCGCGACGGTTGTCGATTTTGACAGACTGGCTGACGAGAAACAGTTTGAAACCCTGCTGAAAATGATCCAGTTACAGTTTAACCAGGTTTTTGTTGATTTGGGGCTTGTGGACGACCATGGCATCCAGGTGGCTTATGCCGGGCCGTATAAATTGGGCAAAGCCCATTATGCGGATGCGGACTGGTTTCAAAAGGCCATTGCCAGCGAATTTTATATCAGCGATGTTTTTCTGGGACTTCGCGGGCATCCGCATTTTATTGTGGCCGTGCGTCATCAATGGGAAAACCGGTATTATATTTTAAGGGCGACCATCGACTTTAAGGCGTTTAATATGGTGGTTGAAAACCTCCGCGTGGGGGAAACCGGCGCGGCATTTATCGTCAACCGGAAGGGAGAATTCCAAACACGCGTTCCCGACCATGTGGAAGCGGATGAGATAGGATACGATACTTTTTTTAACAACTCGGAATTAATGAAAAACCGGGTCCAATATGTCGAACATCAAAATGCTTCCGGAGAAAAGTATATTTATCTGGGCGCCTTGTTGAAGGGAGGGGACTGGCTGCTCGTATTCCGGCAAAATTTCAATGATGCCGTCTCCGATTTGACCCGGCTCCAGAAAATCATCATCATTATCTCGCTGTTGGGCGGATGCGCTATTTTGGTCATGTCCTATCTGCTGTCCAGACGCATGGTCAACCGGATTGCGCTCGCCGACCGGGAAAAGGAAATGATGAATCAGCAGGTGATCGAAACGGGAAAACTGGCTTCCATCGGCGAACTGGCCGCCGGCATTGCCCATGAGATCAACAATCCCGTGGCTATCATGGTCGAGGAAGCCGGATGGATTCAGGATTTGCTTGAAGAGGAAGAATTTAAGAAAACCGAAAACCTGGTGGAATTTGAAAGGGCCTTAAAGCAGATCAACACTCAGGGAAAACGGTGCAAGGAAATCACCCATAAACTGTTAAGCTTTGCCAGAAAAACCGATCCCAGGATTCAGGATGTGGATGTCAACATGTTGATCCGGGAAATTGTGGGACTCTCCGCGCAACGGGCGAAATACGCCAATGTGGAGATATCGCTGGCTCTTGCCGATAACCTGCCACCGATAAAAATTTCCCAGTCGGAAATGCAGCAGGTGCTGCTCAATATGATCAACAATGCCCTGGATGCCATGGGAAACAACGGGGGAAAACTGGACATCCTCACCTTGATTGAGAACGATGGATTTGTTTCGATCACATTTACAGATAACGGCCCGGGCATACACCCGGATCACCTGGCCAGAATTTTCGATCCGTTTTTTACCACCAAACAAGTGGGAAAGGGAACGGGGTTGGGATTGTCGATCTGTTACGGAATCATCAATAAAATGGGTGGAAATATTGATGTCAAGAGCGCATTGGGAATCGGGACCACGTTTAAGATCCGAATTCCGGTCCATGATACGAAAGAGGCATAGGGAAGAACAATAAAAAATTATTGGGAGTCATTAAGAAAGATTCTTGCCTGAGAAGGAGAAAATTTTCATGACAATTGCAAAAGTACTGTTGGTCGATGATGAAGTGCCGTTTGTGGAGACCATGATCAAGCGGCTTACAAAAAGAGACCTTGCTGTCGAGGGGGTTCACAGCGGGGCCGCTGCCTTAAGCCACCTTCAAAACCATGCGGGCGTTGAAGTGGTTATTCTGGATGTCAAAATGCCGGGAATGGACGGCATTGAAACCTTGATGAAAATAAAAAAAGCCCATCCACTGACGGAAGTGATCATGCTGACCGGCCATGCCACGGTTGAGTCTGCCATAGAGGGAATGAAGATGGGGGCTTTTGACTACCTCATGAAACCCTGCGATATGGATTTGCTTATGGCCAAGGTGAGTGAGGCGGCTTTGAAAAAGCAGCAGCATGAGAATAAAATTGTTGAAGCACGCATGAAAGAGATCACTTCCCGGCGTATTTAGGGAGGCTGCATGCCGGAAAATACAATAAGAAGCGATCGTATCCGGGTTCTTTTGGTTGATGACGAAGTCGGGTTTGTGGATGTTATTGCCAAAAGAATGTCCAGGCGAAACATCGATGTACTCAAAGCCTACAGCGGCGCTGAAGCGCTCCAGGCAATGAGAAAAAATGAATTCGACGTGGTGGTCCTGGATCTGAAAATGGAAGACATGGACGGGATCGAGGTGCTGAAAATATTAAAGAAGATGGCGCCTCACCTTGCCGTCATCATGCTGACCGGTCATGGGTCCGAAACTGCCGCCCGGGACGGAATCCGTTTCGGTGCGGCGGATTACCTGACAAAACCCTGCGATCTGGACATGCTGGTGCAAAAAGTCAGGGACGTTTCTAAAAAACAGGCGGTGAGCATTCATGCAAATGGAAGCGTTTAACGTGTTGATCGTGGATGACGAAGCGGATTACTTAACCACGCTCGTGAAGCGCTTAAAAAAGCGCGGACTCAATCCCCTTGCCGCCCATAGCGGTGAAGGCGCTTTGGAAATCCTTAAAAAAGAAAAAATCGACATTGTGGTGTTGGACGTCAAAATGCCGGGAATGGACGGCATTCAAACCTTGCGGGAGATTAAAAAAATCGATCCGCTCGTGGAAGTCATCATGCTGACCGGCCACGCCAACATGGAAGTGGCCATCGAAGGGATGTCCCTGGGCGCTTTTGATTACCTGATGAAGCCGGCTGAAATTGATGAGCTGCATTATAAGCTCCAGGATGCATACAAAAAGAAATTTTTGCATGAGCAGAAAATAAAAAATATGGAGACCCGTTTGAAATAAAGGGGTGATCCAAAAAGAAGAAAATAACCAAGGGGCTGAACAATAAAATTTTTAGAAAAGGAGGAGTATTGGTGACATGAATTTTTTTAAACAATGGGGACAATTTATGATGATGGGCGCAAAAGCCCATGCAAAATGGGAGCTGGACGTATCCAATACGATTTTGCGTGACAAAAAGCGCCTGGTGTTGCTCGGCTTATGTCTGTTGCCTGCGATTTTGGGGAGCATTGCTTTTGCAGATCCGGTCAGCGACGCACTACCGCATTTGTTAGGAGGTAAAAACACTTATAGCCCTGCATTTTACAGCAATGCCATTTTTATTATTTCCATTTTGATCGGCATCGGGGCAGGGTTGATTACCGGATGCATCGGGGCCGGAGGTGGTTTTATTATCGCTCCCGCGCTGATGAGCG
>CAYTSY010000010.1:0-5921 GCA_964440555.1 uncultured Desulfobacteraceae bacterium
GCCCGTGAAACAGGTTGCATTGCAAAAAATGAGCCGTTTTGCCAGCCTGCCCGATGCCGGAGACCAGCAGCAGTTTCTCGGGCCGAATATCCAAATTGACCAGCGCATTTTTCATTGCCGCCAGAATGCCGAAATTACCACATCCCGGGCACCATTTGTTTTCAACCGAAGACTCGTAATCCTTCAATTCAACCATTTCTTCCTCCATTTTAATACGAGTGAGCGAGAAAAGCGAGAAAAGTTAAAAGCGGGAAAAGGGGCTGTGGTCGGGGTTTCCCTTCTATCATCACCCATCGCCTATCGCCCATCCCCCATCGCCATGGTCCTGTCATATATTTCCCGAGGATGAAACGGCCTGCCGTCGTCTTTCAATATTGTTCCGGTACAAAGCAGACCGGTCTGCTCCCTGATCAGCGTCCCCAACTGGGCGGAGCTGTTTTGCTCAACCATATAAACCTGTTTGGCCTGGCTGATTGCCGCACGGCAGGCGTCCGCAGGAAACGGCCAGATATCCGTAAAAATCACTGCCCCGGCGTTCATGTCGGTGGATCTCAAGAGATCAACGGCTTCGATGATCGCCCCTTGGCTTGACCCCCACCCCACCAGAAGAAATGAGGCATCGCCGTGATAGGTTTTGGGCCCTTTCATCTCTTTGAGCATGGTTTTAAATTTTGCATTTCGCTTATCGACCATCCGGGTTCTCAGGGATGCATCCTCGCCGGTGTGCCCGTCTTCGCGATGTTCGTTTCCGGATACCTTGACGAGCGCATTGCCAAGACAGGGGATGGCCCGGGCGGAAATGCCTGAATCGGTCAACGCATAACGCCGGTAATTTGGCGAAGAAGGGATGTCTTTGTCAGACACGGTATGGCTGGTCACCTGGTCCGGCGCGGTGAGTTTCGGCGTTGTGAACAGGGAGTCGGCGAGAAATTTGTCGATTAAGATGATGGCCGGCGTCTGGTATCTATCCGCCAGATCAAAGGCCCTGGCCGTTGTTTCATAGGCTTCAAAAGGCGTGGACGGGGCGAACACAAATCTCGGGAATTCGTCCTGGGCTGCGCGGATGCAAAATAAAAGATCGCCCTGGGCCGTGCGCGTGGCCAGGCCGGTAGCCGGACCGGGCCGCTGGGCGTTGACGATAACCAGGGGGGTTTCCGTAATGCCGGCAAGTCCCAGCCCTTCGGTCATCAGACAGAACCCGCCTCCTGAAGTCGCGGTCAGAGAGCGGACGCCTGCAAAAGAAGCGCCGATAGCCATATTCACCGCCGCGATTTCGTCTTCGGCCTGCTCGACGACCAGGGGGAAAGTATCCGATAAATCGGAAAGGTGAACCATGATGCCGGTGGCCGGCGACATGGGGTAAAAGGCGGCCATCCGGCAATCGGCAGCCAGAGCGCCCAGGGCAATGGCTTTGGCCCCGTCGATGAGGATCCCTTTGGGGGCTTCGGCTTTCCAGGCGAAGCCCCAGGTGAAGGTTTCGTTTTTTACCGCTTCGTACCCCAACTTCGCGGCCGTCAGGTTTTGAGTCAGCGCTTCGGCTCCTTTCGGGCTGAATCTTTCGGCCAGGATTTCCTGGAAAAAGGCTAATGGCGCTCCGAGGAGGCAAAGGCTGGCAGAAGCTGCCGTGGTGTTAGCCGCTATTTTATCACCGGCAGAAATCGCCAGGTCCTCAAAGGGAATCATGAGCCGGTTGCCGGTTTTCGTCCCTTTTGCATCGCCCATCAGGATAACGCCATCAGCAGCGAGTCGGTTTTCATGAATGTCAGCAGTTTCCTGGTCAAGCGCCACCAGCAGGTGGACGCGGTTGTCCGGCGCTTCAACCGGATGGTCGCTGATTCGGATCTGCGAAAAACTATGGCCTCCGCGAATCCGTGATTCAAATTCATTGTTGGCAAAAATGTAAAACCCGGCTTTACGACCAATTGCGGTAATCAATTCGCCGACGGTGAGGATTCCCTGGCCGGCTTTTCCGCCGATTACGATGGTAACGTCGATGGACATGGGGCGCCTTTCGGGGGCTGAGGGGCATTATTTTGCATTTGCTATTGAAATTCAATTATTTATTTGTAAATATACAACAGGTCGTTGTCAAAGGCAATGTGCATTTTTGGGAAGACGCGAAAAGCGAGAAAAGTGAATGACGATTTCTTTTTTATTTCGGGAGGCTGCTATGAATGAAAAGCATGGTTATCGCTGCCGCATATGCGGTAAAGCGCTTGAAGTCAAAGGGGAAAACCTGCCCCCCCCTTTATGCTGCAACGCGCCCATGGAAAATGATTATTCCGTGTGCCGAACATCGGATACGGCGGAACATTCGCGCTCGGCCGATATGGGCGATCCCTGTGATGACGGCAGATCCGGAAAGTAAACCCAATCGTTAAAAAGATAGAAGGATACCTTTACAATGGAAAAAAAGACGCTTACGATTCCCGGCATCTCCTGCAACCACTGCGTGATGACCATTAAAAATGAATTGACCGAAATTGAAGGAGTAAAAAACGTGGAAGGCCGGGCCGAAACAAAAAGTATCGAGGTGACATGGGATGCGCCGGCTACCCTGGAGAAGATTAAAAAAATATTGAATGAAATCAACTATCCGGCGGCCTGATGGGGTGCAGCGATGACCCAGAAAACCGTCGATCTTCCCATTATCGGGATGACCTGCGCCAACTGTGCCATGAATATCGAACGGGCGTTGAAGAAAAAAGCACCAGGCGTTTTGGATGCTTCAGTGAACTTTGCTACGGAAAGGGCGCGGATTCAATTTCTTCCCGAGACTGCAACCCTTGAGCAGATTGCCGGGGTCATTCGCAACGCCGGATATGACGTGGTTTTGCCGAACGAGGCTTCTGATGCCTCCGGGGATGCGGAAGATGTTGAAACCCTGGCGCGAAAAGCGGAAATCTCGGATCAAACCCGCAAGTTTATTGTGGGGTTGATCTTTACGCTTCCTTTGTTTGTTCTGAGCATGGGACGGGATTTTCATCTGCTTGGGACCTGGGGGCATGCGTCGTGGGTGAGCCTGTTGTTCTGGGGACTGGCCACGCCGGTTCAGTTCTACACCGGGTGGGATTATTATGTCGGCGGGTTTAAAAGCATCCGAAATAAAACGGCCAACATGGATGTGCTGGTGGCCATGGGGTCTTCAACAGCCTATGCCTACTCCTGCGCTCTGATGCTGTTTCCCTCGCTGGGAGAACACGTTTATTTCGAAACCTCCGCTGTGATCATCACGCTCATCAAGCTGGGAAAAATGTTGGAAGCCCGGACCAAGGGCAAAACCGGCGGCGCCATTAAAAAACTCATGGGGCTTGCGCCCAAAACCGCTGTTGTTGTTTCAGACGGCGGGGAGCTTACGATCCCTTTGCATCGGGTCCGGATCAACGATGTACTGGCAGTGAGGCCGGGTGAAAAGATTCCCGTTGACGGTGTTGTGGTGGAAGGCCAGGGCGCTGTGGATGAATCCATGCTTACCGGAGAACCGCTTCCTGTGGATAAATTGCCTGGGGATAAGGTGACCGGCGGCACGATCAACGCAGAAGGGTTTTTGAAAGTGAAAGCCGAACGGGTCGGGAAGGATACGGCCCTGGCCCACATAATCCGGCTGGTCCGCGAAGCTCAGGGCTCCAAGGCCCCGATTCAGGCATTGGCCGATCGGGTGGCCGGCGTATTTGTTCCGTCAGTCATCGCCATTGCGTTTGCGACGTTTATCATCTGGTGGCTGGCGGGCGGAGCGTTTGTCCCCGCAATGATTCGTCTTGTGGCGGTTCTGGTCATTGCCTGCCCCTGCGCGTTGGGTCTTGCGACGCCTACCGCGATCATGGCCGGGACCGGAAAAGGCGCTGAAAACGGCATTTTATTTAAAAATGCCCAAGCCCTTGAAACCGCATCCAGACTCGATACAGTGGTATTGGATAAAACCGGAACCATCACTGCCGGCAAGCCGGTTGTTGTGGATATTCTGGCTCTGGGACGGTGCCCTTCACCGGAAGCGGTATTGTTACAGGCCGCGTCGGTTGAAAAAGGGTCGGAGCATCCCGTGGGAAAAGCGGTTGTCCATGAAGCGCAAAGACTCGGTTTAAGCCCGGCGGAACCGGTCGCGTTTAAAGCGTTCAGAGGGATGGGGGTCCAGGCAAGGGTAGGCAATAATGTTTTGATCCGGGTGGGAAAACCGGCCTGGATGGAATCCCTGGGGCTTTTGCCGGCAGATATTCAAGGTCTTATCCAAGACCTTGAATCCGACGGGCGGACGGTCATGGCTGTGGTGGAAGAAGAGACTCTCTGCGGGTTGATTTCCGTTTACGATGCGCTCAAGCCAGAATCCAAATCCGCTGTGGAACAGCTTCACCGGCAAAATCTCTTTGTCGTGATGCTCACCGGGGACAACCGCCGGGCAGCCCTTGCCGTTGCAAAACGGACAGGCATCGACGATGTCTTTGCCGAAGTGCTTCCGGAAGAAAAGTCGGCCAAAATCAATGCGCTGAAATCAAACGGCAAACGGGTCGGTATGGTGGGGGACGGAATCAATGATGCACCCGCGTTGGCTGCGGCGGATGTGGGGTTTGCCATCGGAACCGGAACCGACGTAGCCATTGAAACCGGGGACGTGATTCTTGCCGGCGGCGATTTGACCGGCGTGCCTAAAGCGATTGCCTTAAGCCGGGCCACGATGAAGACCATCAAACAAAACCTGTTTTGGGCGTTTTTTTATAACATCATCCTCATTCCGGTCGCAGCGGGCGTTTTACACCCCTTTGCCGTTTTCCCGGGCTTTCTGCGGGACCTTCATCCCATGCTCGCAGCCCTTGCCATGGCCTTTTCCAGCATATCGGTGGTTTTAAACAGCTTGCGTTTATACCGTGCCAAAATGCCATAAACCAAAATTGCTTGGCCATTACACTAGTTGGGCGGCGAAGCACGCCGAAGCCCTTTTAAGGCTGACTCGTCGAACTTCACGCGGAGTTTCAGGTAGGGACCTTCCCCCTGGTAGCCGTCGCCGGTCAAGTCGGCATCAAACTTGTCAAGCGAGTACCCGGCGGAGAACCAGAGGTTCTTGATAATCCGGTAGCCGACCTCTAAAGCGCCCCCCTGATACCGGCTATTTCCTGCATGGTTCATCAGTATCCTGTATTCCGCCCCGATGTCCCAGCGGTCAGTCAGGTCATAGAGCGCACGCGCAGCGACCAGATCCGTATATGCTGAAAATTCCGAGTCCAGGGAGAGCTTCCCAGCATACTTGCCCGTGAGCTGGAGGCGCGGTGTTGATTGCCAGACCCCCTCCCCGGAGAAGATCCAGGCCTTTTCACGGAAGCTCGGTACGGCAGTGTCGTTTGTCTCGTGTTTGTATTCCAGTTTGCTCAACGCGTTGAAAAGGTTCGTGATAAGTGGCCGGTAGGCAACCCCGACCATCGTCCGGGAGCTTGTGTGCTGCCCATATCTTTCTGCATCCTCTGTGAAATAACGCTCCCGGAGGAGGAGCGAATAATCTGGATGGAGTTTGTATGCCAAACCGAACTCCCCGAGATAGGAATCGCGACCCTCGTCGATCAGTTCCCGCCGGTGTTCAAACCGACTGATAAGCTTGACTTCCTCCATGGCGAGATACACCAGCCCCAGAGATCCGGCGACGGCGTCCGGCTCTCCATCTCGCTGGACGCCGCTGATGGTCTTCAGATACTCACCAGCCACGTTCCCGGTCATGTTCTTTCCGATGAAAAATTTGTTCTGGAGTCCTAGGACATCCTGGTTCCGAGACCCGTCGGCGCCGTCTGCCAGACGGTATTCATTGTAGGCCACGGTGTTTTTAATCAGTTGGGTTTCAACGCCTAAAAGGGTACGCGTCTCGTCGCGATCCTGGTATTTCTGGTACTCCTCGCGCAGATAAAGGCGTTTTTGGCTATTCATCTGGTAGCTCAGGCCTG
>CAYTSY010000010.1:5931-8688 GCA_964440555.1 uncultured Desulfobacteraceae bacterium
CTGGCTCATATGATAGCTGTCATTGATGAGATTTTGCTTGTGGCTAACCGTCAGCGACAGGTCCGGCCGGAGTTCGGTCTCGAAGCCCACCTTGGCGGCGGTCAGCTCATGCGGCGTGTCCTGGCTGATATCGAAGGGGCTCCGGGTATTGGCATTTGTTATCGGGATGTAACTGTCGCTGGAGGATTCATTCGAAATTTCTCCTGTTATCTTCGTTTTCTTGAACTTTTTCTGGACCCCGACGTCGCCGAGGCGGTGCTTCATGTCGTTGAGGTCGTCCCTCTCGTCGAAAAACTTGCCTTGAATCTTGATATCCGGCCGAAGTTCATAGGTTGTGTCGAAGCCGTACTCGGTCGTCCCTCTGGAGGCGTCCACGGTGGACATGTTCATGAAGTTATTGCCCAAGGTCCAGTAGTAGCCGGAAAGACGAAGCTTTTCCAGAGGCTCGCTCTCCAAGTCCACCGACCAGGCGCTGTCTGAGTGCCAGTTGAAGATGCCGGTCTCCTCGAAAAGAGCCTGGGTTTCGGCATAATCCGCTTTGACAATCGTCTTGCCAGGGAGTGTTAAAGTGAAATCCGTTCCCGTCAACTGGTAAGTGCCTACATCCTTCTCCTCGATAATTCCGGACGCGCCGACCTCTAACTCCTTGGAGACCTTGAAGGCGCCGCGTCCCCCGTAAATCAAGTACTTCTTTCCGTCGGTTTTGCTCTCATAGCTTATGACGATGTAAATTGGGTTGTAATCGCCGTCATGACTCGGGATCGATTCTTTGAAAAGGATGGCGCCTAGATCGTAGTCAATCTCGAAGTCAGACCCTCTCACCTTGCTTTCACGTTTCAGCACGTTGTCCGGCCGGTAACGGTCGCGGACCTCGATGACAACCCGCTCAGAGCCCTCCACGACTGGCCGGTGTGTCAGGAAATAGTAGCCGGAGATCCCCTTTCCGGGCAGAGCGTCCACGACCTGCGTCTGATCCGTATAGCTTCCGAAGGAATGTATCTTGAGCTTGCCTGAATTCAATTCGTATTTCATGCCGTTGAATGAACGGTTGTATGCCGCAAGCCGCGTTTCGTTCAGGTCGGTCCGGTAGTCCCCGTAGAGGAGGGAGGAGCGATTTTTCTCCAACTTCAGGTAGAGTCTGTCCGCCGACATGGCCTCATAGCCTGTCTTGCTTTCGTCGCCGTAAATGGGATATTTGTCCTCCGCGTCAAGGTTCGTGTCGTTCTCGCGGAACAGGTCGTCCCGTTTCTCCTTGTCCGAATCATAGGCCGCGGTGAGGAGATAGTTCTCGTAGATCTTCCCTTTCAGGAAAAACGCCCCCCGCCCGCCCGTATAGAAACCGTCGTCGAGCCATGTCTTGTCCTTCAGGAAGCTGTATCCCCCTTTCATCGCGCTGCGGCCGATCATAACTTCGCCCACGCCGACCAGAAAGAGATTGCGCAGGTGGGGGGTGAAGAAAACCTTTGTTGTCTCCTGGCGACCCTCCGCGCCAACCGTGATCATAGCCTCTCCCGTCTCCCTAGGCGCCCGGAGGGTGAATTGACCGACGCCTTCCGTAAGCACGATCTGAAAGTCCTCCAGCAGTGGATCCGCGTCCTTTCCGACGATCTCGCCGGCGGAAACGGATACGGTCGCAAATGCCGAATAGGGAACGATCTGATCATTCCGATCGAGGAACGAGACCGTGACACGGGTTTCGGAGGCTCCATCGGCTGGAATTTCCGCCTTATCTGTCTTGACGACGATCCGTTCCGGCGCCCCGGCGACGGAAACAGTGATTTGCTTTATTCCCCGGGTGATGCCAAAGGGATCCTTGATCTCCGCCCGGAGCACATTTAGTTCACCCGCGTTCAAGCGAATGTCAATGTACTCGTAAATCGTTACCCGCCCTTTTTCGTAATCGATCTTCCGGCCGATCTGTTTTGCATCAACCGACACGCCGTTGAGTGAAAGGAATGGTTCAGACCCGAAGGCGGTCTTGAGAACAACACGTATCCGTTCGCCAAGGACGGCTGCACCGTCTGGCGGGTTGAGAAAATCGAGATCGGGCGTCATCGTCTTGATCTCTTCCTCCCAGTCGCGGTAACCGGGTTTCCCAGTGGGTCTGAGCTCGCCGACAGGTCCCGTTGAGGTTTCGACCTCCGGATACTGTTTTGCCATGCCCTGCACCACTCCAGAACTGCCGCCGCTTTTTCCCTTTGCCGGTTGCGGTTCACCGCCCCCCGCTGCAGATGGGGAAGCGGCCATTTCTGCCGTTGTTTCCGGTTTAGCGGTTAAGGCTTGCGGGGCAAATCTGGCGGGCGGCATTACTGTAGTCTGTAGCGGTACGGAGACCGGTGGTCCGGCAACCGTTCTTCCCTCTTTCGGCGGCTGGTCATTCTTTTCCATACTCTGCTTTTCGACGGCGAAATCGGCCTTGAACAGCCCCCCCGGTCTCATATCCACGAACTGGGAGGCGCCGTCCCCCATGAACCGGTTGGAGAGAGGCGTCAGCGTCAGACCTGTCGGCAGGGAGGTCTCATCGACGCGTATGACGTGGGTCCCGGGCATAACTCCGAAGATGGAGAATTTTCCGCTATTATCCGTGATGACTCGCGTCCCGTCCTCAAGATAGAGGATCACGTTCGGGATTCCCGGTTCGTCTGGTTTCTTCGCGTTCGGGGCGTTTTCAATTTGATTCTGGATCTTATTCCCGTTGCGGTCGAGGAAGATCTTTCCGAGGATTGTCCCTTTTTCGGTGAAGATTCCTTCAGTGAT
>CAYTSY010000010.1:8699-27827 GCA_964440555.1 uncultured Desulfobacteraceae bacterium
AGCCGTGTTGGAGACGACCGTCCGCCCGAGGCTTGTTCCCGAGGCCGAGGCCGTATTGACCCCGGCGCCTCTTGAGCTGTCGGGTCCTATGAGCGCCCGGTAGGTAATCTCCAGAACCTTCCCCGAGGCCAGGTCAGGAGCAATCCAGGTGAAGGTACGGCTTCCCGATATTTTCGGATCCGCCAGCGGGTTTCCGTTTATCCGGGATGAACCCGGAACGTACTGAACGCCATGCGGCATAACGTCGTTTATCGTAATGTTCTTGATCGGCGTCGCGCCACTGTTGGATAATGTAATGCTGTAGCCGATGAAATCGCCGATGGACGCCATTGTCTTGCCTGAGGTCTTCGTGATCATCAGCGCGCCGCCGGGCGGATCTACCGGAATATCAAGGTTCAAGGCAGGATCTCCGGGAGAAAGGATAAAGGGTTCTCCGCGCGAACCGGTTTTCACTATAAACCCCGGGGAAAGGTCTGGGTCCGGGACGGATGAGGGGAAGGTGTATGCTGACCCAGGATTTACCATGAAATAATAGGTCCCGGCAGGCACAAAGAGGAATGCAAAAGCCCCGTTTGTCTGGGTGACGACCGAATTTTCCTGGTCAAAAGCAAGCCCGGTAGCAGCTGCTGACAGATCCGCCGGGAGGTTGGTTGCGGCATCGATCAGGGTGACGGTTGCGCCGGAAACAGGATTGCCGGTGGTTGAATCAAATACAACGCCGAACGGATCAATCAAAGCCACATCCTGAGATACGGGCGAAGCATCTAACGGGTCCGTGTAAGTGACGGTAATGCCGGTGTCCGGAAATACCGTAAGCCGGCCGTCGTTTTCACCTGAAACTTCTCCAGTGCTTGAAATGCAGCCGTGGAAAATTCCGGTATCCATTCCGGTCTCGGCCAGAATCACGGTTTCAAAGTCGCCGCTTGCCGGATGCGCCAAAATAACCTGTATCTTTTCCGGCTTCTCCGGATCTTGGTTTTGATCCCAATCCGATACCTGGATGCATATTGTGTCTCCAATTTTGTAGGTGCGGGTGGGATTTTCGTTTTCATCGAAAAAAGCCACCTGGCCCTGGGTCCGGGCGTTCACTTTAGAAACAACTTTGACGGTCTGAGGCGGCGTTTCATTAGCTGTGACAATTGCGCTGTTCTCGATAGTGCTGTCCTGCGCAATAGAAGAATCCACCTGAACTGTCACCTTGACCGTCTTTTTTTCTCCGACTGCCAGAGTCCCGATTGCCCAGTCTACTTGCTTTCCGTCTTCCGAAACAGCGCCGCCGAAATCCGCAGAAATAAATAGCGTCTCCGCCGGCAACGGATCATTGAGCACGACACCCGTCAATAGGATGTCGCCTGTATTTTCTACATGAATGGTGTAGGTCAAGGGGGATCCGGCCCTTACTTGTTCTGAATCGGCCGTCTTTTCGAGAAGAAGGCGCGGGCCGGTGGAAATGAGGGTTTGGATCGTGTCGTTGACGGAAGGCAAAGAATTACCGTTGGCATCGGCGAACTGAACGGTGGCCTGGTTGACAATGGGCGTACCCGGGGCGGGGGTCAGCGCTTCCACTCCCGCCGTCCAGGAGAACAGGACGGCGAGTACGAAAGCGAAAACCCATCGCCTCGAATACGCCACTATCATCAGTTGACGCTTGAAAAACGTCATGCGAAATTCCTCAGCCCTTGTCAAACGTCACGACCGTCAGTTGACCGTGACCTGAAACTGGATCACCGTGGCGCCGGTGGCGCCGATCGTCAGGGAACCGCCGTCTGGCACCACAATGGAGTTGGAGCCGGTGTTGTACTCGGCGCCGTCCCCGTCCGTCGCATCGGTTCTTGCCGTAAGTGTTCCGACCGTAGCCCCGGTCTTGATCGAGCCGACTTTGTAGGTCGTATACTGGGGCACGATGTCTGTGATCACAACGCTGGTCGCGCTGCCGTTTCCGGAATTCGTGACCGTCACCGTATAGGTCAGCACCGATCCGGGAACAACCGTGCATGGAGAACCGTTCGTCGTGTTTGTCGGAGTGCAGGTATCCCCGCCTCCAGGCGCCTGAACGGCGGTTAGCCCCTTGACCACCGACAGTACCGGGGCCCTGGCCGTAGTCGTGAATGCCTGGGTATCGGTCTTTGTAGGATCGAGTACGGATGTACCGGTTATCGTCAGCGTATCCGCCGTCCCGTTCGCCGTCCTCGGTGGACTAGTGGCCACCGCCAGGAGCGCGATCGTCCCGTTCTGCGGCAATGACCCCGTATCGATCTTCCCGTCTCCGTTCGTATCGGTCAGCAGGTAGTCGCCGTCATTGCCCGGGATCCCGTCTCCGTTGGAATCCACCCAGATCGCCCATATCCAACCCTGGGTGCTGGTATAGGTGAGGTTGATGGTATCGGCGCTGTTGGCGTTATTCGTGACAGTGAAGGGATAGACGATCTTGTCGCTTGGATCACCCGTCTGGGGCGGGGCGGTCGAAGCCAGGTCAATCCCCGCCACTGCAGAGATAAAGAAGGTGTCCCCTCCGGTCTGAATCGTAACATTGTTCGCACCGGAGGTATACGTAACCGCAGCCTGGTTCGTGATCTCCGTTCCCGAAGCGACGCCTGCGTCCACGGAGGCCTGGAACTGGATCACCCAGGTTGCTCCGGCGGCCATGTTGAGTACCGTGACGCCGTCCGGGGCCACAACCGTTCGGATCCCGGAAACGTATTTGAGGCCGTCGTTGTCCGCTCCATCGGTCCTGGCCGTGAGCGTTCCGGCAGACGCTCCCGCCTTGAGGGAGCCGGTGACAAACGTCAGACCCGCAGGCAGCGGATCATTCACGATCACGGTGTTCCCGGCAACGCTTCCGCTGTTTGTTAGGGTGATTGTGTAGGTGACCACCTCCCCCGGTTTGAGCAGGGTTGGGCTCCCGGCGGGGGTATGGGTCTTCACCGCCGAGATGACCGCCGCCTGAACGGTCGTCGTGTAGGTCCCCGTGCCTGTCTTCGTGTTGTCGAAATCAGACTTCGTGGTGACGGTTACGACATCGCTCGTGTTGTCCAGGGCAGGGGCCCCGGCAGGGACGGTCACCCGCATGATCACATCGTAGTCGTCATCCACAGGAATCAATACGGGGTTCCCCGCCCCATCCACGGTCTTGTAGGTCTTGGAACCCGGGGCGGTCTCGGCGAGCAGGACATCTCCAGCCGTATAGGTGTGGCTGTTGTCCTTATCCCAGTACATCTGCACCGTCGTCGGCATCCAGTCGCCCGAGGCGACGTAGGTAAAAGTCTGTGTGTCCGGTGCGTTCCCGGTGTTGAAGAGCTGAATCAGATAGTCGACCGTGTCGCCGTTCTTCGCCGCTGAACTGACGGTCGGCGGGACGATATCGGCCCCTGCGACCTGGCTCACGGTGGTGGTCACCGTGTTCGAATAGACCCGGGGCATCGCATTGTTGTTTGCATCCTTGTAATCGCCGTAGGCCTGGTTCGAAATCTCCGTGCCGGCCAGTGTGCCCGCAGCCATAGCCGCGGGCGCCGCTATGAATGCTGCAAGCAGAAGCGCGGCAAGGGTTAAGAATATTTTTCGCATGGCACTCTCCTCCTAATTTTGATTTTCCGGTTCAAAATTTTATCTTTCCTGATATCCATAAAAAAATGCATTTATTACCTCTTTATTTTACGGTCACCTTCAGGCTGACCCGGCCGGACCGGCCGGGAAGGACCGGTTTTCGGATAATCCAGCGGACGTGTGTGTAACGGTCGGCCGGGGCCTGTCGTTTCTCCACCGTTCCGTCCGGTTTCTTGAATTTAATCCAGATTGGCGGGGGCAGAAAGGAACGGCCGCCGTCGATGCTGCAGGTCACTTTCGCATTCTCTCCTTTGGCGGAATCGAGGATATACGAAGTTCCCGCCGGAATAGGATCGACGATCGTCGCATCAACGACGGGGTTTTTACCCACATTGGTATAGGTCACGGTATAAACAATGACATCGCGGGGATTGGTTTTTTCCAGCGGCTCCTTCTCAATTACCCATTTCCCGTTTTTTTGAACCTTGATCTCCTTTTCCGCCGTCGTTTTGAGATCAAGTTGCGCATCAGGCGAAGCCCGGGAAACGCCGATAAAAAAACAAAAGATGCCTGCCATAACAAGGAACAACACTAAACCTTTCTGACCCCGGATGCCTTTCATGCAAATCAACTCCTTTTTTCTTATCTGTAATATTTCCCTCATGCGCGATTGATCCTGATGCTCCGCCATGTGTTCTCCTCTCCGGCAGGGGTGCCTGCCTCAATTGATCTTGACCTTGAAGTAAACTTTGCCCTCGTCGTTGCCGGCGTTAACCACTCCGTCATCCCCTGCCACGGTATTTACCGTGAAAATCACAGCAGCGCCGTTTACTTGTCCCGCATCGGCGTCCGCAGCATCTGTGAGAACGGTTGCCGTGGCGTAGGTTGAGGCCGCGTTGCCAATTTTAAGGCTATCTGTCATATAGGTGGTGAACAAGGGGATTGAGTCCGCAATAATCAGATTGTGCGCCGGGCCCCCGCCGATGTTCCGGTATACAATCGTGTAGGTGAGGATATCGCCGGGAATACAGGATGCCTTGTCAACGGTTTTTGTAAGGACAATGGTCGGAGGCAATACAATGCTTACAGTATCATTCCTGTTCTGATTGAGATTGAACAGCGCATCGATAACGTCCACATAGGTTACGGTAATGAGGGTATCCATGCGCTGGAGCTGTAAAGTCCCATCGTTAAGGACGGGGCTTGTGGCCGCAGTCGATATGGTGCTGCTGAAGATGCCCGTGTTGACGCCGGTTTCTGTCAATACCAGGGTTTCGATGTCCCCGCTGACGCTTACAGTTACAATGACGGTTTGCAGCGTGGCCGGGTTGTAATTCTGGTCCAGGTCTTCAACTCGGATATAGAGGGTGTCTCCGGCCGATATAAGATTGATGTCCGTCGTTCCGGTAAGCGAGTCCACAAACCAAACGATACCCGTTGTGGGCCGAGTCCCGCCTGCAAGAAGATAATCTGAAAACCCGGCGTAAAGGTCAGAGGCCCCTACCAGATCCGCCCCTCTTTCCGTGAGATTGTTGGCGCTCGAAGAACTGCCGAAAAACAGACGGATCGGAGATTGCTCGGTCGAACCGGTGCATTGCTTGAACGTGGTCCAGGGGAAACGCCAATCCAGATAATAATCCGGGTCTCCATTGATCGACGTGTCCGCGGCAATAATCCTGAAATTTCCGGACAATGGAATGTTGGAACAGATGCTTTCCGTCTGGTCTCCCGGATCTCCCAACGTACTTTGGGTCGTATTTCTTTGAAGTGAAACCACTTCAGCCTGGCTAATGCCGTCGAGCATCAACAGCCACTCATAATCGCCTGCGGAAAAGTTGGTATCCAGCTCGACGCCCCAGCCATAAGGCTGGAGAAGCCCCTGGCCGCCGGTTCCGGTAGGGTCCTTATCCAGGCGCAACCGAAAGTGAATATACTCAAAATCGTTATACATATAGGCTGCGGCAAAGCCCGGCAAAGAGACGACATTACGTGAACCCTGGGCATCACTGTTCGGGTCTTGAAGAATTTGCTGATATTTTAAGGTAGGAATCCACTGGCTTTCAATGGGCCATGAAAAAGCCGTGTCAGGAAACACAAAAAGCGCCAGAAAGCTTAATAACAAGCCGTATGCTGTTATATTTTTTTTGGTTCCCATGGGCTCGGTTTATTTAATGAAAGAATAAAGGCCGGTCTGCAGGTGTTAATTCGCTTGTGTTCTTATTCGGAATAATAATCATGAATAATGAAACATTACAAGTTTATTTGTAACTATTCAGCTAAAATTTAAATAAATACTTTCATCTACCTGAGAAAATAGGGTATCCGCGCTTCCATACATGTTTCTTTACTTCCCGGCCCCGGTGGATAACCTGCGTCGTCACTGAGCGTTTAAGGCCTCCCGCACTTTGGCGGCCAAATTTTTTATCGACAACGGCTTCTGGATGAAATGCACGCCTTCGTCCAGAACGCCCTGGTGCGCGATGACATTGGCCGTGTAGCCGGACATGAACAGGTATTTCATTTCAGGATAAAAAGCAGAGATCCGCTGTGCCAGGTTCCGGCCGTTCATCTCAGGCATGACCACATCGGTCAAGATCAGGTGGATCTCGCCGATGTGCTCCTCTGCTAGGCGCAACGCTTCGCTGGGAGCAGACGCGCTCAGGACGGTGTAGCCCAGGTGCTCAATCATGGTTTTAGCCATGCCTAGGAGCGCGGGTTCATCTTCCACCAGCAGCACGGTTTCGCCGCGGCCCAAAAGAAGTGGCGTAGATTTTGAATCCTTTGTTTCGACAATGCCCGTTGCGTCACGGGGGATGTGGATCTTAAAACTCGTCCCTTTGCCCGGCTCACTGTACACATTGATGAATCCGTTATTCTGTTTGACGATGCCGTAAACCGTGGCAAGGCCCAGGCCGGTTCCCTTGTTCACTTCCTTGGTAGTGAAAAAGGGCTCGAAAAGATGATCGAGGGTTTCTTTGTCCATGCCGCAGCCATTGTCGCTGACAGTCAGCAGGACGAACTCGCCGGAGACAAACCCGCTGTGTCGGGCGATATAGTCCTCGTCAAAAAGGACATTGCCCGTCTCGATGGTGACCTTGCCCACCCCCGTGATGGCATCCCGGGCGTTAACGCACAGATTGGCCAGGATCTGATCCACCTGGGACGGATCGATCTTGACCGGCCAAACTCCGAACCCGGGCATCCATGCCAGATCGATGTCCTCACCGATAAGGCGCCGCAGCATCTTGAGCATGCCCTCAACGGTCGTGTTCAGGTCTATCACCACTGGGGCAATCGTCTGTTTGCGGGCAAAGGCCAGCAATTGACGGGTGATGTCCACGGAGCGCATGGCGGCTTTGAAAACCTCCTGAAGATTCGCATGCAGCGCGCCGGCCGGATCCGTCTTGTCCAGGGCCAGTTCCGTATACCCCAGGATTATGCTGAGCATGTTATTGAAATCGTGGGCTACGCCCCCGGCCAGACGGCCCACGGATTCCATCTTCTGGGCCTGCTGGAGCTGGGCCGTCATTTCCAGATGTGCGGTGATGTCCCGCTTGACGCCCACAAAGTTGATGATCTTTCCGGCGAGATCGAACACCGGAGAAATCGTGGCATCCTCTGTATATAACGTGCTGTCTTTGCGTTTGTTGACCATGCGCCCTTGCCAGATCCGGCCGCCGGTGATGGTTTTCCACAGGTTTTGGTAGAACGCCTGGTCCTGCTCTCCGCTCTTGAGGATGGCCGCAGTTTTCCCTACGGCTTCTTCGCGGGAATAGCCGCTCACAGTTTCAAAGGCCGGGTTGACGTACTGGATCATCCCGGCCGGATCAGTGATCATGACCACCTCGCCGGCCTGCTCGATGGCCATCGTCACCTTTTCAAGTTCAGTCTCTTTTTCTTTTCTGGCAAGGTTTTCAGCCTTCAGATCTTCTAGGAGATTCAGGGCTGCCTTCTGGATAGATAACAGATCTTCCTGTGCTTTCTCTCGCAGCTTATTGTCTTTTGCCTCATCCAGAGCCCGTTTTACGGCAAATGGCAGCCGTTCCGGCCTGTCTTTGAGTACATAATCCACAGCGCCCAATTTCAAAAGTTCAATGGCCGTTTCTTCTCCAATGGACCCGGATACGCAAATAAACGGAACTTCCGGACAAATTTCATTGCTTATCCGCAACGCGCCGAAGGCATCGAAGCCGGGAAGCTTAAAATCAGACAAGATGATGTCGTACTGGTTTTCGCGGAGTGAAGATATAAACGCCTCTTCCGTTTCAACCCGGGATATATTCAATCTGAATCCGGCATCGATCAACTGCTCGCTGATGATCTCGAAGTCTTGCGCGGAGTCTTCAAGCGCAAGAACCTTAAGGATATCCCCTGTTGCAATGTTATCTGTTTTCATATCCTACTCCATTGGATGTTCATTCAGCAGCGCCCAGAAAACGCCGATGTGTTTTACAGCCTCCAGAAAATCATTGAAGTTGACCGGTTTTACCACATAGGCGTTGACGCCGAGCGCATAGCACTTTTTAAGATCCGGCTCCTCACGCGATGAAGTCAGCATGACCACCGGAAGCATCTTGAGCTGTTCATCGCTTCGAATGGACTGAAGGACTTCAATGCCGTCCATGCGGGGCATTTTAATATCCAGCAGCAGAACGGCGGGCATGCCCTTTTTGCGCTCCTGATATCGGCCCTGATAACGCAGGTATTCCATGGCTTCCACACCGTCATTCACCGCAACCACGTTGTTTGCAAGGTTATGCTCCGTCAGGGCCTCGATGGTTAACTCGACATCATTGGGATTGTCTTCGACCAGTAAAATGGTTTTCAGCTCGATCATGATTTCCCCTCCTTAGCTATGGGTATCATAGGTATCGTAAAATAAAAGGCGGCGCCTTGATCCGGTCGGGCTTCGGCCCATACGCGTCCGGCGTGCTTGTGAACAATGCGCTGAACATTGGCAAGCCCGATGCCGGTGCCTTCGAAATCCGCCGGGGAATGCAGGCGCTGAAACACGCCGAAGAGCTTATTCGCATACTGCATATCAAAGCCCACGCCGTTATCGCGGACAAAAAACACATAATGGTCCGGCGCTTCTGTGAATCCGACTTCTATTTCAGCTTCATCTTTATACCGTGTATATTTAACGGCGTTATCCAGCAAATTTATCCAGACTTGCTTCAACAGGGAATAATCTCCAAACACCAAGGGCAAGTCTGCAACGGTCCAAGAAATTTTTCTGTTTACCATATCCGACTTGAACTTTTCAATCGCTTCCTGAACAGCGGCGTTCATATCCATATCCGCTTGCCGCAGCTCTTGCCTGCCGGCCCTTGAAAACTGAAGCAGGTCGTCGATGAGCGTGCCCATCTGTTTTGCGGAACCGGTAACGGAATCCAGGTAATGTCTGGCTTTATCCGGCAATGCCTCCCGGAACCGGTTGTTCAGCAGATCCACATACCCGCTGATGTGACGTAACGGCGCCCGAAGGTCGTGGGAAACGGAATAGGAGAATGCCTCCAGTTCCTTGTTGGCAGCTTCGAGTTGGGCGGTGCGCTCGACTACCCGCTGTTCCAGTTCGGCGTTCAGGCGGCGGATTTCGTTTTCCGCTTTCCTGCGCTCGGTAATGTCGCGGCTGACGGTGGCCCAGCCTATGGGTGTGCCGTTGGCGTCGTGGACACTGAACAGATAGTAGAACATCCAAATCGGCTCGCCGGTCTGGAAGTGGCGCAAGCGGATCTCCACGTCGCCGTGGCCCTCCCGCAGTACGCGAGGGAAGAACTCCTCCGCTATGAATCGCTGGTCCTCCGGGAAGTAGTAATCCTGCACCTTGACCCGACAGGCGGCGGCCATGTCAGGAAGCCCGACCATGCTCCGGCCCGCGGGGTTCACATAGAGCGGATTCATGTCGAGGTCGCACATGCCGATGAATTCGCTGCTGCTTTCGGCCAGCAGGAAAAACTTCTGCCGCTCGAGCTCAAGCTGCTTACGCTCGGTGACATCCGTGGCCATACTGATCACCAGGCGCCGCCCGTCTGGCAATTTGCCGATGGGGGCAGAGCTGAAATCCCAGATACGTATTTCATCGGAGCTGGTGGTGATTGTGTATTCGCCGTCTGCCTTGAGCCCCTCCAGAGTGTGCAACCCGTCGATATCGTTCCGTACCAGATCCATGTGCCTGCCATATGCTTTTTGGGTCCAGTCGGCAATCGTCGAGATGTCGCTGTGTTCGTAACCGGTCAATCGGGTCCAGATGGCATTGATACTAATAACTTGGCCGTCTTCGGCGTGGATCATGATCGGGATGGGGGCGCCGATTACGGCCCGGCGAAAGCGTTCTTCGCTTTCGCGCAGGGACTCCTCGGTCCGCCGCTGATCCTCCAGCGTGCTGATCAAGGCCCTTCGGTCGCGCTCGACCTGCTCAAAGAGCCGCCGCTGTTCGGCTTCCGCTGCCTTGCGCCCGGTGATGTCGATGAAGGTCACAGCGCACTGGTTGGGTCCGGCCTGGAAAGCGGAAATAGAATAATAATAACCTAACAGTTCCGAGCCTTGTTCAAACTGAGTGGCTTCACCGGTAAGTGCAACCTTTGAGAAAGTTCCTATCCAATCCGCCTCGTCTTTTTCTATACCGGGTAATACTTGCGTTAAATGTTTGCCAATAGAATCCCTTAATTTCAATCCAGTAGTTTTTTCGAATCCCTCATTCGCGGCGATAATGATAAGATCGACCGGAATGCCTTGCTCGTTCTGAACGACTTCAAACAGTTCAAACCCGGCATTCATGTTTTCGAAGAGGGAACGGTATCGCCTCTCCGATTCGATAAGGCTCTTCTCGGCCTGTTTGCGCCCGGTAATGTCGTAAAAGGCGACGAGCAGATCGTCTTCAATAAAGGTACCCGTGATCTCAAGGGTTCGCACGTCGCCGTTCTTGCAGTTTACCCGGTAGTCGTGGGATTCGACGGTATCGTTACAGGTTTCCCGTGCATGACGAACCGAGGCTTCCCACGTGTCGATCACCCGGCGCCTATAATCGGGATCGGGGTAAGCCAGTCGCCACCAGTCTTTGATGGTGGGAATCTCCTTGCGGGTATAGCCGAAAGTTTGTTCCCATCGGTCATTGACCAGCGTCAGTGCACCTTCCCGGTCGCTGAGGGCCAGAGGCATCGGCGCGATCTTAAAAAGTTGCCGGAAACGTTGTTCGCTCGTCGCAAGGGCGGCGGCCTGCAGGCGCTGGAGAGACTGTATCTTCCGCTTCCCCCCGATGAAGACGCTTATAGCCAGCCCGCCGGCAAAGAAGATCCCCACGGCGGTCATTCCGACCCAATCGTTCAGGTTCAGCCCCCCATAGGGAGGATTGAGGATGAGGTGCACACACAGCGCGGAAGCGACGGTTGCAAGCAACCCCGGACCTATGCCCCCAACCTGTGCCGCCGCCACCACCATTGGCCAAAACGCCAGGAATGGGCGGGGGGCCAGCACTTGCGGTATGCTCAAGCACAGCAGAACCCCCGCTCCGACCAACCCGAGGGCAAACATGTAGCGCCACAAGAGCCTGAGAATCTGACGATAGGTGCGTGGGCTGGTCATTGGCATGTGTTCCATCCTTTGCGCAAAGTGTTTAGCGGGAACGGATTCCGGCTGCCGGTTGCGTTTTTACGCTGTAAGTGATTTGCCAGCAGCCATCCGAGAGCGATGGTTGCGATGGGATAGACCAGATGCATCGGCAAACCGATCCCGCCGAGCACTCGCCGTGCGGCTTCCCATGGCAGCTTCAGCAGCAAGGCTGCGTTCTGAATCAGGGTAACCAACACGGGATTCATTCTGTCGTCTCCTTCGAAGGCGGGGAGCCGTCAGGCACGCCGTTAAGGTTTCCGGGAACGGCGCTCGAGTACCGCGGCGGCTGTCCGGCCCGGGCCAGCAGCTCATTGACCTCTTGCTTCAGCTCGATGACCCGGTCTTCCCGGTCCAGCATCACATCGTGCCACCTCTGCAGTTCGTGCAACTGTTCAGCCAGTTTCTCATCGGCCCGCTGGCGCTCAGTGATGTCTGTTACTAAATTTATTGAAAACTGGTTGCCTTTTATGGTGATTACCTCAGCCGAGGTAAAGATGCTTCTTTTCTCACCACCTTTTGTTAAAATATTACTTTCCAGCAATCTTAATTTACCTTTACTCAAAAACTCTTCCCGAATTTTATTTCTGGTTTCAGTATCAATAATTTTCAAATCTTCAACATTCCGGCCAATCGCCTCTTCTGCTGAAAATCCCATCATCTGGCTCCATGTGTCATTTACATCGATAAGTTTACCATCAGATATGTTCGCAATTGAAACGGCAATGGGACTGGCTTTAAATATTTTAGAGAAACGTTCTTCACTCTCCCTGATGTTCTTATTCAGTTCCATTTGCTCCAGTTTCTGAAACGTTGTTTCGCTGATAAGTTGGGTCATGTTCAGCAAAAAACCCATTGCTGTTTTCACCC
Source organism: uncultured Desulfobacteraceae bacterium (assembly GCA_964440555.1). Taxonomy (GTDB): domain Bacteria; phylum Desulfobacterota; class Desulfobacteria; order Desulfobacterales; family UBA5616; genus CAYTSY01. The sequence goes on from CAYTSY010000010.1 coordinate 20,721, forward strand.
TTTCCTTGGAAACAACAGGCACCTTTTCGAGCGCTTCCAGGTATTTTTCTTCATCAAACCCATACGCCTCAGCCTGTTTTTTAAAAAACATACGATCGGGCGCTTCAAAAAAGAATTGTCCGGAAAACAGGTTGGCAATATGTTCCCCATTGATTACAATAGGTACGGCTACATCAACCAATCCGTTTAAACATTTGTAGAAATGATATTTTTCGCCATCGCCCATTTTCCCGGCCAATACCGTATCGCTGATGGTACATTTTTTTGAAGTTTCGGGATTGATACGGTGAAATTCAGTGCAGATTTGTCTCCACCCGGATTTAGACAAGACATTTCCGTCAAGATCTAAAATGGCCGTTACAAACCCTGTTGATTTGTTGAATCCTTCAAGCAGGGAGTCCACTTTTTTAAAATCGATTACATCCAGCATATTGACTTTCATCGGTTTTATTTCACCTCTCTGTCCGTTGAAACTTTTTTATTGCCTGTAGCGCGGCGGTTCGCCCAGACGGCGGCACAGCTCGTCAACTCCCCCTTTCATCTCGATCATGCGCGATTCCCGGCCGGGGTTGGTTTATCGGTTTTTAACGAAAAATCCTGTCAACTACTTTTTTACTTCTCTGGACTTTTTTTCGCTGAATAGATACCAATTTTTTTCTGTGCAGTTGGAAGACTGGTCGCGATCGTTTCATCTGCCGGCCAAAGCAGCAGCATCAGCACGGAAAGGTATCGTCCCACCTTAAAGCGATGCATCTAAAGCCTCCCGGACTTTTGTAGCAAGGTCTCGTCGCGAGAATGGTTTCTGGAGAAAATGAATGCCTTCCTCAAGCACGCCGTGATGGGTAATGACATCAGCGGTGTAGCCGGACATAAAGAGGTATTTGATTTCGGGGCGCAAGGCGCTGATCTGCTGTCTGAGGTCTCTGCCGCTCATTTCGGGCATGATCACGTCGGTCACCAGCAAATGGATTGTTTTTGCATATTCTGCGGCCAACCCAAGGGCCTTTTCAGGCGCTTCGGCGTAAATTACAGTATAGCCCAAATTTATAAGTTGTTCTCTGCAAAGGTTAAGCAGAGAGAGATCGTCTTCAACCAGCAGGATGGTTTCCCTACCGGTCGGCGTTTCCATAATGACACGGGCCTCCTCGGCGGCGGCCGGTATCTGGTCATGCGGTGGCAGGTAAATTCTGAAGGTTGTGCCCTGGCCCGGTTCGCTGTAAACATTGACAAAGCCGTTGTTTTGTTTTGCGATGCCGTAAACGGTGGAGAGTCCCAGTCCAGTCCCCTTGCCTGAAGTCTTGGTGGTAAAAAAGGGCTCAAAGATGTGAAGCAGCGTCTCGCGGTCCATTCCCGATCCGTTGTCGCTGACCGCCAGCAGGGCATATCGACCCGGAATAAAACCGGCATGGTTTGCACAGTAATCCTCGTTAAATTCGGCCATGCCGGTTTCGATGGTTATTTTCCCGACGCCGGCGATGGCGTCTCTGGCATTGACGACCAGGTTGGCAAGAATCTGATCGATCTGAGAGGGGTCCATTTTGATTGCACGGCGAACGTGACGGTTCTCCGGTATCGAAGCATGCAAAAAAATCGCTGAGCCATATAATACGAACAAAAGCGCCGTGCTCGGCGCCATGGGGATTTTTCCCTCCACGAAGGCTGATAGCCTGGGCAATCCGGCGACCCATCCGAAGAGGGCGGCAATGCCGAAGCCGGCAGCGAGTGCGCCCCATATTTGTGAGGTTCCGGTGAGGAGGCGAAAATGGCTTTTGTGCATTCGGATATCCTCTCGCAAATGTGCAATGAACAGCTATGTGTGGATCTTTAAGAGCAAATCGGACATTGTTGCATGGTCAACTTTTAATTTGAAAATCAACTCTGCGTCTTTTGGGGATCCATGTGCAACCCGTTTGTTATGGAAAATATCTACGCCTCATCTTCCAGGTTTTCGGATGTCGCCTTGCATGGATTACTGCAAGCACGGCAATATTTTTGTCGCTTATGATATAGAAAACACAATATGGGAAACGGTGCAAAAGTTTTCTACGAATATCTTTATAGATGGAGCGTAAACATACGGGTCATGCACCAGTGAGTCGAAAGCAGCCTCGACCCGTAGCAAGAAATCATCTCCTAAACCTTTCCTTTGTTCCTCATACCAATCAAACGCTTCGGCAATATCTTGCTCAGCCTCTGGCCTAACAATGAAATGCCATTTCATCTCCGGTTTCGAATCCTTTCCTTAACCACTTCCCAATGTGATCCTTCATTTGGATTTCGGTGGTAAGCTTTAAGTCTCTCATCCAGAACCTTTTTCTGTTCTTCGGTCAATTCAACCCTTTCAGGCAGTTCAGCGATGCTGTCCCAAAGATCCTCAACGAGTTCAATACGTTCGGCTACACTTAAATTTATAGTGTCAGATACGCTAATGCTTCTCTTCATATAAGGTCTCCTTTGTTGTTCAAGATTTGACACCACTTCCTCGATCCCAACCTGAAAGCGACTATCCCCGTGCGTGAGGAGTAAGGCGGTGATGTACAATCAGGCAGCTATCCTCTCAAGATGATCGACATCCACGTTTTGTTTCGCTTTCCACAAGTCATATTGAAGTTGAAGCCTTAGCCATCCTTCGGGGGAACGACCAAAAACCTTTGAAAGTCTCAAGGCCATTTCCGGGCTGATGCCGGATTTTCCGTTTAAAAGCATCGAAACGGTTTTTCTGCTAATGCCTAGACTTTCAGCGGCTTTGGTGACGGTCAAACCAAGTGGCTCGATACAAAATTCCTTTATTATTTCTCCCGGATGAGGTGGATTATGCATACCCATAATATACTCCTTTAGTGATAATCTTCATAATTAACTTCTAAAACGTCTTCATTTTTTATCTTGAAGGTTACACGCCAATTTCCGCTGACTTTAACAGCCAATGTGCTTTTTCTTTTTCCCTTATCGTAACAGGTGTCAATCGTAGAGCGTTTTATCCTTTGTCCCGCAAAAGGACAAGGATTTTGCGTTATAAATGTTAAACCAATATGTTAGGGCTAATAATTGAAACAAGCGACGGCAGGATGACGGATAAAACGATGTTGAGTTAAGCCGCCGAATATGGAGGCAAATTTATCAATATATGTGGGGATTGTAAAGCATATCTTTGGTTTTATGAATGCTTTGTATGGCCTTGTGTTTATTGAGGCGTCGACCTCAATAAAATTTTGCACTTGAAATAAACAAAAACTTTCACTATAGATGCCCAGCCCACAGCCCAAATTGAGACGTCCTCGATTTGGGCTCAGCATTTTTACCTGACACTAACATTGCCTATCCGGATTCCCGATGGGCGCTAACCCATTATCTGACTGGAAAACCCATGAAAGTCGTTCTTATTGCACCCCCGTATCCTCTGGAGGAAACCCCCTCCGCGCCCCTTGGGCTTTGCTATGTCGCTTCCGCATTTGAAAAATCCGGAGCCCAGGTCCGGATTCTTGATTATATCGTCTGCAAATATTCCCCGGAAAAACTTTTTGAAGAACTCACGGCTTTCGATCCGGATGTGATCGGCATTACGTCGGTGACCATGAATTTCCCCATTGCCGCATCCATCATCAGGGATGCCAAACGCTTTTTCCCCGGCGCGGTTGCGGTGATGGGCGGCCCTCACGTCAGTTTTGATTATGCCGACACGCTGAACGCTTTCCCGGAAATCGATTTGATTGTCGTCGGAGAAGGGGAACAGACCATTTTTGAGCTGGTTCCGGAGATCCAAAACCCGAAAGCCTGGAAAGACATCCGGGGCATTGCCTTCAGGGATAAGGACGGCGTTGTTTTCACCGGAAAACGCGAGTTCATCCACGACATTGATGCGCTGCCGTTACCGTCCCGTCATTTGCTTCCCATGTCGCGATATCTGGCCATGGGGTTTCCCATCAGCATCATTACGAGCCGGGGATGCCCGAACCGGTGCATTTTCTGCCAGGGCCACCAGATGGTCGGCAACCGGATCCGAAGCCGTGATCCGCGCCTGGTACTGGATGAAATTGAAAGCCTTCTGGCCTATGGGTTTGAACGGATCAATTTTTCCGACGATTTTTTTACTTCCAATAAAAAACGCGTAAAACAGATCTGCAAAGAAATTCACGATCGGGGGCTCACCTTCAAATGGACGGTATTTGCCCGGGCTGATTCAGTGGATATTGATCTGCTGACGGTCATGCGGGACGCCGGATGCGACACCATTTTTTTCGGCATTGAATCGGGAAACCAGGAGATGCTCGACCGGATCAGGAAAAATGTCAATTTGGACCGTATCAGAAAGGCCGTGGCGGATTGCAAGACTGTGGGCATGACGGTTTTCGGATCGTTCATTGTCGGACTGCCAGGCGAAACATTGGAAACCATGATGGATTCTCATCGTTTTGCCAAGGAGATTGATGTGATTTACGGGTATCACTTCCTGGCGCCGTTCCCCGGGACAGAAGTCATGGAAAAAATGAATAACTATGATATCGAACTGCTGACCCGCGACTGGGCCGCGTTTGACGCCAACAGTGCTATTGTCAGAACCTCCCATCTGTCCCCGGAAGAAATTGAGCATTTTGTTGACGCCTATTACATGCAAAATGTCCGCGACATCGATGCCGACACGGAAAAGCGTTTCCGGGAAGGCCGGTTAAACCCCACCGAGCAGCTTATTTATTTCGGCCAGAAAAAACTGGAGATTGTTTTTGAGCTGTTAAGCGGCGATATCATAGAGACCGCGGGACCGATTCCCGTTTCCGCTTCAAATGGAATTCCGGCCGACCAGCTTTCCGAAAAAATTCTCCCGCGCATCCGGAAACACCGGGAATTCGTACCCCCCAGCATCCGCCACCTGGCGGACCGCGGCTATCTTACGTTTTCCGTTACCGATAATCAGCGGGTCTGGAGATGGGCACAGCCAGGGGCGTGAATCGTAAATCGTGACGAGAAAACCTTGACGTCCTTTGCGGTTCAACAACCCAAAACCCAAAACTCAAAACAGCTTTTCGTTTCTGCGCTTTTTCGCTCAAAAAAATTCAAAAAGTCAAACTTTCCCCACACGTTTGTAAGGGTTTTCCCGACATACAGCCTCTTTTATTTATGATATAGGAATGTTTTATTCATCAGCGGGTTGATATCCGTTTCAACGGCCAGAACAACCCGCCATTGACCCTAAACCATAATTAAGGAGGTTTCCATGTCAAACAAAGCGCTTCTTGTCGGCATCAACACGTATAAGCTACCCGGCTGCGATCTTGAGTGGTGCGTCAATGACGTTACCAATATCCGCGATGCTTTACTCAAATATTATGGCTTCACTGTCAAGCAGATCCGGGTGCTGGCAAATGCCCGGGCCACCAAAGACGCCATTTTATCTCGGCTGGAGTGGCTCGCGAAGGATGCCAAAGCCGGGGACCGGCTGCTGTTTCATTTTTCCGGACACGGTTCCCAGATCCGGGACCGGGATGGGGATGAACTTAAGGATCAACTGGATGAAATTCTCTGTCCATACGACATGGACTGGGATGGCGTCTATATTGTGGATGATGAACTGAAAGCGATTTTTGCAGGACTCCCCAAAGACGTCAAACTCGATGTGCTGCTGGATTGCTGCCATTCGGGAACCGGAACCCGTGAGGCTGCGGCTCCTGGATTGATGCCCGGGGATTTATCACAGGTTCGTATGCCTGACGGCTCACGTTTTACGCCTCATGTCGATAAGCTCCGGTTTCTGACGCCTCCGATGGACATTCTTTGCCGGCAAATGGATGAGGACGATCTCCCGGCTGTCCGGCTGCTCACAACAAATCCCACAAACCATGTGCTGTTTTCAGGGTGCAGGAACAACCAGACCTCTGCGGACGCTTATATCTCAGGGAGCTACAACGGCGCTTTTACCTACTATCTCTGCAAGCATATCCGGCATGCCCAAGGGGCCATCAGCCGGGCCGATCTGCTGAAGCGGCTGCGGGCATCGCTTAAATATGAAGGCTACAGCCAGGTCCCTCAACTGGAATGCCAGGCTTCCCCGAAGAAAAAGAAACTTTTGGAATAATTACACCCTGAGTTTTGAACGATCTGAAAGTCTGTGGGTGTAAAGTTGATTCCAGATGCATTTATGCCTTGAAAGATCACGGCAGATGATATAAGAACGGTTCCAAACAGAAAATGCCTGGGTGGCGGAACAGGTAGACGCAAGGGACTTAAAATCCCTCGGGGCATTGTCCCTGTACGAGTTCAAGTCTCGTCCTAGGCACCAGACGGTTCTAAAAAAAAGGGGCGTGGAGCGGTCTTCCCGGCGTCCCTTTTTTTATCGTAACCTTTTGCAATTTAATATACCCATGACCATGGAGGATTTGATGTATTTCAAAAAAACCCTTAACCTTCCGAAAACTGACTTTCCCATGAAAGCAAATTTGTCCCAGAAGGAGCCTCAACAGCTCCGGGAATGGGAAGAAATGAAGCTATACGACTGCATCCGCAATGCATCGGGCGACCGCGAGTCTTTTATATTGCATGACGGCCCCCCCTATGCAAACGGCAATATTCATATCGGTACGGCACTCAATAAAATTTTAAAAGACATCATTATCCGTTCCAGACAGATGTCCGGTTTCAACGCAGTATATGTTCCCGGCTGGGACTGCCATGGCCTGCCCATCGAACACAACGTGGATCTGGAACTGGGGGAGAAAAAAAGTCTTCTCTCCGTGGTGGACATCCGGAAACGATGCCGGGCCTATGCGGAAAAATATATCGATATTCAACGGGAAGAATTCAAGCGTTTGGGGGTTATGGGGGAATGGGATAACCCCTATTTGACCATGAACTATGCCTATGAGGCCACGATTGCACGGGAGTGCGCCAAGTTTGCTCAAAACGGAAGTCTGTTTAAAAGTAAAAAACCGATTTACTGGTGCTGCCATTGCAAAACAGCGCTTGCCGAGGCGGAAATCGAATATCATGATGAAAAATCGCCGTCTGTATTTGTCCGGTTTCAACTTACGGACAGCCTGGGCCGGGAAATTCCTTCCTTTAACGGCAAAACCGTTTTTATGGTGATCTGGACCACAACACCGTGGACCATACCGG
>CAYTSY010000010.1:27837-39534 GCA_964440555.1 uncultured Desulfobacteraceae bacterium
CGGCCAATCTGGCGATTTGTATTCATCCGGACTTTTCCTACGCGGCCGTTGAGATTCCAAATAACGAGGTTTTGATTCTGGCCGACGAGCGGGTCCAGGACTGCATGAAAGCCTTCGGCATATCCGAATTTAAAAAAATCGGCGATCTTAATGCCTTGGATTTGGAGGGAATGCGGTTTGGCCATCCCTTATACGAACGGGACTCCCTTGTCATTATCGGCGATCATGTAACTTTGGATGCCGGTACCGGATGCGTTCATACGGCCCCGGGTCATGGCCGGGAAGATCACGAAGTCGGCCTGAAATACGGCTTGGATATTTATTCTCCGGTGGATGATGATGGCTGTTTTACTTCAGATGTTCATCATTTTTCCGGTCAGTTCGTGTTTACCGCCAACGGCCCGATCACTGAAAAATTGAAAGAAAAAGACGCGCTTCTTGCGAGCGGAACCATAGCGCATTCTTATCCCCATTGCTGGCGATGCAAAAAACCGGTGATTTTCAGGGCCACGCCGCAATGGTTTATTTCCATGGACCAGACCGGGCTCAGAGCAAAGGCGCTGGAAGAAATCGATAAGGTGAAATGGATTCCCCACTGGGGCCGCGAACGGATTTACGGGATGATTGAAAACCGCCCGGACTGGTGTGTTTCCCGGCAGCGCGCCTGGGGCGTGCCTATCGCCCTGTTCTCCTGCCGTCACTGCGGCAAGGTTCTGGTTGATCAGACCATTATCGACCATGTATGCGGCCTGTTTGAGCGCCATGGAGCGGATGTCTGGTTTGAAAAAACCGTTGATGAACTCCTCCCCGGCGGTGTCTGCTGTCCGGACTGTAAATCGCATGATTTTGAAAAAGAGACTGATATTTTAGATGTTTGGTTCGATTCAGGCGTCAGCCATGCGGCGGTTCTGGAACAGCGAGACAATCTCAAATGGCCTGCGGATATGTATCTGGAAGGCAGCGACCAGCACCGGGGATGGTTTCACAGCTCCCTTTTAACCGCGGTGGGCACACGCGGCAAGGCTCCTTATAAGTCCGTTTTAACGCATGGATTTACCGTGGATGCCGAAGGCAGAAAAATGTCCAAGTCCGTCGGAAACACCATCGCGCCGGGTGAAGTGATCCGAACGCACGGGGCTGAAATCCTCAGACTGTGGGTATCGGCAACCGACTACCGCGATGATATCCGTATTTCGGACAACATTTTAAAACAGTTGTCCGACGCATACCGCCGGATTCGCAACACCTGCCGGTTTATTTTGGGGAATTTGTATGATTTCAACCCGAAAACCGATGCCGTCCCCTACGACTCAATGCTGGAAATAGATCAATACGCTCTGACAAGACTTCAGGATGTAATTCAGAAAGCCCAAAATGCGTATGATCAGTATGAATTCCACATCATTTACCATGCGCTTCACAATTATTGCGCGATGGATCTGTCTGCTTTTTACCTGGATGTTTTAAAGGACAGGCTCTATACTGCTCCTCCAAAATCCCTTGAAAGGCGCAGCGCCCAGACAGCCATGCATATTATCGGCGATGCGGTTTCCAAAATCATGGCGCCGGTGCTTTCATTTACCGCTGAAGAAATCTGGACCCATATGCCCGGCGCAGAGGAAAAAGCCCGGAGCATCCACCTGACGTCCCTGCCGGCGGTTAATGAAAAATGGCAAAACAAAGATCTGGAAGCCCGTTGGAACCTCCTGCTGTCGGTTCGCAGCGAAGTTACCAGGGCCCTTGAAGAAGCGCGAAATCAAAAAAAGATCGGACATTCCCTCGATGCCGACGTGACGCTGTGCGCTGACGGAAAATTATACGCGGAGCTGCTTGCCGACGCGGATGAGCTCAAAACCATTTTCATCGTCTCGTATGTTTCTTTGGTAAAATTTGACCAAAGGACCCCTGAATTCGGCCAAACGGCATTGGAAGGACTGGCCATCCGGATAGAAGGGGCCAAGGGCGTTAAGTGCCAGCGGTGCTGGATTTATGATGAAACCGTAGGATCGGACGTCCAAAACCCGGAAATTTGCCATCGATGCAGGCAGGCGCTGGATGTAATAGGCAGTAATGAATGGATGAGTAACACGTAAATCGTAAATCGTGACAAGTTTGGTTTTGGCATTTACTCGTCACGATTTACGATTTACGATTCACGGCTCAGGGGGGGGGAAAACAATGAGCAAATACAAAACCATGATCCTTATTTCCGCAGTGGTCGTTATTCTGGATCAGTTGACGAAGTTTTTGATTATGGAATGGATGCCGATTCATAAATCCGTCGTTATCATCCCCGGGTTTTTGGATATTACCCATCTGCACAACAGCGGCGTTGCCTTTGGCATGTTTTCAGACAGCCCGTCCGATATCAAGCAGTTGCTGCTGACGTCCCTTTCGGTGATCGCCGTGGGGGTTTTGTTTTACCTGTATCACCAGACAAACAAAATGTATCGTTTCATGATGGCCGGATTCGCCTTGCTTCTCGGCGGGGCCCTGGGAAATTTAATTGACCGGATTTTCATGGGAGAGGTTGTCGATTTTATCGATGTTTATATCGGCGATCTGCACTGGCCGGCGTTTAACATTGCAGACAGCGCCATTACCGTGGGTATAGCAATTCTGATCTATCACGTCATTTTTAAAAAGCCCGAAATTGTTTTTAATCCCAAAGGGAGTTGACCTGACATATGCACCCGGTGTTGATTCGATTGGGGAGTTTTTCCATCTTTACCTATGGGTTTTTTATTGCCCTCGGCTTTGTACTTGGTATTTTGCTGGCGCGCAAAGAAGCAGAAAAAGTCGGTGTTGAACCTGATCTGATCATGGATCTGTCTTTTTATATCCTTATTTCGGCCATCATCGGCTCGCGGTTGTTTTATGTAATGACCATGCCTGAAACCTTTTTCAAAAATCCGCTGGAAATATTTAAAATCTGGAACGGCGGACTGGTATTTTACGGTGGATTTATACTGGCGTTGATAACGGCCTTTCTTTTGATCATAAAGTGGAAGGCGCCCCTGTGGAAGATGACCGATATTTTTGCGCCATCCATTGCCATCGGTCAGTTTTTCGGTCGTCTGGGCTGTTTTTCCGCCGGCTGCTGCTACGGAAAAATCTGCGATCTTCCCTGGGCGGTCACATTTCATCATCCGGAATCCCTGGCGCCTATCGGCATTGCGCTTCATCCGTCCCAGATCTATCATGCACTTGGGAATTTATTGATTTTTTTGATTTTGTGGGGAATGAAAAGTAAAAAAAAGTTTCACGGCCAGATTTTCTGGACATATGTTGCGCTTGATGGCGGGGTCCGGTGTTTTCTGGAATTTTTTCGCGGAGATTTCCGGGGCCAAATTTTTTTAAACGTGTTTTCACTGTCCCAGGTGATCGGCAGTCTGATGGTTTTGATGGGAGTTGCCATGCTCACCCTCCTTAAACGCAAAAATGCCTGAAATCAGGTATCCAGATCTTGACGACTATTTGGACAAGACCCCGGATAAGGGGCTTGCTTCCATCTATCTCGTTCATGGGGATGAATATCTGTGCCGCAATGCCGCAGACCGGTTGATCCAAAAAATTTTGCCCGGAACCGACCGAAATGTTGCCTTTGAGGCATTTGACGGTGAAAATGAAAATATTGTCAAAGCCATTGAACATCTCAACACCTACAGCCTTTTATCCGATAAAAAAGTGGCGGCGATCCGCGATTCGCGCATTTTTTACTCCCAGCAGGAAAGCGACCGGATCTATGAAAAGGCCAGGCAGGCATTCCTTGATCAGGACATTGAAAAGGCCTGCGCTTATTTTGTCGCTTATATGGCGCTGTTAAATCTTGATTTTGAAGACCTTGAAGGCGAAAACAGAGACAGAGTCATAAAATCCGGTGAAACTGACGCCGATGACGAGAAATGGCTGGACCAGGTCATCGGGCATTGTCTTGAAAAGAAAATCCTCGTGCCTTCCGGGCAAAACGCCGCAGACCGGCTGGCAGCAGCCGTTGAAAAAGGATTTCCCAAGGGAAACCGTTTGATCATGGCCACGGATTTTGTGGACAAACGGCGGTTGTTGTACAAGGCGATCAAGGATAACGGCGTCATTATCGATTGTTCCGTGCCCAAGGGCGCCAGGAAAGCGGACAAGGATGCGCAAAACACATTGTTGAATGAAAGCCTCAGGGCTATCCTGACAAGGCACGGAAAAACAATAGACCCCGGCGCCATTACCCTGCTGATTGAAAAAACCGGGTTTGATCTCCGGACTTTTACAACGAATATTGAAAAGCTGATTGATTTTGCAGGAAAAAGAGGCCGGATAACGGCGGACGATGTCGATTCCGTGTTGAATCGTACAAAAATCGACCCCATATTCGAACTGACCAATGCCGTTTCCGATAGAAATCCGGAAAAATCTCTTTTTTTCCTGAACTCGTTGTTGTCGTCGGACAGTCATCCGCTCCAGGTTCTGGCGGCGCTTGTCAATCAATTTCGAAAATTGGTGCTGGCGCGTTCGTTTCTCGATACATATAAACAGAGCGTGCGGCCGAATATGAACCTGAACGAATTTAAATCAAAAATTCTGCCGGTGATCAGTCAGGCGGATAATGTACTGCTTGAAGAAATTGAACGGTGGAACGACATGTTCGGGATGGAAGACGCTGCTGAAGCAGGGGAACAGAAAGCAAAAAAAGCCAAAGCCCGGAAGATGTTTTCAACCGAACTTGCCATTGCCAAAAATCCCAATAACCTGTACCCGATAATGCAGATTTTGCGGCAGGCCGGAAATTTTTCAGCTAAAGAACTGACGATGGCGATAACCCATCTGCATCAGGCTGACCGCCGGATCAAAACATCTCCGGTGGAGGCGAAGCTGGTCGTTGAAAAAGCGATTATCGATATTCTTGGTTGAGCGGGAAAAGTTGAAAGCGGGAAAAGCGGGAAAAGCTGGAAAAGACCGAACCGGTCATCCCAACGGAACAGACCCAACAGACCAGAAGAACCAAACACACCAGGAGGCCTATGTTCAGGCAAAAAACGAAAATTATCTGCACCATCGGCCCGGCGAGCAGTTCGGAAAAAGTGATCCGGCAACTCATTCAAAACGGCATGAGCGTGGCGCGTCTCAATTTTTCGCACGGCGCCCATGAAGAGCATCAGAAAAAAATCGCCCTTATCCGCGCCGTTTCCAAAGAGCTGAACTCTCCGGTGGCGATTTTACAGGATCTACAGGGCCCCAAAATCAGAGTGGGAACCATCCCGGAACCCGGCATCATGCTTAAATCCGGTCAAAAGTTCGTTTTATCCGGCAAGGCGGTTGATGCCACCGATGAGATCGTAAGCGTATCCCATAAACATCTTCCCAAAGAAGTAAAACGCAAAGACCGGATTCTTTTAGCAGACGGACTTCTGGAGCTTGTAGTTGATGAAATAGAGAATAACCGGATTTTGTGCACGGTGATTACCGGTGGACTTCTCACATCGAATAAAGGCGTCAATTTGCCGACAGGGTCCATAAAAGCATCGTCGGCCACCCAAAAAGACATGACGGATCTGGCATTCGGTCTGAGTCAGGACGTTGATTATGTTGCACTTTCATTTGTGCGCACGGCAAGGGACATCGTCAATATCAAGTCATTTATCCAGAAACAAAATAAAAATACGCCGGTCATCGCGAAAATTGAAAAACACGAGGCCCTGGCCCACATTGATAAAATTCTGGAAGTGTCAGACGGCATCATGGTGGCCCGGGGCGATCTGGGCGTGGAAATCCCCCTGGAACACGTGCCCGGAATACAGAAAATGCTGGTTAAAAAAGCCAATACCGCCGGAAAACCGGTGATCATCGCCACCCAGATGCTGCGATCCATGGTGGATTCGCCGCGGCCCACAAGGGCTGAGGCCACGGATGTGGCCAATGCGGTCTTAGACGGTACGGACGCCATCATGTTGTCCGAGGAAACCGCCATGGGAGAATATCCGGTTGAAGCGGTCAAATATATGCGGAAAATCGCCGAACATGCGGAAATGGATTTTCCCCATGAGAAGTACTTGAAGCTCACGTCGGGTACCGACCTTTCGGAGGCCGTGGCCTATGCCGCCTGCGTACTGGCGGATCATTTGAATGCCGGCGCCATTATCGCCACGACGTATTCCGGTTTTACCGCCAAGCAGATTTCAAAATTCAGGCCCAGAACCAACATCCTTGCCGTTTCCCCGGACCCGGCGACCGTTCGAGCCCTGTGTTTATATTGGGGATGCATTCCCACGTTTATCGAGAAAATAGAATCAACCGACGATATGATTGAGGAAACCAAAAAAACCGCACTGGAGACCGGCTGCGTGTCCAAAGGCGATCAGATCGTGTTTACGGCGGGCCATCCCCTGTGGGTTGCCGGCACCACCAATATGATTCAGGTCAATACGATTTAATTTGTTGGATGGATGAAAAGATGACGATATAAAGTCATAAAACGGATAAATCCATTGACCGAAGGCTTTTTTTTCATAGAATGCATTTTCCATCAAATGCTAAACCTGTAAAAAAGAATTTTTTCCACACGCGGACAAGGAGGGGGTATGCCGGTTGAGGGATCTGATTTTTCAGCGAAGCAGTGGGAGTTTATTTCGCTGATGGAGGCTTTCGGCGAGCCGGTTTCCATTGACGTCATCGGGGCGCTGGCCCCTTTAAGTCCGGGTGAATTTTTGGATTTTTTGAGGAAAAGCGATAAAGTTAACTGGATCAACCGGCTGGAAAATGATTTTTTTTCCTTGTCGCCGAAACTTCCGTCAACGGTACGGAGCGTTTTAGCCGGGATCAACTCAGTTGAAAAAATCAGCGAACGGATAAAACATATCGAGAAAAAAAACCTCGGCGATCAAATTTCCGGAAGCGCGTTTGCCCGTCTTCTGCAGCGTAGCGGGAGAGAAGAAAAAGCGGCCAGGATTCAAATGGATCTGACTGTCGAAGCCCTTAAACGCAATGACATGGAAGCTGCGGAGAAACACCTCGATCAAATCCAATCCCTGCTGGCATTGGCCGGCGACTCCCTGATGGATGAAAAGTGGTTTGTTCCCAAAACCCTCGAACTGACAAGGTTTTGCCAGCCGAGAGCCGTTGGATTGCGCGTCATTCCCAAGATTCTTGAAAAAACCATCGCTAAAGCGCAACAGATAGGCGACGAGCGGACATGGGCCATTGCAAATCTTATGCTTGGCCGATCCCTCTGGGGAATAAACCGGTTGAAAGAAGCAGCCCTGCTGATGGCCAGGGGAATGGAAAAAGTCGAAGAACTGGGAGACAGCGATATGCTCACCCAGGCGTCGAGCTTTATCGGCATTTATTATTTTTTGCGGGGGCTTCAGAACAAAGCCATCTGGTACCTTGAAAAAGCGGTTGAGCATGCAGAAAACAACGATGAATTCACCACCTCATACGAAGCGCCGATTTTGCTGGCCTATTGCGACGTCGATCGTGGAGAGTTTCATCGGGCCATTGGAAAAATTGATTTTTTCAGGCATTGCGCTCTTCGCCGGGAGGATTACTATATCGCCTCATTATACCGCGCGGTTTTGGGCATTGTCTTGTGGCTGGTTCGAAAAAGAAAAGAGTCGATTTTCCATCTTGAAGGAAGCCAGACCGATGCTCTGGCCGCTCAAAATCAGGTTGCCTATTGGACCAGCCTGTACGGCCATGCCACCTTGTATCTGACCGAAGGCGAGATCGGAAAAGGGCTTATATTTTTACAAAAGGCCATCGAAGTGGCCCAAAAAATCGGAATGGGGCACCAGATTTTTCATTCCATATTTCTTGAAAGCTATTACATCGCTGAAAGGGCAGGGGGCAAGCTTCCGGCAGGCTGGAGTTTTTCGGAACAATTCAAACGGATCATGGAAGAACCCAATATTCACACAAAAGGAGCTGCCTTGCGGATTCACGCGGCCATGCAGATGGCCTTGGGTTCGGACGACAGCCGGATCATAAAGGATCTGAATGCCAGTGAAACGTTCTTGTCCGAATGCGATGATCCGGTGGAACTGGCCAAAACGCAAATTGAAAAAGCCCGATATTACCTGAAACATCAAAAACACGCCAAGGCGCGTGAACTGGCCTACGACGCCTATCAAAAGATGTCTGGATACAGCGAGATTTACTTCCCCGATGACCTGCGTTTTCTTTTGGGCAGTGCTAAAAGCAAAGAGTCGGGGCAAAACGAAGACGATGATGTCATCGAACCTTTTGTTCAGATGATGGAAGAATTGATTCCCGGCCCTTCGGATTTAAAGGAACTGGATATGCTGATGAGTTCCCTGTCCCGCTTTTTCAGGGCCGAACGCTCCGGATTGTTCACATTCCGGGAAGGCCATGCCAGAGGCTTTGAATTGCGATCCGGCAGGAATTTATCCCAGGCCATTGTGGGTGCTGACAGTTTCCGTGAAAGCCTTGCGCTGATTTTTAGAAGTTATCATGATAAAGCGCCTATTGTGATTCAATCATCGGGTTTGGTTGCCCGGTCTCGCCTCGGGCAGCGCTTATCCGTCCTGTGCCTGCCGCTGGTCGTCAGGGAAGGCGTAATCGGGATTTTGTATTTTGATAATTCCTACCTTGAAAACTGTTTTGATTTCATCAAGACGCCGCGGTTAAACCGGCTGGCCCACCACCTGACGAATATTGTGGAAAAGTACATGCGTTATGGAAAAGGCGGGGAGAACATGGAAACGTTGGTTTCCGTGATACCAGGTCCTGCTGTGCTGCCCGACGACCGGTTTGAGTTCATTTCGAAGGACAGAAAAATGATGCGGATTCTCGATCAGGGCAGACAACAGGCGCAATCCGATGCTTCCGTCTTGATACTGGGGGAGACCGGGGTGGGTAAAGATTTACTGGCCAGGTGGATTCACCGACACAGTCCAAGAAATGAGAGACCCTTTGTGGTGGTGGATCTGACGACAATTCCTGAAAATCTTATGGAAAGCGAGTTATTCGGCCATGAGAAAGGGTCTTTCACCGGCGCGGACCGACAAAAAATCGGCCGGGTTGAACTGGCGGACAAAGGGACCTTGTTCGTCGATGAGATTGGAGAGATTTCAAGGGACCTTCAGGTTAAGCTGCTTCGGTTGCTGCAGGAAAAGACATTTCTTCGCATCGGTGGAACCAAGACCATGTCATCGGACTTTCGCCTGATTGTGGCCTCCAACAGAAATTTGAGAGAAGAAATTAAAGCAGGACGCTTCAGAGAGGATCTGTATTACCGGATAAATGTTCTGGAGATGACACTCCCCCCTCTGCGAAAGCGGAAAGATGACATCTTGCCGCTCGCCGCGCACTATTTGTCCTTTTATACGAAAAAGTACAACCGGCCGTTTCTTCGGTTTGCACCTGACCAGGAGTCAGCGCTTCTGGATTATCACTGGCCGGGAAATGTGAGAGAATTAAAAAATATTATTGAACGTGCAGTGATCGTCGCGGAAAACGATCAGTTGGAGCTTAACTTTTCCGTACAGACGGTTTCTTCTGAGACTGATCCGTTCCACGATTATCCAACGCTCGATGAAATTCAGCGCCGTTACATCGGTTTTGTCCTTGAGCGGACAAAAGGACGGGTGGGTGGTGTGGACGGGGCAGCCAGGATTTTGGGCATGAAAAGAACCAGCGTCAATTCCCGCATAAAAAAGCTGGGATTGAAATGATGTACGCTTTGAAACGACGTAATAAGATCAGTTGAATGATGTTATATCGTCTAAAAATATTTTTTGCCCTCTTTCAACAGTCGTAAAAAATAACATTAACAAATTGATATATGCCTTTCCCTGATTTGGAATGCCGTTTGCTTCAACAGGGAAGAAGTTTGCCGATTCTATTCCATTGCGCTGGGTTTAAAAAATCAAAAACAGCCGACGTCCGGCAGATAAATTAATGGAACGCAAAAAAAGGGGAGGGCATCATGAAAAAAATATTAAAAGACATCAATGACTCGAGAAAGATATTTAAGGATATGGGCATGAACAAATGGCGGGAGGTTGCCATGCCGGCGATAAAGAAAGGGGATCGGTTCAGAGTTTACTCAAAGGCCGGAAGACCCCTTGAACTGGGAGGCGAAGAAACCCTGATTGCTCATTCCGATGCATACGAGGTCGATGGCGTATGGGCCAT
This sequence comes from uncultured Desulfobacteraceae bacterium, assembly GCA_964440555.1. Lineage (GTDB taxonomy): Bacteria > Desulfobacterota > Desulfobacteria > Desulfobacterales > UBA5616 > CAYTSY01. Next base: position 37,981 of record CAYTSY010000010.1, read on the forward strand.
AGAAGTAAAATCTACCACTGCCTGAACCCTTAGACATAAAAAAATGACGTTATAGAAAGGAGGCCGCATGGATCGGTCGAAAAAAAATACGGAAGTAAAGATAGGTGGCGAGCTCCCTCGGGAACTGACGATGCTGGAATTGCTGCTGCGAGATGGTTTACAGCATGTTCCCAAGGTGGTCGCGGCTGAGGCCAAGGTGTGGTATGCGGATCAGTTGGTGCGCGCCGGGTATCGCCATATTGAGGTGACCAATTTCGGGCATCCGGCAACTCTCGTACAGTTCAGGGATGCGGAAGAGGTGCTGGAACGGGTGCATAAGCTTAAGATCGTTCAGGAGGAGAAGCCCCACCTGAAATGCTACGGCATGACGCGGAAAGCCTTTGAAAGGGCCGCGAACATGGCTCAAAAAGGCTATGCGCCTTCCAGCGTCGCTTTTACCATCTCAGCGGAAGACCTTCACGGAAGAAGAAATTCAGGGCGCACGCGAAAAGAGTATCTCAAGGAAATTCCGGATTTCATCAAAGTCGCTCAGGCCAATGGATTTGAAATCGACATGGCTATTGCCTGCACCTATGGGTCTGCTATCGCGGGACCCGTTCCCATTGAGAATACGATTGAATTGATGGATTGGGGCCTGGATCACGGCATCAAAAGCTTTACGCCCTGCGATACCACGGGAGAATCCAATCCGAGACGTTCCTATGAATACATGGCCGCCCTGGTTGACCGATACGCCGAATACGATGATGAAATCAAATTCAGGGTCGCGCATTTTCATGAATGCCGGGGCATGTCGTTGGCAAATACCATGGCCTGTGTTCTGGCAGGGGCCCGGATCATCGAGAGTTCCGTTGGCATGGGTGGCGGGCAGCCGGCGTTTTTTGTGGAAGGAATTCCGGGAAAAGGCAGCGGGCCCATATACACCAACTCATGGGAAGTGGGCAATTGTCCCACAGAAGACGTTTTGGTCATGTTCGATGAAATGGGCGTCGAAACCGGCATCGATATCGATGTGATGCTGCAGATCGGCCGGGTTTTTGAATGGACCATGGAAAAGTCCCTTCCGGTCTGGACCACCAAGGCGGGAAGACCGATCAAGTATCCCGTGGAGTGGTGTATCCCGGCAAACAGTCTTGAACACATTCCGCCATACGGACCGCCTCAGATGTTTTGGGCATCTCCTGAAAAATATATTCCCGCATCCAAGGAGTTTATTGACCGGGAGTTCTCGGGGCGCACCTTTAAATGGGGAAAAACTGAAGACGGAGATGACGAATACAGCCGGATTGAATTTTTTGACGATAAGGAAGATGAATAACGAAAACCGTAAAGCGCTATGATCAATTCGGCGCACCCTGAGTTACAAATAAACAAATCCTACCACCGATCTAACAAAACAAAAAGGAGAGCGATTCATGAGCGAAAAAGAAAAAACGCCGGAACAGGAGATACCTTGGGGTGAACTGGATCTGCATCCGAATGCGAGTACATATCTGGCCGAAGCGCTGGTTGAACACGGCGTGGAAATTGCCTTTGGGGTTTCAGGCGGCCACA
>CAYTSY010000011.1:0-11662 GCA_964440555.1 uncultured Desulfobacteraceae bacterium
ACCTGTATGTCAACGGGTTGCCGTCCACATCCGTTGAACCGCTGCCGTCAAGTGTGACCGTATCCCCCACATAGGCCGTCTGATTGGGACCGGCATTGGCCACGGGTGCGGTGTTCGCCATGTTGATGGTTACGCTGTCCGGAGCGCTGTCAACCGTACCGTCGTTTACGATCAGTTGCGCCGCATAGGTTCCGAACACATCCGCCGTAAAACTCGGTCTGGCCGTATTGGCCCCGGCCAGAGAAGCGGCGCTCCCCGCAGGCTTTGTCAGAGACCACCTGTATGTCAACGGGTTGCCGTCCACATCCGTTGAACCGCTGCCGTCAAGTGAAACTGCAATCCCTACCCTTGCCGTTTGGTCAGGACCGGCATTGGCCACGGGTGCGGTGTTCGCCATGTTGATGGTTACGCTGTCCGGAGCGCTGTCAACCGTACCGTCGTTTACGATCAGTTGCGCCGCATAGGTTCCGAACACATCCGCCGTAAAACTCGGTCTGGCCGTATTGGCCCCGGCCAGAGAAGCGGCGCTCCCCGCAGGCTTTGTCAGAGACCACCTGTATGTCAACGGGTTGCCGTCCACATCCGTTGAACCGCTGCCGTCAAGTGAAACTGCAATCCCCACCCGTGCCGTCTGATCAGGACCGGCATTGGCCACAGGTGGGTTATTCGTTACGACAGGCCGGCTGCTTGAATTTCCCGGAAAGGTTCCGGCCCTGATTTCAACAATATTGGTAAACCCGTCTCCGTCCGAGTCCAAAGACTCGATACGACTATAAACCTTTGCATTGTTTCTCCAGTCGTTCGCATAGCTGTTTCTTGTGGAGCCAGACGGATGGCAGGTGAGGCAACTCCCGATAACCGGAGTATAATTGTAGGGACCGTTCGTTCCATAATATGCATTAAACGATGCAGTATATGAATTTACCGAAAAACCGCTCCCGATGGATGCCATCCATGCGATAAAAGCAAAAAGCCCTACACGGACCCACTGGGTTGAAAAATTTCTGCTATTTTTCATGTCCTTTTCTCCTTAACCGTCAATTTATTAATGACCATTTCGGAAAGTTTCTAAAAAAGCGAATTCATCAAACACGACTTAACTTAATATAAAAAAAACGGCCTTCGAGGCATGCTGCCCAAAGACCGGTTCAAGCTCTTTTTCGGCAGCTCGGCGATCATAGTCCTAAGACCTTAGACCCGAAGCTTTGCGTCTCCGCCTTTCAGCGGATTTGCCTTTTCCATGTTTTTTCAAATGCAATAAATATGCTATATTGGCATTTATGGTTGGTATAATTCTAATAGGCTGATTTAATAAATATTTTTATTCTGATTGGAGGCAGATGTGATAAGCAGGGGGAGAAAAGGAGGAACATTTTTTCGTCACCTGTTTAAACAGGTGATAAAACATTTATCATATTTCAAGGGAAAAACAAGTACTCCCCCTGTTTTTCCCTTCTTCTTGCATCTGGATATGGGAAAAGGAAGCCGGAAATAAAAATATTATTCCTTATTGATTCTTTCCGAGAATTATGCAAAATTAGCGCTCTAAAAAAAGATGAATTGTTAGCGACATCACAGGAAAGGTGAGCATGTGCCTATCCGGAAATGGTAGATTTTGCTTCAAATATCATGCGGAGAGATGACCGAGTTGGCCGAAGGTGCACGACTGGAAATCGTGTGTGCGGTCAAAAGCTGCACCGTGGGTTCGAATCCCACTCTCTCCGCCAAATCAATATCCAACACAGTCCAGTGTAATTCAAAAAGCCCTTTAATCTAAGGGCTTTTTTATTTCTGTTTGTCCAATCAAGTCCTATAAAATCCATTGACATCCTGGGGTAAGTGGGGTAACTTTAAAGCATAGTTACCCCGACAGAAAAAATGTTACCCCTAACATGGAGGTCAAGCCATGCCGATAACCGACACCAAAGCCCGCAACGCAAAGCTAAAGGATAAACAATACAAGATTTTCGATACAGACGGCCTCTTCATGCTGGTTTCCCCTGCTGGGGGTAAGTGGTGGCGTTTTAAGTACCGTTTTGGGGGTAAGGAAAAGCTGATGTCGTTGGGCACTTACCCCGAGGTTAGCCTTTTACAGGCTCGCAGGCATCGGGACGATGCCCGGAAACAAGTTGCAGATGGTATAGACCCGATGCAGGCCCGTAAAGATGAAAAAACGGCAAAAATCCTGAACGAAAGCACCTTTGAAACTGTCGCCCGGGAATGGCACGGTAAATATAACTCAACATGGTCTAATAAGCATTCAGAAACAACACTAAACCGCCTTGAATACAACGTATTCAAATCGATAGGCGAGCGTCCAATTATCGAAATCAAAGCACCCGAGCTGCTGATGGTTCTCCGGAAAATCGAATCCCGCGGAGCACTTGAAACAGCCCACAGGGTCAGGGCTATTTGCAGCCAGGTATTCCGGTATGCAGTTGCAACCGGCCGGGCTGAAAGAGATCCGGCAGCCGATCTTAAGGGTGCCCTCCCGCCTGTTAAACCAAAACACCAAGCAGCCATAACCGTCCCTGATAAAGTCGCCGGGTTGCTTCGTGCAATAGATGGATATGAAGGCTCTTTTGTAACAAGATGTGCGCTTAAACTCGCTCCGCTTCTTTTCGTTCGACCCGGGGAGCTCCGGAAAATGCAGTGGGCGGAAATTGATTTTGAAGCCGCGGAATGGAACATCCCGGCCGAAAAGATGAAAACCGATCAGCCGCATCTTGTACCTTTGGCCAGACAATCCCTTGAAATCCTCAAAGAGCTGCACAAATTGACCGGTTCAGGCCAATTTGTATTTCCAAGCGTCAGGACCGGTTCACGCCCGATGAGTGATAATACCGTCCTGGCAGCTCTTCGTCGCATGGGTTTTGAAAAGGATGAAATGTCCGGTCACGGTTTCAGGGCCATGGCGAGAACCATACTTGATGAGGTGTTGCAGGTGCGTCCCGATTATATTGAGCATCAACTGGCGCACGCCGTTCGTGACCCTCTTGGTCGTGCATATAACAGGACAGCTTTCTTAGCTGAACGCCGTGAGATGATGCAAACATGGGCTGATTATTTAGATGGGCTTAAGAACGGAGCAAAGGTGATCCCTTTGAGAAGACAGGCCGAACAATAAAGCGTGACGACGACGATCTCATCTGACAAACTACTCCGGACAGACACCTTCCTCCCAATGCGGTTTCCGGGGCCTTTCGTGGGGCCTTGCTTTAGGGGTTCGATTTTTAACCCTTCGCACATAAGACCTTCTCGCTCTCGACCTTGACTTCTGTGAATTAATCTCATCCTCTCTTATGGCTGTGGAATCACCAGCAGCTATTCTCTTTTTCAAATCAAACCTTTTTTCTCGCTGCCGGTTTCTGGCTGCACAACGATTGGCGCAATATTCCTTTTTTTTCTTTGTTAAATTTATAAACCAATTCCCACATTCAGGACATTTTTTAAAGGCTTCAATGGGCACGCCATTTATAAGGTTCATAAAACTTAATAAAAAAAAGCCTTCCGCCATCCCTGATTGGTCATAATGCGACGTGTCAATAAAGGCGTCTTTAAGAGATTCCGGCTTGAGCCTATATTCAAATTTCCCACCGTTTATTGCACGCGATTCATATTTAAGGCCTCGCACGCCTCGCCTGGTGGTGATTTCAATGGGATCGGACCCAGGTTCGATGTATACAAAGGCTTTTAAAAGATTGTTTTCTGACTTCTCCCCATTCTTTACATTTAATTCAAAACTGAAACCGTCAATCTTAAAATTGGGTTTAATTTTAACGCCATCGGCGTTTAGGCTTGGGTAAAAATCGGTCTTTCCAGATATCGTCCATTTATCTGTAGGGATTTTCTTTACATGGTCAATACACGACATCATATATTCAAAAAAATCCTCTATTCTTTTTTGAAAAAAAGCCAGCCTTGCTGAATCTATCGAGCCAGGCAATAGTTCAAAAAACTTGGAGCCAGGTGTTTTATTTTCCTGGCTTTCACCGATCCTCTGAAATCGTGTATACTTAAATATCTGATCTGCTATTTCCGCCCGCTTTTCTTTCGATAGCTCTCCAATTTCCTCAACATTTACGAGGTTTAGAAACCATTGAATCTCTTGCTGCTGTTTTCTCATCGACTTTCTCAATTACTGCGTTAACGATTTTTTTATGATTTATTATAGTTTTAAAAATGTAGAATAAATATGTTATTTCAAGTATTTAACTGTTGCTTGTCATCAATATTATATGTTACTATTATTTATAATGCAAAACGCAGAAAATAACAAGGGGGAATTTCAAGATGCAAATAAGAGTTATCAGGGCTATCAAACGGATGAGCCAGTACGACCTACAAAAGAAGGCCAATATACCTCAACCAAAAATTTCCCTCATCGAGCGGGGCTACATCAAGCCAACTGAAGATGAAAAAACCGCGGTTGCCATGGCCTTGGGGGTTAGCGTTCATGATGTCGAATGGGAAAAAGGGGATTAAGAGGGATGGGGTCAAAAGAGGCAAGCAATACTAGAGACGGATTGCCTGGAACCGGTTTTGTCCGCCTCAAGCATATTATCGGGGACCCGAAATGTGATCCGCCGATTCCACCAATAATTCCGGTCAGCAAGTCAACCTGGTGGGCGGGAGTGAAATCAGGGCGTTTTCCAAGGCCTTTAAAGCTCTCTGAGCGCATCACTGTTTGGAAGGTAGGCGATATCCGGGAGCTGATCGGCAGACAGGTAATGACCTGGCCTGAAAAAGAGAGTGGGCATGCTGAGGTGCAGCTATGAAAGCGGCACTTAGGGATGAGATTAAGAAAGCTGGCCTTGAACCGCCTGACCGCATTATTTTTGACGGATCTAACGGCCACCGGCGCGACCTTCACACAGCAAAGCAAAGAATAAACATCGTTGACCTATTCGAGGCCGCCGGCTGCTTGCTAAAAAAATCCGGGAAAAATTTTGTTTGCATCTGTCCGCTTCCCGGCCATGTCGAAAAAACGCCTTCTAATTTTGTCTTTCCGGATCGAGGCCGTTTCCAATGCTTTGGTTGCGGTGCTCATGGCGATGCTATTGATTTCGTCCAAAAATTGCATGGCCTATCCTTCCCGGATGCTTTGCGCTTCCTGGGAATTGATCAGGGCCGCATGACGCCGAAAGTACAATCCGACATTCACCGGCGACGGCAACGGCAGGAACTGCTTCAGCGTTTCCGGCAATGGGAAAATCAAAAGGCCGACGAGCTGGGTCTCTTGATCCGCACTACCAGGCGACTACTTGCGACGATCAAAACCATGCAGGACTTGGAGCGGCTGGGCGATCTTTTTCATGGGATTGATGGCTTGGAACACGATTTCGAAATCCTTTGCACATCGGATAAGGAAACGATTTTCAACTACTTTAAGGAAGGAATCGTTAAATGGGCTTTAGCTTAGGTGAAGAATTGGAAAAGATTGTTACCTGTTTGCCAGGTACTCCTGCCCCGGAATCACCGCCAGTCAACTTTGATGAGGCGTTGAAGGCCATTGCAGATTTAAAGGGGCTTCCCGTCTTTCAACGGGAAATCCGGCGCGATGAAATAGCGAAGCAGTTCGGTATTCGGAAAGGCATTATCGACGAGGTTTTGAAGAACGGCCAGGAAGGAGCTGATGAAGACTCAAAAGCCATTGTTTCCGACGTTGAGCCCTGGGGAACACCCGTTGACGGCGCGACGCTATTGACATCGATCAAGGACAGTTTGTTGTCGCATGTTATTTTGCCCGCTTGGGTCGCCGTGGCAGTATCGGTTTGGGTTCTCTTGACGTATTGCTTTGATGCATTTCGAATACTACCCATAGCAGGAATCGAGTCACCCGAAAAACGATGCGGAAAGACTACCTTGCTTGAATGGTTGATGGCATTTTGCAGGCGCGCGCTTATTTCAAGCAACATATCATCGGCAGCGATTTTTCGGACAGTTGAAAAGTACGGGCCAACACTACTGGTTGATGAAGCGGATACCTTTTTAAAGGACAATGAAGAACTTCGTGGAATCCTAAACAGCGGTCACACGAAGTCCGGCGCTTTTGTCATCCGGGTACAGGGTGACGACCATGAGCCTGTCAGGTTTTCCACATGGACGCCAAAAGCCATTGCCATGATTGGACGACTACCAGAGACATTGAGGGATCGATCAATCATTATATCGTTACGTCGGAAGGCACCCGGGGAGCGGGTCCAAAAAATGGGGATCGACTTCGACCGGAAATGTCTGAACATCCGGCGGATGTGTCTTCGATGGGCGGATGATAATTTTGAACTTTTGAAGGCGCTGCGCCCCGTGATGCCAAAAACTAATAATGACCGGATGACGGATAATTGGTTTCCTTTAATGTGTATTGCGGAGGCAGTCGGCGGAGAGTGGCCGGAATTGATCATGGAGGCCATAAACAGTTGCGTCAAAGTTGATGACGATGAATCCATTGTAGCCCGACTACTTGAGGACATTAAAACCATTTTCGTTTCCAGATCAGTTGAAAGGATATTCTCCGATCACCTTGTTGACGCATTGAAGACCATCCCCGAAACGCCATGGGCGGAATGGAGCCGGGGAAAAGGATTGACCGCGAATGGTCTTGCGCGTCTCCTGAAACCGTTTGGGATTCATTCAAAGACCATGCGTATCGGTAGTGACAGAGCTAAAGGATATGAGCTTTCCATCTTCGAGGACGCTTTCAATCGTTATCTTTCACTCACCCACCCCATTCAATCCGTGACAACGTGCCAAATCAATAAAATCAATGACTTAGACTGTAATCAAAGCGTGACAAGCTATGCCGATGTCACGGATGGAAATAACGATAACTATCTAAAATCATTCACTTGTCACGGTGTCACGGATGGAAACGGGGTTTCAGGTAAAACCACAAAGGAGGAGGTTTTTTAATGAATTTCATAAAAGAACTTCAAATTCGAGGGGTCGAACTCATACCGGACGGCGAGCGGTTGAGAGTCCGGGGGGCGCTCACTGATGCCGACAGGGAACGGATAAGGAACCATAAGGGCGAGATATTGGCTGCACTATCAAAAGCCGGTCAACCTGGGAATTGTGAAGTTTGCATGGCGAGTGGATTCTGGGACATGGAACCCTATATCGGCAAGTTGTTATGTTTCCATGCCCCATATTTTTTGGGCAAGTCTCAAAGAAAATATATCCCCTGCGACCAAGCGCGGGCGAATTGTCCATTAAATGGAAAAACCCTTAATGATACAAGTAGCGTTAGGGTGAAATAGTGGAAACGCATTCTATAAATACAGCACCCATCATTGAAAAGAATTTCCGCGGACACACCCGAGACATAATAATCCCGGGAATTATTGACACCATTGAAAAGTTAGCAGCGTATTGGCCGTTGACTCTACGCCAGGTGTATTACCAGCTTGTAGCGGGCCAGATGATCGAGAACAATTTAAACCGATATAATTCAATATCAAGAACCTTATCAAAACTCCGCAGGCTTGAAGTGGTTCCCTGGGATTGCATTGAAGACAGATCAAGGCGTTTAACTGATAAACGTGGTTTCAGCGACGCCGGAACGTTTGCCAGGCAGATCCTAAACAACTTTTCATATTATGACCGATGTCTCATTCAAAACCAAACTGTATTTTGCGAAGTCTGGACGGAAAAAGATGCACTCTCTAAAATATTCGAGGACACGATCTGGAAATACTGTATTCGGGTGGTTATTTGCCGGGGACAGTTGAGTACTTCCTTCGTGCACGATTATTCGGAACGGGTCAGAGCAAATGCCGGCAGGAAACCGGTTATTCTCCATTTTGGCGACCTTGACCCGTCCGGATGCAAAATACCGTTTGCCGTCAAAGAAAATTTACGAAAATGGCACGGTATAGATGTTGATGTCCGGCGGATTGCATTAAATCCGGACCAGATCCATGAATATAATCTGCCGCATTCTCCCGAAGCCGTCAAAAAAAAAGATCCAAATTACAAATGGTATATAAAAAATTATGGTGAATATGCTGTTGAACTGGACGCGATTCATCCGGAGATGTTGATCAAGATGATTGAGCAGTCAATCCAAAATACTCTTGATATAGAGGATATGCTTTATCAGCAAGAGATCCAAAACCGCGAACGGGAAAAATTGAATTGCATAAAAAGCAGGGTGCAACAAATTTTAGAAGAAGAGGGATTTTGATGTTTTATCAATTATCAAAAAATCAAAACGGCCGCATGATTCTGATGATCTACTATGACGTTGAATTGAAGAACTGGAATCAAGTCATTGAGCAGGCGATTAAGGATGCGGGTTTGAATAACGAACCAGTAACAGTGATAGCCAAACCTTGGCCGGAAAAAAGGCTCGACATGAATCTGTCAACTTAGTCAACAGTGGTGTCAACTATGCGTAAACCGATTATTAATGATAGGAGGATGTTAGAATTAATTGACAGGCAGGGGATGAACCAAAACGCTGCTGCAAAAACCCTTGGCGTATCCCGTCAGGCGGTATCTAAACGTATTCAAGAATTGCGCGGAAAGACAACAAGGGTGGTTGTCGGAAAAGAGTCAAAAAGGATTGTGGAACAGAGTTTCGACGCCATTAATCAAATGAATGGAATCAACAAAAAGAGCCTTGAGCTTTTAGACCAGGCCGAGCAGGACTCTTCGTTTGCATTAAAATGCATAGCGGAATTGAGAAACCAAATCCGGCTGGCCATGGACATTCAGGAAAGAATTTATTCCCAACAGGCTGCTCAGGACTTTATGGCGGTGGTCGTGGAAATCATGAAGGAAGTTGATACTGATTTATATGAAAAATTCCTCAAAAGAATTAACAGCGAAAAATCTATTCGGGACGCTCTCAGATTTACTTGAGAATGGGTTTAAGGGGAATTCAGGCTTCCAGCAATACCAAAACGACCCCGTGGGATTTGGGGAATCCGTACTGGCGGAAACCTTCACCGACGATGTGAAGAGGCTTATGGATTCTGTCCGGGATAATCCTGTTACCGTGGCCCAATCTGCCAACGCCACCGGCAAGACCCACGCCGCGGCCAGGGTTGCCGTATGGTTTTTCAAATGTTTTCCGGATAGCCAGGTTTATACGGCGGCGGCTCCTCCCGAGTCAAATTTGCGGCGCTTGCTATGGGGTGAAATTGGCAGCATCTCCCAAAAGCACCCGGATCTTTTCAAAAGTGACGCCTTAAACAGCTTGAATATTCAACGAACAGCAGCCAGTTTTTTAACCGGTGTTACAATCCCCATGAGCGGGACGGATGCCCAACGAGAGGCGAAGTTCAGCGGGAAGCATGCCCCTTATTTGTTGTTCATCATTGACGAAGGGGACGCCGTGCCTGATGATGTTTACCGTGGGATTGAATCCTGCATGTCTGGCGGTCATGCGCGGCTTCTGGTCATGTTCAACCCGAGATCAGAACAGGGTGAAGCCTATCGCATGATCCGGGATGGACGGGCTAATGTGGTTCGTTTGTCGGCTTTTAATCATCCGAATGTGATAACCGGTGAGGATAGGATTCCGGGAGCTGTTACCCGGGAAACTACCGTCCGCCGGATAAACGAATGGTGCCGGCCAATAGCTGGAGGCGAGTTCCCGAATTCTGATTGCTTTGATTTGCCATCCTTCCTTGAAGGTTCAACGGCTTATTCTCAGAGCGGGCAACCCTATCCACCTTTAAAGCCAGGCCATTATAAAATCACAGAACCTGCGTTTTCATATATGGTGCTTGGCCGATATCCCTCTCAGTCGGCGAATGCCCTGATATCAAAAGAATGGGTAAACGGCGCCCGGTCGCGATGGGATTCATACGTTGCCCAAAACGGTGAAGTTCCACCGAAACATACAGGCGGTATTATAGGTTTGGACATTGGCGAATTCGGGACGGATGCCAATGCGGCCTGTTTCCGGTATGGCGGTTATGTCGAGCGTTTAAGGGTCTGGAGTGGCCTGGATACGGTCACAACGGGTGATAGGGCAATAGCTGAATATCGCAACCGGGGGAATATCTATTGCGCCAACGTTGACGCCACCGGTGTCGGGGCCGGCGTTTCGCCACACATGCAACGGGCGGGATGTTCGGTTGTTCCGGTAAAGGTTGCTTCAAGCCCCACCCTGTCAACAGAAATGGGCGAGTTTTATATTTTACGTGATCAGCTTTGGTGGGCGGTCAGAGAATGGTTAAGAATCGATTCTGGGGCGATGCTGCCGCCAGATGAACTGTTAATCGAGGAACTTCAGATCCCAACGTATGAGGTCATAAACGGAAAAATCAGAGTCATGAGGAAGGACACGATGCGGGAATTGTTGAAACGTTCACCAGACAGGGCGGATGCCCTCTGTTTAACTTTCGCACCGGCGGGATTCTTTGCCGGATGTGACTTGACATAAAAAGAAGGCCTGCACAATGAGACAAAAAATCAAATGCGTTATTGAAAAAATTATTCCACCGGGATTTGACCGCCGGGTTGAAGAACATATCGCTGAAATTACGTGTCGGAATTCCTATGTCAAACCGGCATTCTACCGAAACATTGAAACCGGAGGTGAATATTCTTGGCTCGCCGGTGGAGTCGGGTGGTCTTGCGGCCAGATGCCGGGGTATTGCTGCATTATCGGCGTGGAAAAACCTGAAACGAATGCCGGTAGGATCAGATTTCGGGTTTTAGATGAACAGGAAAGCCCCTCTGTTAAAAGCGTCTTGGAGAGTTGCCTCTACCTTCGAGATCGATGGGGATACGGTAAATACTCAGAACTGTTTGAATTCTGGTATGGCGATTACAAACGCTTTTCCCCAATCATAAATGCCTTTAATTCAACTCTGATCAGAAATCCGGGGGACACTAACGGTCTGTATTTTGCAACCCCATCCGCCTTTGAAATGGAAAACCGGTTCCAAATTTATGTTGAGAGAATCAGAGAATGTCTGTCACCGGATGAGACCGGGCAAAAGAGACTTGTTCTGCGTGATTGTCAGATTATTCGTACTCGGATTCAGAATATGCCCCCGGAGGCCATAGACAAGGCGGACGTTGATCAGTTTCCCGCCATCGCTGCCGTCGGGTTTGCAGTCCATAGCCTGTCAGAGGCAAAGCCGTGGGAGAGCCAAGTAAACAATTTTAATCATGATAATTTCTATGACTATGACGATGCATGGGGTTAGGATTTTTTTAGCCAGTTTGATCTTTAATCTTCCGGTGAGTGGGGGGCAGACGCAGAGACACCCTTCTTCGGAAGGTAAGAAGCTTATCGGAAAATGGCATATACCCGATTACGTGATACATCAAAATAGGCTTAGTTGCTTACTTCTATTTTCGTTTCCTGGCTTTTTGTTTTTTCGCTCATTATCTCTCTTTTTCTTTTCAATTTTAATTTTATTGCTTATCTTATCGGTATTGAATGGAAATTCAAGATATGCATATGCAGCCCTGGGATTGGGGACAAACTTTGAAAGCTCGCTAAACGAGTTTTGATCAACGATAAAATACACAGGAATATCTGGTTTTGGTACCATCGATGTATATCCACTTGGCATAACTCTGGCGACGATTCGTTCAATGGCATCAAGGTTGCTCCCATTTTCGGAACCAATCATCATTTTTAGTAGAGATATATTTCCTTGTATTCTTCCATCATTAATATAGTTTTCAGCATCAC
>CAYTSY010000011.1:11672-13867 GCA_964440555.1 uncultured Desulfobacteraceae bacterium
TATCCTGGCGGTTCGATTTTCCAATGATTTTTTATTTTTGACTGAAATACCTTCGTTACTCCATCATCAAAAGACAGCATATTTCGCCTAGCAAAACTGATAGAATTAAACGCATATGCATTCGCCAATGCCTCTTCTAATGGTATATGGATGCAATATTTTTCAGCTAATTCCGTTCTTTTTGTTTTATTATATTGCATATAAATATCCTTGGGAAATCCGCACTCATCAAGGATCGTTTCTTAAGTAAAGGCTGTTGATTCGACTAAATGATGGTAATATTCATGATGGAATACTTCGAAGAGTATAATTGCTGCAACTATTTCGGGGTGGAACATGCTTAATTTTTTTGATAGTGACTGCTCAATTTGATTCTTATATCTAAGATATTTGTCTAATATGAAATATATCCCCCATTCTTCATGCGGATGGTAATGAAATGGTCTATAGAAAGCTAATGCATCAGCCGGGAGTCTTTTTATATCAACTTTTATTTTGCCCGGTTTCGTAAGGATCTCATCAATAATTTTCTTTTCATTCTTTAAAATATCTCTCTCAAAATTTTTGGTATTGTTTTCTCTGAAAAGATCCCATTCTTTTTTCGTCATTTTATGTTGCATTATTGCATTATTTTTTGCCCAAATTCTATCCGTGGATGAAACAAGAGATAAAACATCTTTAATTTGGCTATTTGAATCATCCATTTGAACAGACCAAAACTCTTGAGCATCGGCGATCAATTTTTTACCCGCCAGCCAATTAAATACTTTATCCATGCATTCTTCATAATACATTTTGTTCCACCTAAATCAAATCTCAGTGCATTGGATTTAAATTGTACGTATATTCTATGCGAGGTCATTATATATACATCTATCACATTGAAGTTTCAATAATATTCCTTGTGTCACCATGTTCTTATCTCTCCCGTTTTTTGGCAACCTGGAAACAATAAAAATATGAGGGGGAGACGCACATGAACACAAAAGAAATGATAGGGTTAAGAATCAAACATATACGTATAAAAAGGAATTTTACCCAGGAAAAACTTGCAGAAGAGATTAATATCAGCTCAAAATATTTGAGCTCAATTGAAAGGGGAAAGGAAAATCCAACTCTAAACACATTGATTAAATTGGCTCAATCGCTAAACGTCGGTTTGGCCGATTTTTTTACAATAATTGAGGTTGAAGACCCCAAGAAAAGGAAAAATTTAATCCGCTCACTGTTAAATGAGGCAAATGAAGAACAGTTAAAATTAGCATATATGATTCTTTCCGTAATAATGCGATAGATATGGAACGCCAGGGACATTTTATATGCTGACCGGCACGCTCCTCTTATGACCATTTCCAAGAAATCATTTCAATGAAAGACCCAAAATTTCAAGCCTAAAACCATCAGGGAAATGCTTTTCCGACCATCAAGGCCGGAAGGCCACGAAAACCTTTATAAAGCCTTTACAATCCCCATAAATATTGATAAATTGTCGCCAAATCCGGCGGCTTAGTCCACCAGCGTTTTTCCCATCATCCCGCCGTCTATCTCAATGGACTTAACCTTCTAAAAAAGGTGTCTCATGCCAATTACAAAAGGCGGAATCAAACTTACGTCTCTGGAGGCATGGGAAAAGCTTGCCGGCCCGAAGAGGCCGAATCAGTTGAAAGATGGCCGAAGCGCAAGGGAGGTCGCCAGAGCCTGGCTTGCTTCTGGCGGGAAAAAATTGCCGGAAGAGGTTTCCGTCGCTCTCGCCGGCCATAAATCCTTTGGTCCTGTCCAATCGTGGCAGGCTGAACCGGAGGTCAAGCTCCCATTCGACAACTTTCCGGGCGAACCCCCAAATATCGATCTTGTCGTCAATGCCCAAGACTCGCATGGTCCGTATTTGATTGCCATTGAAGCCAAATCGGATGAGCCATTCGGTCCAACTGTCTCTGAAAGCCTTGCTGCGGCACTTGAAAGGCGCATTAAAAACAGTCGGTCAAACGGAATTACACGCATCGAGCAGCTTGTCACAGCCATACTCGGCTCTCGGCAGACCGGCGATCCTCCGCTTATGGATATCCGATATCAGCTTCTTACATGCATTGCTGGATTGCTTTGCGAGGCCCAACGGCGCGGTTACAAACGGGCAATAATGCTCGTTCAAGAGTTTGTAACAACCAAAACGAAAGACGCCAAGCATGCCCGCAACA
>CAYTSY010000011.1:13877-20472 GCA_964440555.1 uncultured Desulfobacteraceae bacterium
ATGGATCTGAATATTTTTATCAAGCGTTTAACCCATGGATCATTAACTGCCGTCCAGCCCGGAGTAATTTATGGTCCATTTACCGTACCTGGCAATCCGGTTTTGTCTGACGAAATAGATCTGTATCTCGGGAAGGTATCCAGAAATTTGAGAGAGAAATCATAACGGGCCGTTCGAGAAAGTTTCCTAAAAGTTTAGCGATATGGAGAAAAATAAATGGCACAGATAATCGTTGGTGATAAATCATCAATCAAAGATTTCCCTTTCGCCGATGAAGTCCATGATATGGGAGATTTTATCGTTGATCATCCTGAAATTTTAGGTCCGGAGATCACAATATTGGCTCGTGAACTTCAAGTGCCGACAATAGCCGGTCAAAAAAGATTGGACTTTTTGGCCTTTGATACTGAGAATACACAAATCGATATAGTTGAATTAAAAAATTCTTTTGCTGATGAAAAGGTACTCCTCCAGACGCTTCGGTATGCAAACTGGATCAGGAACAATCCAGACACTGTTCGGTACCATATTAAAAAACAAGGAATTAATGTTGATGCCGAAGAAATAGATACTGATTCCATAAAAGTCATCATCGTAGCCCCAAAAATCTCTCATACTCTGGTTGAGCTATGTCAATATATTACTGCATTCGATTTCGAGTTTGTCCAACTCCAGCGATTTAAAGACCAGGAAGGCAAAGTTTATGCTGTAACCGACCGACTTGAAGTCGAGACAATTGCCCCCGTTCCAACAAGATCCCAGGGAATTTATGACCTAAAATGGTACGCGGAACATTCTGTTCGAGATCAGCAGATTCAGGATCTTCAAAGATCTATTGATATATTAAGCGAAATTTGTGAGAAAAATTCATGGGACCTGGGAGTCAGATATGTTAAATGGTCTGTCAGATTCCAAACCCCTGGGGGCCGTAATGCATTTTTAATACATATCCGAAAGACACAGAATCACCATCTTTCATTTTGTCTTGGTGAAGACTATGACCTTTCCAAATTAGTCATTTCAGATAAAACTAAAAAAGCCGTCCACCATAAAAAGGGCAGTCGGTGGTGGAAGATTGAATTTGCAGTAGACGAGTTACCCACTCTCTTTCCCTTATTACAGATAGCTTATGAAAACGTAACAAAATGATGGCCAAGCCGTTCATTTGAATCAACTTAAAGGGAGAAAACGCCATGAAAAGAGTCAAAATTAAGGTTTACACCTTTCTCATATTATTTATAGTTTTCGGGGCCTTTCTCTTCGGAAATTTATCTCTCGCTGAAACGGTTGATCTGCCAAAAACCGGTCAAACCACCTGCTACGATGACAATGGTTATATAATTCCCTGCGCGGGAACCGGTCAGGATGGAGATATACAGGCAGGAATTGCGTGGCCGGAACCGAGATTTATTGACAACGGTGACGGAACGGTTACAGACAGCCTAACAGGGTTGATGTGGCTCAAAGACGCTGGTTGTTTAGGAAAAGTGATTTGGCAAGAAGCATTTAATGTTGTGGCTTCTCTCAACACAAACCCTGGGAATTATGCCTGTGGTGGTTATACAGCAACATATAATGATTGGGTCTTGCCTAGTATTAACGAATTAGAAAGCCTGGTTAATGTGGAAAAGCGAGACTCTTCTGCCTGGCTTAACAGTCAGGGCTTCATGAATGTAACGCCTTACTATTATCAATCTTCCACTACTCTTGCCTACAGCCTTAATAACAGATGGCTTGTCTGGATGGGAGATGGAAGCGTTGATCGAAAACACTATTCTTACGAATACTATGTGCTGCCGGTACGAGCCACAACATCTCCTCCAGCACAAATATGGAAGACGGGTCAAACGACCATCTATGCGGCCAATGATGATGGCGATATCCAAAGGGGTGTCGAATGGCCCGCCCCCCGGTTTACGGACAACGCAGATGGAACCGTAACGGATAACCTGACAGGACTAATGTGGCTCAAGGATGCCGGCTGTTTTGAAAAAATGACCTGGCAGGGAGCATTGGATATGGTTGTTGATTTTAATACAAATTCAGCAAATTATCAGTGTGCAGGCTATACCACCACAGAATATAATGATTGGAGACTGCCAAATAGAAAAGAACTCCATAGCTTAACAGATTATTCTCAATGTGATCCCGCCCTACCAACCGAACATATCTTTCTCAACGTAATATCCGATCCTTCGATCAGGGTAAGTTATTGGTCAGCCACTACCTTTGCAAATAACACCAGCCATGCTTGGGTCGTATATATGTTTGATGGCCTCGTTTATTACGACTATAATGACAACAACCTTCACCATATATGGCCGGTTCGTACCGCTGAGTCAACAGTGCCTGTGGAAAAACAGGTTTTCATAGACATAATGCCCGGCACATGCCCTAACTCTTTGAACATCAAATCTAAAGGCACCATGTCTGTTGCCGTTCTTGGGACTGATGATCTCAATGTGACTCAAATAGACCCTACTTCCATCCTTCTTCAAGGTGTGGTTCCACTGAGCACAGACTTTGGAGATGCAGCCACTCCTTTTGACTGCGAACAGGTAGGGCCTGATGGTATAGTTGATCTTGTATTGGAGTTCAAGATACAGGAAATCGTACACGGTTTAGGCGTGATCAACGACGGGGATGTTTTGGGTTTAGTCTTGACTGGAAAATTGAATGATGGCACCCCAATAAAAGGAGAGGATACAGTCGTTATCCTGAAAAAGGGCAAAAAGAGATAAAAGTGCCACATCAGGGCAAGATCGATTGGACACCAGAAGGATAAGACCACGGCCAAGTTCAATTTTTGTTCGGGAGAAGGCACAATTAGTAGGCACTCCACGAAAAATTATACCTTTCCTCTATCAGACATATCACCACTTTCACCCACGGCTGATAGTTTCACCTTTTGGATGCGTATCTCAGGGCAAGCCCGAAATGATTGGACTCTCAATTTCCCGGCAATCAAAAGCTTCTTCAAAATGCCTTGTACCTAAAATCCATTTAAATTTATTGCAAAATATCGTCGGTATTGTTAAAAATGCAAGAATAGTTGAATTTCAAACATTGCCTCACAATTGCTGGAGGCAGGTTGCAGCATCCACACAATCCAGGAACTCCTCAATCACAAGGACGTGAAAACGACTATGATTTACACCCACGTTCTCAACCTGCGAGGCAGGGGCGTCGAGAGCCCAGTGGACGATTTGTAGAGGAGAAACGATGGTGTCTTATACAGAAACCACATATCATTCCGTCCCCAGCGTCGATAGCGCTTTAACATCTTTATATTCATTGAACTTGTGCCGCTTTGAACGCTGGGGCGTTATACCGCGAATTTGTGGCCCGAAGGTGCTATGAATAAACTTAATAACCATTGTTAGGATGCCAAGTGCCGCTGAACCATACGTCCAAATACTCCGAGCTCACCGAGGCCCAGTATTCAGCCATCGGTAGAGCTGTCGTTGAATGGGCGAATGTCGAATTCTTGCTTGGAGTCCTACTCAGTCGGCTACTTGCGACTCCTGAATTTCTCGGCCGGACGTACACAGACTCCATATCGGCGGTTCGGCTTCAGGATGCTATTAACGAAGCCATCGATATTCACCGATTACGATATGGTCATCGAATCGTGTCCGAAGAAGTCTTACTTGAAATCGTTCAGATCAACACACGAGTATCCGCCCTGCGCAGCATGCGGAACAAGATCGCCCACTTTTGTTGGGTACGAAGCCATGATGAAGAGCTATTTGGGACTATCTTTCGCGGTGGCGTTTCTTCACTAAAGAAAGAACGGCGCGATAATGCCGTCATCACGTCCCAAGAACTGACTAATTTAAACGCTGAAGCCTATTCACTCGTAGAGCAGTTGATGAAGATAGTCGACAATATTCCGGAGGTCACCGAAGAAAGCCTCCTAACTCATTCTAGAGGACCTGGCTAACTGCGCAGTGTTTTGGACCGGCGGTTCCCTTGCAACCTTTTTCGTTCAGCAGCCGCTGTCGCAACCCAGCACCCGGCTTCCTGAATTTCGTCGTTAGCGATACGAAATGATAACACATGAAATTAATAGCTTTGCAGAGTTCCACGGGCTCATTGAATCCTATCAAGGAAGATCGGTAATTTTTAGGGGTCAAAGAGATTCATCCTGGGGATTGCGCCCGAAAATAGGAAGGCGAGGTTTAAAACTTCGTGGGGGTGGCAGGGCTCATGTAGAGAAGACAATTTTCAATCTATTTAAGGAGCGATCTATTCCCCATCTTGATTTTATGCCGAGAGATGATTGGGAATGGCTTGCTATTGCTCAGCATCATGGTCTTCCCACCAGGTTATTAGATTGGACTCTAAATCCCCTGGCGGCACTATTTTATGCTGTTGAAAATGAATTCGTTGGTGACAGTGCGGTATTTGTTCTCAAGCATAAGTTTATGTACGTCGCAGAGCATGGGCAAAAGCCTGAATCTGGCCCCTTTGAGTATAATCAAGTGGCGAAGTTTGTTCCGTGTCATATAAATAAGCGATTAATTGCACAGTCTGGGCTTTTTACTATTCATCCACAACCGGCAAAGGACTACAGCGACAATAAAATGGAGAAATTGATTATTAATTGTAATGCGCGGAAAACCTTGAAAAATCTTTTAAATCAGTACGGAATTAATAGAGCAATGCTGTTTCCAGATTTAGATGGCCTTTCTGATCATATTCGATGGCTTAAGACTGTATCACATTAAAATCGCTACAGCATGAAAGGCGATGGCAAAAAGCCGACGCGCCTTATGCTGAGCGAGTCTTTCAAAATTAGGACTATCCAAATGTAGTGGAAAAACAAGAAGACGGCTGAGTATTCTATGGCTCAATAAAAAATACGGAGTTTAGCGATGGGAAACAATTTATCATTAGAAAACCGTGTTGAAAGGGACCAAAATAACGCCCATGGTATTCAGCGGCAGGCCGTTAAGCAGGTAGAAGGGGGGGCACCCAGAGGGAATGTAACTTATACCGAAATCCAGGAATATATTGCGCTGAAAGCATTATCGGAAACACCGTTCAGTGCCATGGTAGAAGTGTATGCAGAAACGCTAACCGATGAATTTAAGGCTCTGTGGTATGTCAGTGAAAATATATCTGGCGCACAGGTATTAATCATCAATAATGAAAGAATCCGCATTCTACCATGGACACACCCAGGGGTTCAGATGGCCCTTTCCGAAGATTTGAACGATTTTTACGATATCAATCGCTCTGGACTTGCAATAAAAGGGATTGAACCGCTTGCTCGGGCTAAATTTAAGCAGGTAATTCCTTCGATATCCGGCCTATATGAGCCGGGCGGGGCGGTCCGGATTGAAGAGATAATTGGACCGAAGACCGGATTAAAAGCGGTTAAGATAGACATGACTAAGGATCAGGTTAGAGCATTCATCAGCAAAATGGATGGAATGATGATTGTAACCGGTGCACCTGGGAGTGGTAAAACAACTGTTGCTTTTCAACGGGTTCGCTTTCTTTACGATCAGCAAGAAAACTTAAGAGAGGAATTTAAAAAGGTAAACTATTCACCCGAACTAACCAAAATATTCCTGGCGAACCAAAACCTGATCACTTATTCTAAAAAACTTTTGGTTGACGAATTGTATATCCCCGAAAAGGTTGTGGCTCAGGTTCCTCAATTTATCAAGGGCTATCTACAAAATCTATGGTCATACAAACATAAAGCACGGATTAGAACCCGCCATATCCCATATTTGGAAGAACGAGCGCGTCAAGCATTTTTTGGATTATGCACGGTTAAAGATCTAAATGAATGCTGGGAAACATATGAGCAACAAATTATTGATCGATTGTCTCAAGTGTCACAATCGGAATGGTATGTTTTGGTTAAAGCTGAAGATTCTTCGCTTGATGAAACTCTTCGGAATCTGACTAATATTCTATTAGATTATTCAGGCAAAACAAAAACGACGAAGAATCCATTATCTTCAAAATTGCGGATGGACGCGCTTTATCAAAACGCAGGAAGGGCATATGAAACTCTGCGGGATCTGTTAGAGGGTGAAATTAAGAAAAAATTCGACACCGCTTTTCAGCAGTGGTTATTTTGGGTATACGATCCGTTGACTGCCATATCAACGTATTTTAAAAAAGGATTATATGAAGGTGGCCTTCGAATAAAAAACGGTACTGCGTCTCGAATTCGAGAGAATGAGGTAATTGAAAACATCAAACAGGATTGGCAGGATCGCCAATATGGGCCTGAAGAAGAGCCATGGATAGCCTGGCTTTTGCGCTTTGCATTACCGGAGATTTATCAATGGCAGGATCGTTTTCGAGAAATTCCCTGGGCCTTGCCATACACTGAAGTGGGAGACGGACAACGCTATACCCATATTGTTATTGATGAAGCTCAGGACCTGTCAGCGCCTGAAGCATCATTGCTAAGCTCTTTTGTCCATCCGGACGGTGCTGTCACGTTTTCGGCCGATTATCGCCAAATTGTATCCCCGGTTCATGGAATTACCGATGGAAACGCCTTCAAGATCACAAATACTTTAAAAGATAAAACAGGAACTTATACTTTATTGACCAAATGGCTTAA
>CAYTSY010000011.1:20482-37961 GCA_964440555.1 uncultured Desulfobacteraceae bacterium
ATTTGTTCTCAAAAAATATGCGACAGAGTCGATCTATCTCAAGGTTTTTGATGGCATTTTATCAGAAAGCGTTTGGGGAGCTACCGGGATTTGGCGCAAGCGATCGGTTTGATGATATCAAACCGCAACTCAGGATCAGCGCCATGAATGAATATGCAATCCGGATTAAACAAGTGTTTAATGTCTTGAATAGATCTGATAAAATATCCAGCATTGCTTTGATCCAAATTAATGAAGACGAAGAGACAATGAAGCGCTTGCGATTTTCTTTAGAAAATGAAGGGGTTCAATTAGCACCCATTTGGGGGCATTCCGGACCTTCGAAAGGCTTGGTAACATCCAGTGTTGAAAGGATTAAAGGATTAGAATTTGATGCCTGTATCGTGTTGGGGCTGGATGATATAGAGCGCGCCGCATTAAATTTTTCAACAAACAGGGCCTACGTTGCCGTATCAAGGCCCACTCGGCGTTTGTTTATGCTTTGTGAGGAATTTCCCAAATTATTACATAGAATAAGTCAAGACCTATTCGAGGTCAGACGACCTGCAAGATAATATTAAAATAGGAATAATTGAATAATGGATGAAAAGAACCCTTTTAACCAGTTGTTTCCGGAATTTGAACGGTTTGTTGAGGAAAAGGATATATTAACAAAAGTCAAAGGCAACCTTGTGGTAAATATTAACCGTATTATCGGGCGAGGCAAGACAAAGGCCAATGGGTTGGACCTGCCGCCGGCACCCATTGAACGTAAGATGGAACTGGCTGCCTTGACTTTACCGGAAGATATAGCGTTACCCGTTGAGGTAATAGATGAGATCAATAACACGCGAGAATTACTCGAAAAAGAAATACAATCATTATTAAAAGGTGACGGTGAAAGAAAGCTTGCAATTACTACCCTACGACGGCTTTCAGCTTCAACAGGCATTAAAGATAACTGTTATTGTGCAGGACGCTTAATATTGGTGCCAGTACAGCGGGGTCAAAGCTGGTCATGGAGTTTGACCCGTCATTATCCTTTAATATCCAATATACCGCCTGATGAGGAATACATAGAGAAGGCTTTTGATGCAGCAGAGAGGTTGTTAAACGATGTTGTCATGCCCGCGGAAACATTTGAAGCTCGTCTTGAGTTAGCGTGGCAGATGGCCAGGCATTTTTCCGAGTCAGATAATGTTCATGTTGTAGAGGTCGCCAGGATGTACAGGATCGCTGGACAAAGTGATAAATTTTGGAAAACACCCAAAAGGGTTTATTACACAGACCTGCCCGAAGCCAGCTTTATTGCAAATTTGATCAATTGGCGAAGAAAAATGGGTGCTGCGGCAACAAAATTTGAATTCGTCCCGGCGACACTTCAGCAAGCGCATGGCAGCAATGCAAAGGCGTTTTTTATGCCAATTAATGAAGAAGGCACTCAGGATCGGCCTATTATATATTTAAGAAAAACAGCCAACTGAATTGCCGAATGTTCCTCAACTAATTATGGGAGGACCTTGAAATGAACGATGGAATGACAAAAAGCAACGCGCAGCGGATCATATCGCAACTACTGAATGCCCCGGTGGCGCCAGGTGTATATTCTCATTTTATTAACGCGGGAACTGAAAAAGTTTTAGACGTGCTTGAAGAAGAGTATTTTAAAATTGATTTGGCCGAGGGGATTTCTTGTTTCAAATATCTGGAAGGAGATTATGGAACGGGCAAGACACAATTTATCAATTGCCTTGCCGAACGAGCGCGTCGGAAAGACATTGTCAGTTCTATTGTTACTATCGGACAAGAGTGCCCCTTTAATTCACCACTGTCAATCTATAAATCGGTCATGTCGTCTTTTTTACCCCCTTCAATTTCCGACGAGGGTATAGGGATTGAAATGTTATTTCAAGGCTGGCTTCGTAAAAAGCTTAGAGAATCTGGGATAGAAAGCGGTCAGGAAGTACCTGATATGGTTCGAACTCAAATTGAGAGAGTGTTTAAAGAACTTTGGTTGGGCGCCCCGGATTCGCAAACAGCTGGGGCCTTATCGGCTCTAGGTTTACGATTGTTAGCACTGGAGTGTGGTGCGTCATCTTCTGTTACTGATCGGGAGTTAATTACTTGGATAAGGGGGGATAATATCCGTTCTCGCACATTAAGAGAAAGCTATGGGCTGCATGAGCCGACACGGGAGGAAACAGCATTCAAAAGATTGAAAACCACAATTGCATTTCTGAGATTCCGTATGGGGTATCGCGGATTCTTTGTGGCGTTTGCTGAAGGTACCCGTACGGCATCTTTCAGGCGTGGAAGCGTACAACAAAAGCAAGCAATAGAAAACATGTTGACCATGATAAACGAAAATGCAGAAGGCGGTTTCGGTAGTGTAATGTTTTTATATGCCGCGACTCCTGACTTTCGAAGTGATGTTATCAAAACATATATTGCCTTGTATGATCGCATTGGCACGGTTGCATTCATACCCGGCCAGCCCATGACCCCTCTAATCGTTCTTGAAAAATTAAATTCAGATGAAGTCTTAAAAAAGATCGGTGAAAAATTGATGGATGTGTTCAAACAAACAAGCTTGTTCGATTGGGACAGGCAAATTCAACGAGATAATATTGAAACAATCATACAGGCTGAAAAAAATGTTGGATTTTTCCTGAATACTGTTCCACCCCGTAATTTTGTTTATCATTATTGTCGTTTTTTGAAAGAACAGGAATCAGGGCAGCGGAAAATTAATCTTAAAGATGCGGAATCTTTTATTCAGTCCTTCAAGTTGCCGGATTCCGAAGAGGGCAACGAATAATGCAAATTGGACAACATGTTGAGCATTTAGAACTCGGATTTGGCTCTGTCGTAAAAGCGTTAGGTGACATAGCTATTGTTAATTTTTCTGGCGAAAATATTGAAGTTAACGTGAATGAATTAATTGTGAGCGATGCATACCGACCAGAAGTCCAGGATGGACAAAAAAGGGAAATTGATCAAATCACATTTCGCCGTTCTTATGAAGCTATTAATTTAGGTGTGGTACCACCCGATCCAATGGCCTTAATTGAAATGACCATTGGTGGCGAACAAGTTATTGATAGTGTGTCAAAATGGCTTAAAGATGCACCTGATAAAGGCCTATGTAAGGTAGTTTTTGGGAATTACGGAACGGGGAAATCGCACTACTTAAAGGTTGTCCGATCAATTGCCCTGAAAGCCGGCTGGGTTATCTCTTCGATCGAATTTGATCCCAAAACTGCCGATCCTGCAAAGCCCCACTTAGTCTACCGAGAATTGATGTCCCACCTTTCTTTTCCAAATCGTGTGGATGGAACTATTACAGATGGATTTTTAGGTTTTATTAGGGAAATCCGGAGAAATTGGAACAAGATAATAAATCTCAAATACCTTAAGCGCTCACCATGGTTTAAAAATGTATTAGAAGTTTTGCTTTATTATCCTCACAGTACTGATCAGGATTATTTGGATGGATGTTATTGGTTAGCAGGTCAGCCTATTGACCTTAGAGCTATCCGATCGCTCGCTAAATACCAGGGCCTTAAAGCAACAAAGATTCCGCGAATGCCAAAAATAAAAGAAACAGCCGACATTTATGTGTTTCATTTGGTAGTTATTAATGAAATTTGTAGGGCTTTGGGGTATGCAGGTTTTTTGATTATTTTGGATGAAGCCGAGCATGTAAGAGGGTATAACGTTCGGCGCAAGGAACGTGCCAACAACTTTTTTGATCTGCTTTCCCGCTCTGCCCATACACCCATTACCGTCAATGACACACCAATCCCCAACGACCACAATTTTGTTTTGCCGGAGTATTGGAAGCATGGGCCTCATTTTTCATTATGTGTTGGCCTAACCGAAGGCGATATTTTTTCAGATGCGTCACTTTCGTTACGGGAGGCTTGCGTTTTCTTATATTCCGAGGAGGATCGACTTAATTTACAGTCACCAACGCCCAAAGAATATGAGGCGTGGTGTAGAAACTTTTTAAAACAATTTTATCGATTTCATCCCGAATCCACACAACTTATTTCAAGTGATGACAATCAGAAAGCAATTGCATCAGCCTTGAGAGAAGAATTTAAAAATGTTTCTGAAAACGATCGCTTGTTAAGGATTTGGGTAAAGCTTGCCAGCTTGATTCCTTCGGCTCTTCTTGCCCGAAATGCGAATTCACTTGAGGAACTAATCAATATCATCCGCAAAGCAGCAAAGGAAGTCAACAGGTATGTCCTCCCCTGGGAAAACATCTGATATAGTGCATAAGCTGCCTGCTATTATGCCTGATTCATGGCAGCTGTTTTTTAGGTACCGATATCCCCGGGACATCCAAATCGAATCCATGCCCTATATTTTAAAAGGCGAATCGGTTTGCATTTGTAGCCCTACCGCTTCCGGCAAAACCGAAGCAGTGATTGCACCTTTGTATCAACGCCATATCTCCTTTAGGCGTAACCGTTTAGCAGTTATCTATGTGGCACCAACAAAGGCCTTGGTAAACGACCTCTATCATCGTTTGGGTTATTATCTGCAATCGGTGGTTGATCCAGTTATATCCCGATATACAGGAGACCACCATGATTTTAAATCGTCTGATGGTTTGTTCCTTCTTTTAACGACCCCGGAAGCGTTGGATTCCCTGCAGTTGATGCACCCCGAAAAACTTGAGAGTGTGCGTGCTATAGTGATTGACGAAATTCACCTGCTGCATGGTTCTCCGCGTGGGCAACAGTTAAGGCACGTGATGAAACGCATAAAAACCCATGCTTTAAATTCAGGGCCGGAAAATGATAATTTCCATATAGTTGGAATGAGCGCAACGATAGAAGACAATCTCAAACTGAATGATTGCTGGTTTGACAACAGCGCACGATTTGTTACCGCTGGAGAACCGCGGTTAATTGAAATGAACTATCTTTCTGTCCCGATCAGGGAAAGAGAAGATCTTGCAGAAGATAGCGCGAAAGTCGTTGCCAAATGGCTAAATCAAAACACCCCCAATAAGATTTTAGTATTTGGGAACACAAGAAACTTCACACACGCTTTAGCGGCTGCACTTCATCATGAATTAATAGGGTCTCGATGGCCCGTTTATATGCATATAGGTGTATTGTCAGGCACTGAACGCGAACGCGTTGAAAAAGCAATGAAAAATGACCAACATGGCATTTGTGTGGCCACTTCAACCTTAGAGGTTGGAATCGATATTGGAGATATTGATCTGATCGTGCTTGCTCAGCCCCCATATTCGATCAACTCCTTTCTTCAACGAATCGGCAGAGGGAACCGCCAGTCTGACATCTGCCGGGTCGCAGCCTTGTATAACAACAATGATGAATTTATAACTTATAAGGCATTACATCACTGCGCCGTGTCCGGAAGATTGGATGATTTGCATGAATATGACCGGCCTTCAGTTCGATTTCAACAGGTTCTTAGCCTGGCATGGCGCGGTGTTCGAAGCTATAAGCCATTAACACTTCATAATGCTTCTCAAAAAGCAGGAGATATTGATTATGAAGATGTGATTCAAGATATGATTACAACCGGGGCACTTAAAGAAGTCGGAAAATCTCTAATTCCCAATGACGAATTGATGGATGCAGGTGATAAGCGGCAGATACATACTGTTATCATAGGTACAACCCATCGGCCGATGATTGATGAAAAATCTGGAGAAACTTTGGCATTTACGTCGGGTGAAGCCGTGGACCCTGGGAAAATTTTTCTCGGAGGGAAAATTAAAAGAACCGTCGAATCTCCTTATGGTGAAGTGTTTCTGGTAACCCCACAAAATGATAATAATAAAAAATTGACACGATTACCCTCATCAAGGGGCAGGCGGGGCCTTTCAAGGAATTTAATTTGGGCTATTGCAGAGATCAGAGGAATTGACCCTAAACAATGGCTTCGAGATGGGGATACGCTCTATACCTGGGGCGGTTTTGATTTTAACCACTTAATAAAAACCATGTTAAAAAATATGAAAATTTCAAAAATTGTTCGTATTGATGATTTTAGTATTACTGGTTTGGATGAAAAAATATTTGTAGAACCGGAATGGGTTTTTTACTGGTCAAAAAAGATAAACGAAACCGGTTCAATAAGCCCTCAAGATGCCCATCCTTTTTTAATCCCATCTCGATATTACGAACATTTAAGCGCTGATTTAAAAGCAGTTGAAGCGATCAATGCGATTCCATTTTATGGGTTTTATCGGTGGCTGAAAGAATGTGAAAAGAATGTCCTAAAAGTTGATCATGAAGAACGGACAGATTCTCAATGAATACCGATATATATTTGTGTATTATATAATAATCTTGGTTTGTGGTATGTGGACGCGGGTCCATATTTTATGGTTTTCCTGCAATCGCTCTGAAAATGAATAAAGAGAGCCTTTCCTACCCGATGTCAGACATATGTCAGGTTTTTCGGTTGTCGGATATACTGTGGTTCTATAAGGAAATCACAGGAGCAAACAAGCTCGATTCTTATTGGATGACTCCTACATATTCAAAAAACTGACAAAACTGTGATGTCATCGAAAACCACAAGAGTAGCCAATTTTGTGATATGACTCTGCCAGACATCAGACATATCAATGGTTCCAGCCATGGCTGGTATTTTTGCCTTTTGGATGCGTATCTTATCAGGTCAAGCTTGAAATTATTGGATTCTCAAATCATGCGGGGTATACCTTTAACCATGGATAATTTCATCTTGTTTTGCCGCAAATTCGTTTTCCAGCTGTCTCAACCGGGGCCAACACACCTAAAATACAAAGCCCCTCGAAATACTCACGAATGATCTTAGGAAAGTTACCGCCCGTCAGCTTAACTCCGATCTCCAGGTTTCGGTTAAAAGCGTCGTCTGTTAGGTTCGCACTTGATATCAAGACGGTATCATCAATAAGAGCAACTTTTGCATGCAGTTTCCCGGGTTTCCCGGCCTGATTACGTTCCCGCTTTTCAACAGGCCAGCAGTAAACATCGACAGTGTTAATCAGCTCACGGGGGAATGCCTTTAATGCATCGAAACTCAACTGCCCTTCCGAGGATTGCCCAAACTCCAGAATCAGTTTGATGCGCACCCCGCGCTTTGCTGCGTCAATCAACGTCTTTGCCAAACGCACAATTTTCGATGCAGCAAAAGTGACCAATACGATTTCAACCTTTGCCGACTGAACCAAGTCGTAAAGAGCCTGATCGACTCGACGTGTCTGAATTACGCTCGCTGGCAGGGGGCCGGTCAAGAGCAATTCGATTTGCTGTCCGGCTTGCCACCTTTGATAAGCTGTTGCTGTTGTCTCAATTGCCCAACTCAATGCCTCCCAAGACATTATTCCTTTTACGTTTCGAAGCAGTTGACCCATCAAAAAAGAAAGGTTCGCGTTGTTCGTCGAGGGCATTCGTTGCAAAATTAAATCAGGAGACGTTTCTGCCGGATAATTTCGAAGGCATTCGCTGGCGGTTAATAACCACCCAATCGGTGCTTTCCGGCTAATTTCCTGTATGACAGAGACAAGATCGTCATTCATCGGCTTCACTCGAAAAATGCAGTTGAGCTATCAGAGAACGTGTTGACAAGGACTGAGCGGTCCAGATAGCGATTGCCCCGCTCACAGGAAGTTTCGGGGGCAAACTGGCAGGCATGGCAGCATGCGCCCTGAATACCGCGACCCAGGGTATCAGGACGATGTTCTGAGCACAGGGGATCGGAGGCACAGAGCCGCATACTTTCCAATGCTTGTTGGAGGTGCCGACCAAGTGTAAGGGGGTCCCCCAACTCTACCAGGCCGCCCAAGGTGCCTTCGCTATCCGATGCGGCGGTATAGAGCAAGATGCCCGTCATGGGGCCGCCATCCTCTCCCGGTTGACGAGAGTACAGGCGTTCGCGCACGCTGGCCGACGTGTAGCCACAATCGAGCACGATCTGACGCATCAGTGCATGGGCCAGCGAATGCAGAAGAACCAAGCGGATGCCAGGGAAATTTTCCTGAACCGGCTCGAGATTTCTGAGCGTGCGCCAAGCCTTGTGCGAATTAAAAAATTCCTGCTGAAGTTGCTGTACCTCGGGCTTTTTCTGCCACGCCAGCAACAGCTCTTCTCGGATGCGCAGAAAGATGCCCTCCCCGCGCACTTCAGATGCCGGAAGCCACCTTGGGTTTTCGCGGCAAAGCCTGGTCAAACGTCCATCTTTAAGCACCGTCGCTTCTGCAAAATCGGCGTTGGATTCAATGCGGGTAAAACCGAGCAGTACCCGAACTTCACGGATACGCTCCACCAAAACCGTGTCCTCGAAAAAAACTTCGAAACCTTTAGGAGGGGCGACCCGATTCAACTTGAAGTCTCGATTCTCGGCGGCGATATCGGGGTCCGAGAGCACCTGCCATTCTGGCAGTTTGAGATCTTCGGAAGGGGCTTTTCCCCCTTGTCCCCCGGCACGTTTGAACTCAATCGCTGCCCAGATTTCCTCATTCTTATACTCCGTGAATAAGGGGATCAACGACTTAAATTTCTGGAGTTTTTTTCGCAACAGACGGACCTCATCAATGTCCTCTGTTTCCTTCAGCTCGACCCATTGTTCTTCAACCAGCTTGCCGAGTTTGTCGGTTGCCCGCGGGATTGACAAGGCTGAGAGCGCCGTCGGGAACCAACTGTTTGACGCCCCAAGCAGGATGGTCTTTGCTCGTTCCATGCATCCCTTTGCCTCAATCCACCGAAGGTGCGGATGATGACCGGGGCAAGTAAAGGATACATCCGTGTCAAACGCATCTGCCATGCGGCGTTCTGTGCCGCATGTGTGACACTTTACGATAATGTCCGAAGCGTCGCCGGAGGCACCAAACTCACGCAAGCTCAAGGTCGTTGGCCGGCATGGGACATTGCCTTTGTGCACGAAAGCCAACCACGGGAAATCAGTCAGGTGCCCCTCGCGGCAAGCCAGCAGGAAGCGTACCGATAGAGCCGAAGGGGACTTGCCGCCTTTACTCTTAAGACAACCCTGGTGGACATACTCAGTCCTGTCCGGTCGCCATTGGTCCTGGACCAATTTAAAAACGCCGGACTCCACGGTCGACAAGGTGTCACACAACGAACAGCGCATCCATCGCGGAAACGGCACCACCGGGACTCCTATCGCCGGTGCTGCCGGATCACGCTCCATGCTTTCTATCTTTATGGGTGGGAGGTAAAGTCTGTTCATCTGCGCACCAAGGCGTTTCTGCACTGCGGCAACAAGGCGATCCTCTTCTACCTCTTTGCAATAGTGTGTATCCCAGTCGTCAAGACCCATTATCATTGCAGACATATTTGGCAAATCGACCAGCGAGCCTACACCGAATGTAAAGATCAGCTGACTGGGTCGAAGTTCTCCGAGTTCATTCATCATCTTATCCTTAATCGATATGTAAACCAGTTGTACGCTGGTCGAGCACTAAGTCAACTGTTCCTTCGACATCACGCAGCGAGTTGAGGCAGGTGAACATCTCCCAATTTTTTTCGCTGGCATTTTCCAACAAGCCAACTGTAGCGCCACCTTCGGGCTTGTACCCCAGCTTGTGGTCCTTTTGGTTGTGCACACGACGAAGCCACTCATCGCGCCTGCGGTCGAGCATGTCCTTAATGCGGGCCGCCACGGCGGGGTCATCGCTGGCATTAATCCCACGCTTACTCAACAGATCGGAGACCATTGCCCACAGTAGGTCGATATCAGCAACCTCACCAGCCTTTAAGTTGCCGTTCAGATGGTCGTCCCACAGACGCATAAGCCCGACCATCATACCAGACAAACCGCGATCAAGAGCCCGAGCCGAAAATGGCGTTACTGAAAGCGCCTCGACATGCTTGTAGAAGGTTTCATGGTAATGCTCGAAGCGCTCGTAATGGGATAAATCCCGCGGCCGTGCCCAGTTGAACAAGGTGCAGACCAAGCCTGGACCATCGGCAGAGCGCCCGACGCGGCTGGTGGCCTGAATGTATTCCGAGGTGTTCTTGGGTTGGCCTGCCACCAGCATCAACCCCAACCGGTCGATGTCTACACCCACCGAAATCATGTTGGTAGCAAGGATAACATCATAAGGGACTAACGAACTTGGTTTCTGCCCAGCCTTGCGCTCGGCGTCACGTTGGGCCTCCAATATTTTGTCAAAAGGCGCTTCCAGTCGCTCTAAAATCTTCGGGATGTCGGTACCGGATTTGCGTGACGTCAGTTCCTCCAGCGCCCGGACACGACGCTTAGCAAGTCCCCTCTGATCAGCATCGCGCAGACGGGCACGAATATCGTCTTCCACCAAACGCCGGGTGCCGGCTAGCTCGCGGATGGACTTAAAATAACCTGCTACTGTCATCCACGGATCGGCCAGTCGGTCATATTTGTTGTAAAGCACTTGGGCCGCGGCCATGTGGGCAACATAGCTGCGTATCATCGCCACCGGATAGCGACGGCCAAAGGCACTGATACCGAGATAGCGCCTACCCGGATACTCCTGCCCGGTCGGGCGCTGAATAGCAAAGAAACTGTCGCGGATGCTGGTGCCCTGCGGCGGAAACACCTCCAGCTTCCGCACAAAGAGCTTCTGCACCTGGTCTGGTGCCCTGCGAATCGTGGCGGTGGACGCCACCACCTTGGGTCGAACCTTCTTTCCGTCAACTTCCCACGAGCACAACTCATCCACCGCAGCCTCATACAGCCCCACCATCGACCCGAGAGGACCACTGATGAGGTGCAATTCGTCCTGAATAATCAGGTCGGGCGGGCGTAGAAAGCCATGGGGCCGGTTCTTTACCGCGGGCAAGCCTTTGCGTGCCGGATGGAATTGTCCGTCTTTGACTTCCGAGGACAGGAAACCATGCCGATCACAAACCCCGTTCACCTTGCCGAACAACATCTGCGTCTCACCCTTCCATGGCATCTGGGCAAACTTATCGACTGTAGCAATCAACAAGGAAGGAGGACGGCGGTAAATTTCCTCGTCCACAACTATCACCGGCAGCCCCTCGCGGAAATCCGGTTTTGTGTTATCCGATGGAGACCTTGCCTCAGAGAATTCACATCGGCCCAAATCGTCACCGCAGTAGGTGATGCAGCGCCCAATATCGCTGGGTGCCTCATAGACCTTCAGATGTTTTTCTTTAATTTCGCTGCCGCACCAAGGGCATGAAGTGATCTGGAGCGGGGTCCCGCTTAAAGAAGGCCTGCCGCCCACATTTCGCTGGCGCAAGGCATTTGCTGCAGCAGCAAGGGTGTTTGGCGTGGTTTTGTTGCCTACCCATAGCCCCAGGCGAAACGGAGTTTCACCCCATTTGCCGGTGTCGGCACGGCGGATGGTCTCACAGGCGCAGATCAGGGAGGCGGCGCGCTGGAACTGCTGCAAAGTCAAAAGCCGCAGGGTGTAGCGCATCAATACCGCAATGCCTTGATCGCCGGGGCGGCCTTCCACATCGCCCTGACATCGCCGCAAGGCAAGCGTATATACCGTTAGGCCCAAATAGGCTTCGGTCTTGCCACCGGCTGTGGCGAACCACAACAGGTCAGCCACCGCATCGGTCTCATGGCTGCGGTCCGGGTGCTGCAGATCGGTCAAGCTGGGGAGGTTGAGGAGTACGAAAGCTATCTGGAACAAACGCCAACTGCGATTCTCCTCTGTGTCCTGCGTTGCCACGCCATCTTCGACCTTTATCTCCTTCATGCGCACCTTTCGTGAAAAGGTGGAATGAATACGCTGCAGCCACATAGCGCGGTTGGCGAACCGAAAGGCTTCCTCTGCCCACGGATTAGATTCAATCAGGTCGATGCCGGCCTTGATCCGCTGGAGCGCCCGCATACAACGATCAACCGCCAGCTTGGCTCCCTCTTCGTGGCCCGCCAGCTTCTCGCTGGGCAGGGTCAGCTTGGCTGCCTCCATTTTGATCCAGATGTCGTAAGCCGTTTCGATGAGGCGCAGGTTGGAGATCAGCCCTTCCTTGGGCAGCTCGGCCAACGCCTTCATGTCCATCGTCAGGCCTGCGAGGTTTGCATCATCGGATGCGGAGCGAGGAGTCTGCTGGGGCACCTCGAAGGTGGGCACCCATTCGGTTTCGACTTGGATGGCGCATTCCGTTTGAGGTTCCGGCAGTGTTGCATGGACAGAAATGCCATGCCCGACAGCATACTCTCGCTGGTGGCGGTAAAGCATCTCAAGGGTTTCGGATTCCTCCCGAGTCAGTGGGTCCATCTTAGAATGATCCGCCTTTATGTTCTTGCGCTGAACAAAGATAGGCTGGTTCTCTGTGCCATGCACACGCAACTTGGGCTGGAAAACCCAGACCTCGTCCTTCGGTTCACCGCGGCGCTTGCGCTCTTCCTGCTGATTCACCATGAACAGCGTTACCACCCAACCATCAAGGGTCAAACGCATGCGCCCTTGTAAAAGCACCAATGGGTGCTCAGGATGAAGCGATCGGGGAGCGATATTGCTGTCCTTGAGCGGCAGCGTCATATGAGGCGCGTTAACAGGCTTACGTATCCAGACATTGGCATCATCGCCATTTTTGTTCTCCTGCACAACACTCTTCATGCGCAGGTATTGGCCCCATTCCCCCTCAACCACAATTTCCTTGGCATCCGTGGCCACCACAAAGCTCAGGCCCATCGAGGAGGAAAAATAAGTGTTGCCAGCTGGCACACCGGATTCCGGAGCGCCTTCCTCGCCGTCATCGCCCTCGCTGGTGGCGAGTTCGTCCAGTTCGCCGCCAGCAATTTCACTGCTTTTGGGCGCCAGCATGCCGACCAGATACCGTTGGTAGGCATGGTCCTCATATTGGCTCAGTTCCTCATCCGGCCCGCCCGCAGGACCAAGTAGGTCGCGGATGACCATGTCCGTGAGTTCATCGCGGAGTTCGCTGGGAGTCTTGGAAGCCAGAATAGGAGCCGAGATAGCTGTTACCGCGACCGCAGAGGAGGATTTGTTAAGATTGGTCATATCTTGATTTTCCCTTCAATCAGTAATGAGGCGGAGTGTGTGGCCATTCAGGTTTGCCGTTTCATGATTCCAAAACGTCATTTGTTTTTCAGCGTCTTTTTTCTTGCGTCCGCGCTTCCCCTGGCTGCTTGAAGCTTTGGTCTTTTTCTTTTCGTCTATCCCCTCAGCGACCTCTTCGGCGTAGCGCCGATGATTGAGGGCCAGCAGGCGGTCGAGGACTTCGCAGCGAGCGGATTCGGCGAGAGTGAAACGGATACCCTGCTTGGTTTCGTGGAAACCTTGGCCAAGATCGAGGTCTTGCCAGCCATAGGTGGCGGCCACAGATTGATCAACATTACTAAGACAATCTCGAAGTTCAGTGCTCATCTGTGAATGGTCCGTTGGAGTATGAATGCGGTTATATACCTCTGTATAGCCTGCTTTATATTCTTTGGCTGCCGTCCGAATTAGCTTTTCGAGTCGATTTGATTGATAAAGCTCAGACGTGAGCAGCGGGCTGGGCATTGGAAATGAATTGAGCGCCCATTTCAATGAAACACTAAGGGTCCCTCCCAAAGAACCGCTATACCTCTCAACCCATAGTCGAAAAAACACGGATTGAAAAATCGATAGCTGGTCAGCCCGCATTTTTGGAAATACTATGAATTTATTTGTAAACACCCAATCCGATGGAACTTCTGATGTAAGAACATACTTTGTAACGACCGGCATGACGTAGCACGTTTTATGTGTTCGAATCGCGGAGTAAAGTGACGCCGAAGGCCGATTAAATTGCCACCAACGCTTATCTAACCCAGGAAGGCATTTAAGCCTTTCTGGGGGGCGCAATGGCTTAACATGTTCAAATAAAAACCGATGCGTCGTTGGGCATTTATCTAAAACCTCTTCCATTGAAAGATCAAGCGTATGAACCACCCACCTTCGGTTCCTAAAGAATCCATGTCCGTTCATGTCTTCCGCTGTTACATACTGGCGGAAAAATGGTGAATTCGCATGTTTTAGAACATTAAACCACTCGTTTTCCTCAGTGAGAATGAATGGTTCCCCTTGTGAGTTGTCACAACCCTTCGCCCCAACCTTCGAGGCCTCAAGAACCTCAGGCTGATTTGAATGCAGTACAGGGTTTAGTCCTCCATCTATATATGGAACCGCCGTGTTATCCAAAACAATTTGTCCGGCAAATCCAGATTTTCGTACCCAAACCACACAAGCTGTGACGTTTGCCGTGCCAGGCCAGGCAAATGACGAGATGGCCCGATAAATCGTGGCCTCTGCGGCAATCTTGGCCAGACCAACTGCTTTGGTATCTCCCTCCCGCAACGATTCAGTACCAATGAGACCTGTGCATCCGTCAGCATTAATTAATGATATGGCACGACGATGAAATAGCGCACAAATGTCAGCGCGCCCTGGATTTGTTCCCAAAATATGCTGAGAAAACTGAACGATGTAATCGCCAATCGCTGAGGACCAATATTTGCTACCCAAAAACGGCGGGTTACCAATCAGCGCATCAAATCCTCCACATCCGAAAACTTCAGGAAATACAACCGGCCAATTGAGGCTGCGCTTGCCAAATAGCAGCTTTGTTGCATATCTCTGGAGGTCAATTCCCCCCCTGGCCCAGTGGGACACCATGTGGTCAACCGAGGCCTCACGTTCGACCTCATAGGCTCTCCCTTTCAGACCTTTCAGTTCTACCGCCACCAAGATATCCGCCGCCGCATTTAGCTTGGCCACAGCCTCTTCCGCCTCGGCATACAGCGCCATCTTGGCCGAAATCTGCTCCGACGTATTAGAAGGCATCGCCTCCAGCGCCTCGCGTTTTTTCTTCGCTTCCTTGATATGTCGCCACAGGTCCAACGTGGCAAACAACATCTGCTTTCCACCACCGGGCCGTAAACTGAAGTCTTCCAGTTGTTCCAATGAGGTGATGCCAAGTAGGGAATCGCCGCACTTAAAGGCGTGGTCGAGAAAGGTGAATGGCCGGTCGCGGTCCACAGTGATGAGCCAGAGCGATAGCTTGGCCATCTCCACCGCCATCGGGTTGATGTCCACACCGTAGAGGCAACGGTCAGCCACCACTCGGCGGGCGATGGCGAGGCGCTCATTTGCATCCGCCGGCACCAAACGCTCACCGGGTAATCCCTCAGAAAAGTCGCCGTCGGGGGTTATCAGCACTTCACCGGGATGCAGTTTTTCTTCGTTTTCCCAGGTTTCAACCAACCGCTCGGCCAAATAACGGCAGGTTTGCACCAGAAAGGCACCGGAACCCATTGCCATGGCGCACACCTGGAGGTCGAGAATGGCCTTGGGAGTCTTGAGTTTCCAATTCTCGCGAGGCCAGCCTTCGGCAGGGCCTTCATAAACCAGCGGCTCCAGAGTGTACTGAACGATGGGTTCAGTGAGCGAAGGCGGGGTATAGTGGGTGCCGGTGCTGCGCCGATTGCTACCCGCAGTTACATAAACGCTGCCGGCCAGCACCACCAGCGGACGCTCAAAGGAGTCTTCTCGGATGAGGCTGGCGAAAGGACGAAGCCGTGCCAGAAGCTTCTCGTCATGCCCGCAGGCGATAAGGAGCTTATGTTCGTCAGATTGCCTGCCTTCATCCAGTGCGCGGTTCAAGGACGTAACGGACCGACCGGTTTCATCTATTAAGAACTCGATAAGTTTTTCTTGCCCTTGTGCAAGGATTGATTCCAGCCTGGAAAGCGGGATCTCAGGCTCTTTCTTGCGAGTGCCCTTGATGCCAACCACTGGCTCGCTGGCACGGGCCGCGGTGTGGTCAAGCAAGCCCTCGTAGACGTGGCCGATCTGTTCGACACCCAGCGCCCGAAAAGAGATTCGCCGGGTTTCCGCCGCGCGACCACCCCCTGCTTTTAAGCGCAACCGTTGCAGGGAGTTGAGCAGGTGCAGCACCACGCGGCTATTCACCGCCAGCGGTTCGGCAAGGGTGCTTCTCCAAGTACTGCCCGACGGACGTCGTTCGAGGAAGGGGTAATGGTCGGGATCAAACAATGAGCCGCCATAAGCCTGCATCAGTAGGTCTTGATGATGAATGCCACCATGCACGGCGCGGAAGGTGGCAAGTAGCCGCGACCAGGCATCGTAGCGTCGTTCCAGCACCTCTTCGCCATAGCGATCGGCTACTTCCTGTAACTGTTCCTGCAAGGTGGAAACG
The DNA here is from genome assembly GCA_964440555.1 of uncultured Desulfobacteraceae bacterium. Taxonomy (GTDB): domain Bacteria; phylum Desulfobacterota; class Desulfobacteria; order Desulfobacterales; family UBA5616; genus CAYTSY01. The sequence goes on from CAYTSY010000011.1 coordinate 36,625, forward strand.
GCGTAATTATCATCGTAAAGCGGTTTGCCCAGATGCAACAGGCCTCGTTCTTCGGCGGAGAACAGAAAAACCAGCCGCATCATGATAGTGAGGGCGGCTTCATAGAGGGCAGTCTCAGGCACCCCTTGCAACAGGCTGCGGTTGCTTTCTCTATCGAGAGCATCAAAGGACTGAACCAGCACTTCAACGGCTTCGCGCACCTGATAGCCGAGTTGGTCGGTGACTTCCTGCTGATCCTGGGCACTTTCCTTGAACAGGGCCAAAAGGGTGCTGTCTGATGCGGCGCCAATTAAGCGGCGGACACCAAGCAGGGAGTGAAAGGCGCGCAGTGTTATCGGCTCATCCAGCCACAGGGTGCCATACCAGGATGCATAGCCAGTTGTCTCGCCCCGCGGGGCATAAATCAGCATCCAATGTTCGCCATTAGTGATAAGACCCAACGGCACGCCGGCGCCATGGAGCAATTCCATCATGCGGGTGGCGGGCGTGGCCTTCCAGTGTTTGCCGATGACTGGTTTATCGAGGGCCTGTTCTGCCGTGTAGCTGGTGATGAGGAGCTGCGCTTGGCCAGCGGTGTTGCTGCCGGCGAGACCAACGAAGGCGAAATCGGGACGCAGGGTTTCGCCCATTTCGGGCATTTTGGCTTCCAGCTCCGCGGGCAGGGCTTGGCCTTCGGCGATCTGGCCTTCCGGGTATCCAAGGACAGCGGTAAGAACATAGTGCACCCAGGCACGATGTTTACCGGGGGCGGTTGAGTTGTCTTGCCATTCGTCATAGGCAACTCGCAGGGCCTTGGCTTGGGTCGGATCGCGGGGTTCCAGTCCTTGCGGGAAAACTCGCAGCAACACCGGCATTGAGACAAAGGGGCCGGAGACCTCGACAAGGGAAAGCCAGTCGGAGTGATGGCGAGATGTGCTGGGAGGGCTCATAGCTTGCCTCCTCTGATTTCAAACACCGCCTTGCGCGGGATGTACCAGGTCACAGCCACCGGAAACAGCCGGGCGCTGGGGTTGGCGAAGCGGGATTGGATATGCTCGGACTCACGTTCGATTTCTTCGGGGATCTCCCTAATGCGCCGGTGCAGGGCAGCTCGATCTCGCTCCCATTGATCCCTCTCATCTTTTTCAAACAAACTCAACTGCAGGGGACGACCCTTATCGTTCAGCTCTGCTTGGATGGTTTTTTGTAATTCTGACATGATGGTTTTCAGTTTACTGACATCACGATCCGCCCGTTCTTGGAGAGTTTTTGCCAAATTTTTAGTCCGATCGGCCATGCGGGCATCCAAAGCCGCCAAAAGGGGATCGCGGTACTTGGGCCACAAGCCACGGAAACGC
>CAYTSY010000012.1:0-37806 GCA_964440555.1 uncultured Desulfobacteraceae bacterium
GTCTTATTCCCATCATGTTCAGCCACGGCACGGGCGCCGATGTGATGAAGCGGATCGCGGCGCCGATGGTAGGGGGCGTTATTACCTCAACTATCCTCGAGCTGGTTATCTATCCCGCCATCTATATGGTCTGGCGGGCCAGGGAATTCCGCCCCAGGAAAAGCGCCGGGAAATTCAGCAACGTCAACTTTCAGGAAGAGGTGAATGCTTTTAACGCCGATTAATACCTATATTTTTCGAGAAGTTAGCAAATTAACCTTTTTGGTTCCAGCTAGTCCGGTTAGGTTTAAAAAATAAAGGAGATACTATGAAGAGCATTAAAGTTTGTTCAGTTTTCTTTATTATCACGTTAGGTTTGTTTGGCTATATGGGTAACAGGCTTTTAGCAGCCACGTCTTTACAACAAGAGCCGGTTCAGGGAACCGTATGGGTTGCTAATGAAAAAGGGAATAGCATTACCGTAATAAATGCTGGTACCAACAAAGTCGTTGCCACACTTACCGGTATTGAAGGACCTCATAATCTTCAGGTATCACCGGATGGCAATAGTATCTGGGTTGTCAGCGGGCATATGTCTCAGGCGATTATGATTGATGCTGCAACATATAAAGTGCATGGTGTAATCCCTACGGGGAAACAGCCAGCCCATATTATTGTTACTCCTGATGGAAAGACTGTTTATGTAACCAACGGCGCCGATAATTCTGTCAGTGTTATTGATGTTGCCATGATGAAAACCATTACTACAATACCGGTTGGACAGTATCCGCATGGGCTTCGTCCCAGTCCTGATGGAAAATGGGTTTATGTAGCTAATATAAGCAGTAACACAATAAGTGTATTTGACACAAAAAGCCAAACTAAGGTTGCTGATATAAAAGTCGGTCAAAAACCTGTACAGATTGGCTTTTCACCGGACAGCGAATTTGTTTATGCTTCGCTTAATGCCGATGACGCTGTGATTAAAATTGATGTGGGAAAACGTATTCCTGTCGGAAAAGTTAGAGTCGGAGTCGGGCCTGTCCAGGTTTTTGTTACGCAGGATAACAAGTATGTTGTGGCAGCCAATCAGGGAACTAAAGACAAACCGAGTAATACGATTTCAATCATTGATACAGCCACTTTTTCAGTTGTAACCACAGTAAAAACTGGCAAAGGGGCTCATGGGGTTGTCGTTGAACCATCCGGCAGATATGTCTATATTACCAATATTTATGGAAATGATGTGAGTGTGATTGATCTTCTAACTCGTAAAGTGGTTGCAACGGTTCCGACAGGAGATGAGCCAAACGGAATCAGTTTTTCCTCTTTTACAAATGTTCCATCTTCAGCAGCGATCGTTCCTCTTATGCTGGATAATATGAAGCAATGAAGCAAAGCATACCTGACAGTGCGCTGCATCCGGCCGGCTAAAGCCGCTGGTAGGCTTTCACGGTAGAATTTCAAAACTGGGACTCAATACCTTGACCTTGCCTATGAGAAATGGCACAAGGAAAAGAAGGCGCAAAGTACAGGCGATCTCCGTGAAGCGATCATGCGTGGCGCCGTAAATAGGATACGGCCTAAAATTATGACCATATGAAACGTGAATAAGAGATAAAGGATCATGTCCAATCAGCCTCTTGACGATATCAAGGTGATCGAGTTAGCGACCATGGTTTCCGGCCCGTATTGTGCCAAGCTGCTGGCGGACCTGGGAGCGGATGTGATAAAAGTCGAGTCCCCGCAGGGCGACCCGGCCCGATCGTTTGGCCCTTTTCCCAAAAGCGGCCCCCATCGGGAGCGCAGCGCCCTGTTTCTTTACAACAACACCAGCAAACGGGGAATAACGCTTGATTTGAGGACTTCCGAGGGTATCGTCGAATTCAAACGCCTTATTCAATGGGCCGATGTTTTAATCGACAACCATCCGCCGGATGTACTTGAAAACGCAGGGCTTGGCTGGGAAACGCTTCACCTGATGAATCCGGCTCTGGTTTACACTTCGATTACGCCATACGGGAGAACCGGCCCACGGGCGGGATTCAAGGCCGGCGAACTGACGATAATGCATGCCGGAGGATTGGCCAACCTCTTGCCGGCCCGTTCGGTTGACGTGGATCATCCCCCGGTCAAGCTGGGAGGCTTTCAGGCTGCCTATCATGGCGCCATCGCCGCGGCCCTGGCCACACTGGCGGTCGTAACAAACCGGTCGAAAACAGGGGGAGGCAAACTGATCGATATTTCTTTGCAGGAAGTTATTCTGGCCATGGTTTCGCCGAATGTTTCCAGCAGCCGTTACCATGATGCCACCTGGAGCCGTGTTCCGGACAGGCCTCCGGCCATGGGCCGGATGGAGACTAAGGACGGTTACATTCAATTCGGCGCGGCTGACGACCATCACTTCAGGGCCTTCCGGGAAGCGGCGGGAAAACCGGACTGGCTTGCCGGGGATGAATGGGACAACCGGGATTACCGCTTCTTTCATTTGATGGACATTGCGCCTCAGATGGACGCATGGATGCTTGAACAAAAAAAAGAAGACCTGCACCAATCCCTCGGTAAAAGAGGCATCCCCATTGGCCCTCTCAATACGGCCAAAGAAGTGATGGAAAACCGTCAGTACCTGGCCCGGAAATATTTTGTTGAAGTGGACCACCCTGAAGCGGGAAAATACGCCTATCCCGGTTGGGCATATCACATGTCCGTCTCCAGTCCGGCAATCAGCAGACCAGCGCCCTTGCTGGGCCAGCATAACGAAGACGTCCGTAGCGGACTGCCTGTCAACGATCCTGCAATCGATACGCGTCGACAATCTCGCATATCTCCTTTGCGCAGCGGCACTGTGTTGCTTCCGTTGACCGGAGTTCGCGTGCTTGACTTCAGTTGGGTTTACGCCGGCCCCTATGCCTGCATGCTTTTAGCGCAACTGGGCGCGGAAGTGATCAAAATAGAAGGCCACAAGCGGTCTGATTTAACGCGGCGGGCCGTGATGTGGCCCCAGCAGGAGACCGGCCCCAGTCTGCTGCTCCCAAACCAGGGCATGCCCTACAATGTCCTTAACCAGAATAAAAAAAGTCTGACCCTTGATCTCAGCAGACCGGAAGGCGTTGCGCTTGCCCGACGGCTTGCAGCCAAAAGCGACATCGTTATTGACAATATGCGGCCGGGCGCCATGTCTAAACTCGGGCTCGGATATGAGGATTTAAAGAAGATACGGCCCGACATCATCGATATCGTGCTTTCCAGCAGAGGGTATAACGGGCCTGAAACGGATTATCTCGGGTTTGCCGTCATCCATCAGGCGATCGGCGGTCTTGCCTATATCTCGGGATATCCGGACGACCATCCGACCCATGGTTCCGGAGGCGATGCGGACATTATGAATGCCCTTCTCACGGCGTTCATGGCCGTGACTGCGCTTCATCATCGAAACCGGGCCGGAGAGGGACAGTTTATCGATATCTCTCAATGCGAAAGCGTGACGTCTTTAATCGGGGAGACTATTTTAGAATACCAGATGACCTCAAAAATTCCCCGGCGCTTGGGAAATGCCCACCCGTATTTTGCGCCGCACAGCGTTTACAGATGCTGGGGCGTGGATCGTTGGCTGGCCATTGAGATCCACACCGATGAAGAATTTTGCATTTTTGCAGAAGTCATCGGCCGGCCGGACCTTTCCGCAGACCCGCGCTTTGCCGATATGGCGGCCCGTAAAAATAACGAGAAGGAACTCGATGCCATAATTCTTGAATGGACCCGCCAACGGGACCGTGACTGGATGGTGAATGAGCTGTGCAAAGCCGGTCTGGCCGCAGCCCCGTCCCGGGATGCCAAGGATCTGTATGCGGACCGTCATCTCATGGCCCGAAACGCCTTTGTGAAAATCATTCATCCTGAAATCGGAGAACTCGAATTGATCGCTCCCCCGTTTAAAATTTCCGGTATCGAAATGAAAGCGGCATGTGCGCCTATGCTGGGAGAACACAATGAAAGCGTTCTCAAAGAACTGCTTGATCTGAGCGACGTAGAAATCATGGCGCTGCGCAAAAAAGAAATCATCATGCAAGACGGACAAAGCAGCCGGCCCCTTGATCGATAATGCGTTGAACCTTCAGCCTTCTCAGGCATTATTTACTCATTTTTCAGCAGCCCCTGTCCTGTAGCTTCCAGAACGCTTCTCCAGAGCATTCCCTGCGGATCCACCTGCTTGCGTTTTCCCACGGTGGCATCAAAAGGGATATGGACAAAATGGTCATTCCAGTGGCCGATCAGCATTCTGGTTTTTCCGGCCACCCCCGCATGAACCGCATTTCTACCCAAAAAACTGCAAAAGACGCTGTCATTGGCATTGGCAGGGAGGCTTCGGATCATGTAACTCGGGTCGATGTATTTCAATGATGTCTCCACCTTTTTATCATTAAAATACCGGGTGATCTCTTCTTTGAGATACATGCCGATATCCTTTAAGCGGACATTGCCGGATTCGTCGCAGTTAAGGGTGTCGCATTCAAAAAATTTCTGGCCCGCGCCTTCGGCAACAACGATCACCGCATGATTTCTGGCTTTCAGGCGTTTTTCCAGGCTGCTCAATAAGCCATAGGGACCCTCTAAGTCAAAATCAATTTCCGGTATTAAAACAAAGTTGACGTCCTGCTGAGCCAGGGCCGCTGTTGCTGCAATAAACCCGGAATATCTCCCCATGAGTTTGATCATACCGATTCCGTTGGGATAACTTTCAGCTTCATTATGGGCGCCGATAATCGCCTGGGTGGCGACATCCACCGCCGTGTCAAAACCAAAAGACTTGGATACCATAAAAATGTCGTTGTCGATCGTCTTGGGGATGGCGATCACGCTGATGTTCAACCGTCTTTGGGAGATAAATTCCGCGATTTTCGAGGCAGCCATGATGGTTCCGTCCCCACCGACCATGAACAGGATGGACACGTTCATTCTTTCCAGGCAATCAACAATTTCATCAATGGGCTGAGGCCCCCGTGAAGATCCGAGAATCGATCCCCCCATCTGCAGAATGTTAGTCACCGCCTGCGGTTTGAGTTCGATGAAGTCATGCCCGAACTTGGGAATAAAACCCTGGAGACCGTAACGGATACCGAAAATGTGCTTTACCCCGTATCCGTAGTAAAGTTCCAGAACGATGGCGCGGATAATGTCATTTAATCCCGGACACAGCCCGCCGCAAGTGACCAGGGCGCATTTGAGCTTGCTGGAATCAAAATAGATTTTCCCCCTCGGCCCGGCCATCTCAAAGGAGGGGATAGGTTCGCCGCTTTGGATTTGCCTGGTCAGGCTGCCGGCATTCACATCCAGCAATATCCGGTCCTCATCGGAAACAAAATGAATGATATGGGAATTGTTTTCCTCCATTTTCACGGGGGAGGAAATTTTTGCTTCCCCGAGGGAGGCGATCTGTGTGGAAATGGATCCGTAGTTCATGGTGTCCTCTTTGGGCGGCATATGGATCAATCGTTTTGGGTTATTTTTACGCAATTAAACCGAGAGTCAATCTCTCTCACTCTTCACTTTTCAGGTCAGCCGGGTTTTCCGTTAAATTTGAACTCCCCTTTACCTAAAATATCGTGCAAATGCAATATCCCGCTGACTTTTCCTTCAGGATCGGTTACCGGCAAAACCGTTATCTGGTAATGTTCCATGATGTTGAGCGCATCGAATGCAGGCGAGTCCGGTTTCACGGATTTGGGATTCCGGGTCATCACCTCCCCGATACGCAAGTCAAATACAGGCTTTTTGCCGGCCACCAGCCGGCGGATATCGCCGTCTGTTATTATTCCCTTCAGATTTTTATTTTCTGAGAGGATAAAGGCCGCTCCCAATCCTGCGCGGTCAATTTCCTTCACCACGTCTTCCATGGACTGGTTTTCAAAAGCCAGAGGGATTGCATCTCCGGACAACATCAAGTCGGAAACGCTGTCGGCCAGCCGCTGGCCCAGGCTCCCGCCCGGGTGGATTTTTTTGAAATCGCTGGTCTGAAATTGATTTTTGTTGATGAGAACCACGGCCAACGCATCACCCATGGCCAGCATGGCGGTCGTGCTGGCCGTCGGCGCCAGACCCAGCGGACAGGCCTCTTTTTCCACGCCTACATCAATGACGATGTCGCTGTGCCGGGCCAGATTGGAATGAAGATTTCCGGTAAAAGCGATAATTTTGCAGCCGATTTTTCCAATACTCGGGATCAGGATATTTAATTCGTCGGTTTCCCCGCTGTAGGAAAGGGCCAAAAATATATCTTCCTTGGACACCATCCCCAGGTCGCCGTGCATGGCCTCCACCGGGTGCAAAAAAAGCGACCGCGTTCCGGTGCTGTTTAACGTGGCAACAATTTTTCTTCCGACGATTCCGGATTTTCCGATTCCGCTGACAATGACCCGCCCTTTGGAGTGGTATATGGCGTTCACCATGTCTGAAAAACCTGCTCCGATTTTTTGGGTCAGATGTAAGATGCCGTCCGCTTCAATTTTAAGAACTTCAATGGCCTGGTCGATTATCATGTTTTATTCATGTTCCCGGATAAAAACAGTTTTCATTCAAGGATGGTTGCACCCTTTGCGCATGATTATTTCAGCGTATCCTAATTGAAACTGTTTTTTTATTCAAACTGAAAATTACGCTACCGGGTAAAATGGACGAATGTCACCGGCATGGAGGGGTCACTTTGGATGGTTTGCCGTTTCCGCCGCCGATTCCCATCCGCCGCCGAGCGCTTTGTACAGTTGAATCAGATAGGCAATGACCGCACCCTGACTTTCGGTTGTCTGATCTGCGATGGACAGCAGGGATTTCTGGGACTCCAGTACGCTTTGAAAGTCGATTAAGCCCGCTTCATAACGGGCCAGGGCCAATTCCATGGTTTCGGACGCCGATTGCCCGGCTTTATTCAAGGATGCCAGACGCTCCTGCTCCCGGGTAAACGCCGTGAGCGCGTTTTCCACTTCTTCCAGGGCGGTCAAAACGATTGACTGATATTGGAAAAAGGCCTGGTCGGCGACCGCTTCCTGAGCCTGTTCCGTCCGTCGCAATGCGTTTGCATCAAAGATCCGCCATGACAGGCGGGGGCCGAAGCTGTGGGTGCGGCCGTTCCCGGCAAACAAATCGCCTGCGGACAGGGCTTCCAAACCGATGGATCCGGCCAGGATCAGTTTGGGGTAGCGCTGGGCACGGGCAACGCCGATTCTTGCCGTCTGGGCGGCGAAGTTTCGTTCCGCGGCCCGGACGTCGGGCCTTTGCAGCAAGACCTCCGCCGGGATTCCCATGGCGATATCCAAAGCAGCGGCGGGGATTGTGTCAGCGTCTGCAAGCGTCTTGTCCACGGCCCCGGGAAAGTCGCCCAGAAGGACGGCTATCCGGTTTTTTGCCTGTGCAAGGCCTGTATGTAAAACGGGGATGCCGGATTGCGATACTTCCAGATTGGTTTTGGCCTGATGCACCGCGACGGCGTCGGCTGTGCCGGCCTGGTATTTGGTCCGGGCCAGATGTAGAAGGTCTCTCTGTTTTTGAAGGGTTTTTTCAGCCGTCAACAGCCGGGCTTCAAAGGTCCGAACATCTGAGTAATTTAAGGCCACCTCCGAAATCAGGGTGACCATAACGTTCCCATGGGAATATACGGCAGCATCAAGGTCCGCGGAAGCAGCCTCTATCGAACGCCGGACCCCGCCGAACACATCGATCTCCCAGGCGGCATCAAAACCTGCGGAATACAGCTCTCGTGTGGAGGCCTGGCCCATATTGGCGCTACTGCGGCTTGTGGTTTGCGAAACCGCCATATCGATTACGGGGAAGCGGCCGGCCAGGCCGATGCCTCTTCTGGCCCTTGCTTCCCGGATCCGGGCCACGGATTCTTTAACATCCAGGTTGTGGGTAATCGCCCGCTCAATAAGACCGGACAAGACAGGATCATTAAAATGCATCCACCATCGGGAAAGAGATCCCGCTTCGGGGGTTTCACGCGATTCGTCCTGAATTGCGGCGGCATGCCAACGGGAGGGGACGTTCAATTTCGCCGGGCTATAATCCGGACCCACTGCGGCGCACCCCGTCAGAAGAAGCGTTGAAATCAGTGCTGCCAGGACCGGCCAGTTGATTGGGATCTGTTTTACTTTCATATCATTTTTCAACCATCCGCTTTCAACTTTCAACTTTAAACTTTCAGCTTTCAACTCCCTACTCATACCGCAACGCCTCAATCGGGTCCATCCTGGCGGCCTTCCGAGCCGGGAAATAGCCGAATATCACTCCGACCGCAGCGGAGAAAAAAAACGCCACAACGATAATCATCGGGTTAAAGACAAAGGGAACCTGCAAAACCCGGCATAATCCGATGGAGGCGGCAATCGCTGCGAGGATTCCAAAAATGCCGCCGAATGAGGCCAGCACCACCGCTTCCACCAGAAACTGGGTGAGGACGTCTCTTTCCAGAGCGCCGATCGCCAGACGCGTACCGATTTCACGGGTTCTTTCGGTTACCGAGACCAGCATGATGTTCATGATGCCGATGCCCCCCACCAAAAGGCTGACGGCGGCGACGGCTCCCAGCAGGGCGGTGAGGACCTTGGTTGTTGCGGACAGGGTATTGGCGATTTCTTTCATGTCGATGATGGTAAAATCAATGCTTTTATCCGGACTTATCCGGCGCTGGTCTCTTAACAGGCGCGTGATGTCGGCCTGGGCTTTTTCCGTAGACTCGCCTTTCCTGACGGAGACCTGGATCATCCCGATATCCGTGTTGCCCGATATCCGTCTTTGAAAGGTGCGAAGGGGAACAAGGATCAAATCATCCTGATCCGTTCCAAATCCGGACTGTCCTTTTTCACCGAGGATTCCGATGACTTCGCAGGAAAGCCTGTTCAATCGGATGGGGATTCCCAATGGATTCTGACCCCCGAAAAGTTCTTTTTTCACCGTTTGTCCGATAATGCAAATGGTCCTGCCGGCTTTCATTTCCCCATCGGAAAAAGGCCGGCCGGCGACCAGTTCCCAGTTTCTTGCCGTTAAAAAATCATTGTTTGTACCGGTGACCATGACGGACCGGTTGACATTGGAAAAAACCGTTGTTACGCTTTTTGAAGCAGACGGGGCAACGGCCGAAACAGAGCTGATTTCACGGGAAATGGCCTCGGCATCCTTGATGCTGAAGGGAGCGGCCTCGGAGGGGCCGCCGCCCGGCCCCCGGTGCTGGCCCGGCCGTATCATCAGCAGGTTGCTCCCCAGTTTCTCAATGTCCTGCGTAACCTTGGCCGTGGCGCCGCTGCCGATGGTCACCATGATGATGACGGCTGCAACGCCGATGACAATGCCCAAAACCGTCAAAAAGGAACGCAGGACGTTTTTTTTGATTTCCCGCAATGCCAGCAAAAATGCATTCCATCCCATAATTTTACTCGTAAATCGTGAATCGTGAATTGTAAATCGTGAATCGTGAATCGTAACGAGTAAATTGTGACGGGTTTTGTTTTTGCTTCTTCTTGTCACGATTCACGATTTACGATTCACGGCATTTCAACATGCCCGTCCCTGAAACGGATGATCCGGTTTGCGTAGGCCGCCATGTCGGGCTCATGGGTCACCATCACCACCGTAACGCCGTGATTTTCGTTAAATGAGCGTAAGAGCGCCATGATTTCAAGACTTTTTGCAGTATCCAGGTTGCCCGTGGGCTCATCGGCCAGTAAAACCGCGGGCCGGGTCACCATGGCCCGTGCAATGGCCACACGCTGCTGCTGGCCGCCTGACAGTTCGCCCGGGGTGTGATGTTCCCAGCCGTCAAGCCCCACCATTTTGAGTGTTGACACCGCCAGCGACCTTCGGCGGGAAGCGGGCAGACCGCGGTAAATCAACGGCAGTTCGACGTTTTCCACGGCGGTTGTCCGGTTGAGGAGATTAAACCCCTGAAAAACAAACCCCAGATAATGCCGCCGCAACAGGGCCCGCTGATCGCGGGTCAGGGCGCCGACATCGATGCCTTTAAACCAATAGACGCCTTGGGTCGGGGTATCCAGGCATCCCAAAATATTCATGCAGGTGGATTTACCCGAACCGCTCGGGCCCATGATGGCGACAAATTCGCCCTGTTTTATACCAAGCTGCACATTGTCCAGCGCGTAAACAGCCGTATGCCCGCTGCCGTAAACTCTGGAAATGGCATCAAACACGACGATATCGGCCGTAGCATCGATCGGCCCGGTTTGGGTTGGTGGTTTCATTTTTGTGCCTTCGCCTGATCCACCACAAGGCTCATCCCGGGTGTAATTTCTCCTGATACAACTTCAGTCCATGTTCCGTCCGTCGCACCAATGGTTACCTGAATCGGCTTTAAAACCCCCTTTTCCACGATCCAAACCTGGTTGGCATTGCCTTTTGGGGCCGGAGGTTCTTCATTCTGGCGCGATGGCCGTGGGAAAAGGCTCCCGACAATGCCCCTGGACGGCATGGCTTTCTTTTCGGCTGCCGGAGGCGTAAACCGTAAGGCGGCATTGGGCAGCAGCAGGGCACCGGCAACCTCCTTTACCGTAATGTCAGCGGTTGCCGTCATGCCGGGGCGAAGCAGCAGGTCCTTATTGTCCACGGACATCAGGGTTTCATAGGTCACCACGTTGTTTTCCGTCTCGGAGGCATAGCGGACCTGGGTGATTTTAGCCGGGAAGAAGCGGTCAGGGTAAGCATCAACCGTAAATGTCGCCCTTTGCCCTTCCCTGACATCTCCTACATCGGCTTCATCCACACCGACATGAAGCTCCATGACCGCCAGATCTTCCGCCAGAGTGAATAACACCGGCGTCTGCAGGGACGCAGCCACGGTTTGCCCGGGTTCGACGCTCCGGGTCAGAATAATCCCGGAAATGGGGGCCCGGATCACCCCTTTATCCAGATCGCTGCGAAAGGCATCCAGGGCAGCCCGCGACTGGGCAATCTGTGCTTTGGCCGAAGCCTCCTGGGCCTGTGCGCGTTTAAGGGCCGCTTCCGCTGCATCCATTTCATATAAGGACGGCGCCTCGCCTTTGCTTAATTCTCTTGCATGCCTGAAACGTCCGAGGTTGGCGTCAGCTTCAAAAACCCCGGCCCGTGCCTGAAGCAGGGCCGCTTCGGAGGATGCAAGGGCCGCCTCGGATTGAAGGACCTGGGCCTTGAGCTTGGCGGTATCCAGCGTGGCCAGCACCTGACCTGAAACAACCCGGTCATTATAGTCCACGTCCACGCTTTTAATAGTTCCCGAAACTTCTATTCCGACATCCACCTGCTTGACCGGTTTTAATTCGCCGGTGGCCGTGACCGTGACAGTCAGATTGCCTTTCCGGGTTTTCAGGGTTTTGTATTCAACGGAAGACCGGCTCCGGGGGCCCAAAAGCAGCCATCCTGCGGTTGCGGACAAAAAGAGAAGAGCCAGGCCGGTCCAAAGAAAATACCGCCTGCGGCGGCTTTCGGATTTTTGAGGTTTAAGCAATCCGTGAATCGGGCTTTCAGCGTCTGGGGAAAAGGTCATTTCGTATATCCGTTTCTCATGCGTGATCGTTTTGTTAATGCCGGTCTTAATTGTTTTTGCAGACGAAAAAACACCGGGATTTGTTTACAGGGTTTTTCAACTGCCCATCCTGTGCCATATGACCCGGAAAGTTAATATTTTTGGGCTATAATAGATGCCCCGCGTTTTGTTGGCAACGCATTTTTTATATTTTTATGGAAGACCCGACAGGGGAACCGGAAAGGAGAAACTCACAACGATTTCATTGACATAAAAGTTCGTTGTCACTATACTTTTTTCAACAAAAAAGGAGAAAAAATGGCTGAAAACAACAAAGACCCATACGATGTGATTATTATCGGCTGCGGAATCGCCGGGGCTACGGCCGGAGCCTTATTGGCTTCAAGGGCGAAAAAAAAAGTTCTGGTACTTGAAAGAGCAACGCGCACAGGAGGGAGAACCATTTCCTTCAGGGGGGAAGGGATCAAAACCACGGACGATTATCAGAAAGACCTCGCGGTTGCGGCCAACACCCGAGTCAGCGAACACACAAAGCCGCCGCTCAAAGAGATCATCGCCGACAAACTCCTTGACGGGTATGTACTGGAGTCCGGGGGCAGAGCCGGATGGTACACCAACCGCGGCCGCGTGAGCCATTTTCTCGCTGCCTTCAACAAACCTTCCATTTTTTATCCCAACGTGGGATTCGTATGGTTTGATCATGAGTATAGGCTTTACGACGTCAAAAGAGGCGCCGGCTTCGAATGGATGTCGCACGAAGATATGGCGGAAACCAAGAAGATCGGCAGGGCGATATTATCCGTCGGTACCCCGGAAAATGCCGAAAAATATGACCGTGTCTCTGTAAAAGAATTTATGGACGCAATCACCGACAATCCCATGGCCCGGGAATTTTATAACAACGTGTGCACCTTCCACACCGTCGTCAATGACCCCTGCCTGATGAGTATCAAAGAATCCATGAAGGCGACCTTAATATCCGAATGGGCGAAATGTTATCAAAATTATGGGGCGTGGGCTTTTTGCGGCGCACCAGGTCATGGGTATATCGTGGATAGCCTTGCCGATGAAATAAGACAACATGGCGGTGAGATCCTTACCGGGGTCCGTGTCAAGGAAATCCTCATTAAAGACGGGCAAGCCCATGGCGTGGCGGTTGAGATGGATGGACAGATATCGGAAATATATGCGCCGGTGGTCATTTGCACCGCTCCTCCGGATCGGTTGTTGGAAATTGTCCCCCAAGAGGCCTTGTCGCAGGATCTGTTTGTCCGTCTGAAAAACACGACCAAAGCAGGCTGCATCACCATCTGGCTGGGCATGAACAAACCGCTTACCGGTTTTACGGAAACGCCGATCAACCTAAGGAGTTTTTTTGTCGCTCCCGTAATCGCGACCGCCGAAGAGGGCTTTCAGGGAAATGTGCCCCTTGTTGGAGTCGATATATCCAGCATCGCTCCGACCATGGCGCCTGAAGGAAAGTATCTGGGGGTGATGGTGGCCAATATCCTCGGCCCGGAAACCCGGGACAAAGACAAGGTCTCTCTGATCATCCAAAGAATGCTTGATTTCGCGGATAAGGCGTTTCCAAATTATACGTCGGCGGTGAACTGGCGGATCGTCGCCATTACGGAAACCGCCTTATGCTGGCGCAAACCCGAAGATAAAAAGCCGGAGAACGTGTGCAGCACGGTTAAAGGGCTCTATTTTGCCGGCGATGCATACGGAGAAAAGGCCAACACCGGCGGAATCGAGGCTGCCTGTCATTCCGGAATACTTTGCGCCAATGAAATCACCGGGATGAATTTCCTGGAGCTATTGCCGTCTATTCTTCGTTGACGTAAAAAATATAAAGAGGAGTCCCTATGGAAATCTGTTTTACCGAAAAGGAACAGGCCTTTTATGATGAGGTGGAAGCGGCACTGAAAAGTATTTTGCCGCCGGACTGGGGCGACCGCCTCGTTGCCTGGCCTCACGATTACAGCGCGACAGGTTTTACTGATGAAGAAAGTCGCGCCATAGCCGCAAGATTCATGAAAAAGGCGATTGAAAAGGAATGGCTGACCATTTCCTGGCCCAAGGAATATGGGGGCAAGGCATTCACCCATATGGAACAGGCCATATTCGACGAACGAACCAGTTATTATCGTATGTTAAACGCCGATGTCATTGCCGCCGGGATTGTGGGGCCCACGCTTTTAAGAATCGGATCAAAGGCCCAGCAGGAAAAATGGATCCCCAAAATCGCCTCGGGAGAGATTACGATGTGGCTCGGGTATAGCGAGCCCAACGCGGGTTCGGATCTGGCGGCACTCGAAACAACTGCCACGGAAGACGGGGATGCGTATGTGATCAACGGGCAGAAAGTGTGGTCGAGCACGGCCCATCATACGGACTGCGCCTGGCTGATCGCCCGCACCGACCCCGCCGCCGCCAAACATCGCGGGATCAGTTTTTTTATCGTGGACAACAAGACGCCGGGCATCTCGATGCGACCTTTGCCCAATATCATGGGCGAACACCATTTCAACGAGGTGTTCTTCGACAATGTCCGGGTTCCCAAGGAAAACCTGATCGGTGAGAAAAACAAGGGATTCTACCATCTCATGACGGCATTGGATTTTGAAAGAACCAACCTGGTGGGTATCGGCGCATTCAGACGCATGTTTGAAGAACTGACAGACTATGTCAAGACCGCCCAACGCAACGGTAAACCGCTGGGCAATGCCTTGTCGGTAAGACATAAAATGGCGGACATCGCCACCCGGATCGAAATCGGGTACATGCTTTTCTGGAGAATTGCGGAGATGCTGGACAAGAAACAGGATCCCAACGTTGAATCCTCCATCCTCAAGGTTGTCGCCACGGAACTGGCCCGGGATATGGCCGAGGCCGCCATGGATATTCTGGGGCCTTACGGCCATTTATATGAACAAACACCCTGGACGCCTTTACGGGGTCAGGTTTCCCGCGGGTTTTTGACCAGCATCTCCGCCACGATAGGCGCGGGCACGTCTGAAATCCAGCGAAACATTATCGCCCAAAGAGGCCTGGGGTTGGCCAGGGCATAACATACCAGGGCATACCATAAAGGACAAAGACGAACATGGAACTTGATTATACTGCGGAACAAAGACTTCTGAAAAAATCAGCCGTTGATTTCTTAAAAAAGGAATGCCCCGGAGAGCTTGTCAGGCAAAGCCGGGATGCAGCAGCAAATTATCCTGAAAAGCTCTGGAAGAAAATGGCCGAACTCGGATGGATGGGGGTTGCCGTCCCGGAGGAATACGGCGGCGCCGGCGGCGATTTTATCGATCTGAACATTCTGATGGAAGCCATGGGAGAAGCCTGCCTGCCCGCGCCTTTCTTTTCCACCGTGGTCATCGCCGGGACAGCGCTTTTGTCATCACATGCGGCGGAGTTGAAAAAAGAGCTCCTGCCGCAACTCGCCGCCGGAGAACTGATTTTCTCCTATGCGCTTATCGAACCGGATAACACCTATGGTTTTTCAAACATTCAAACCACGGCCGTTAAAGCAGAAGACGGTTATACCCTTTGCGGGACCAAGCTGTTTGTGGAGTATGCGCAATCATCGGACTTTCTCCTTGTGGTCGCAGAAACGGCCGGACAGGGATTAGGGATATTTGTGGTAAAAGCAGATCTTCCGGGCGTTGAAATGAAAATGTTTAAAACTCTGGACTATGCCAGGCAATGCGAGGTGGTCTTGGACAACGTCAATGTCAAAGACAGGTATTTGCTGGCCAAAGGTCCGGATGCCGAAAAGCTTCTCCAGGCCCTGGAGGAAAGGGCCTCGGTGGCCAAATGTGCTGAAATGCTCGGCGCCATGCAAACCGCACTGGAGATGACCGTGACCCATGCCAAAAACCGTCACCAGTTCGGCCGTCCCATCGGTTCTTTCCAGGCCATTGCCCACCATTGCGCCAATATGGCCATTGACGTGGATTGTTCCCGGTATATTATAAACCTCGCGGCGTGGAAAATTTCGCGGGGGTTGCCCGCGGCAAAAGAGGCGGCCATGGCCAAATCCTATACCGGCCCGGCCTCAAATCGCGTTATAAAACTGGGACATCAGGTTCATGGGGCGGTTTCATTTTGTGATGAACACGACATGCATCTTTTCCTGCGCAAATGTAAGGCTGCGTCAATTGCGTTCGGAGACGCGGACTACCACCTGGAAAAAGTCGCTCAGGAACTCGGTCTTTAATCTGTTTCATTTGCCAAGATGCCCTTGACTCCAGCGGGTTATCGGTTTATGGAAAAGGACTTATTTTTTTTAAATCAAATATTCATAGGAGCAGGGCATCATCCGCCATGGGCAGAAAAGACCCGGTACAAATCAATAAGGATCAGCACATTTTTTTGATTTGTTGTCCGGGCGCTGATTTCGCCCTTGCGGCCCTGGTTGTATATGCGCCATCATCCGGAGTGGCTTAAACGACCCGTACCTGATTTGCAGGCCATTGAAGGCATGGAAAAGATGCTTGGCCGGCTGCATTTGTCCACGGTCTGCCAAAGCGCCCATTGTCCCAATCTCGGGGAATGTTTTAACCGCGGCACCGCAACGTTTATGATTTTGGGAGATCAGTGTACGCGAAATTGCCGGTTTTGTGCGGTTGCGCATGCCGAAACGCCGCCTGCTCCCGATGAAAATGAACCGGAGCAGGTAGCCCGGGCCGCGGCTGAATTGGGCCTGCGCCATGTCGTGGTCACCTCCGTAACCCGCGATGATCTGGTTGACGGCGGGGCCGGACAATTTGCCAGAACCGTTGCGGCGATCCGAAAAATATGCCCGGAATCGGCCGTTGAAATTCTGGTTCCGGATTTCAACGGAGACCCCCGGGCTCTGGGCGCGGTTTGTGATGCACGGCCGGATGTTTTCAACCATAACGTGGAGACCGTTCCCCGCCTGTATCCGGAGGTCAGGCCCCAGGCCGTTTATGAAAGATCGCTGGCGGTTTTGGAATACGCTGTCGGCGCTGGGTTGACAACCAAATCCGGTTTAATGCTGGGATTGGGAGAAACACCGGATGAGCTGGACCTTGTCTTTGCCGACCTGGTGCATGCGGGCTGCACCATCTTAACCATGGGTCAGTACCTGGCCCCGTCAAAGGCCCATGCGGCGGTCAAACGCTATGTGCCGCCGCAACAATTTGACGACCTGGGCGAACGGGCCCGCAAGATGGGGTTTAAAGCGGTCTTTGCCGGCCCCTTTGTTCGAAGCTCTTACCGGGCGGATGAAATTTATCAAAAATGAAACGTCTCGCATTCTTATATTTCCTTTGGATATTGCTGACGGGCTGCTTTGAGGCACAGGCGTCATGGGTGATTGATCCCGACCGTTTCCATGCCTCGGTTCATGGACAGACCACCTGCGTCGAATGCCATGGGACCATGGCAAAGGATAAGCCTCATCCGGATCCGGGAAATGTAAATAACAAAATCGAAGATTTTTTTACTCCCGATACCTGCGCCGGGTGCCATGAGACGGTTGAGGATTACCTTGAAGCCGGGACTCACGGCGGGGTCGATGTCGGGAAACCCGAAGATATCCGAAATTGCATCCGTTGCCATGATCCGCATTATGAGCGCACCGCAGCCGCCGGCGATACGAAATTTGATCCGGCGGTTCCCATTGACCGGCAATGCGGGGCCTGCCATGATGCCCGGGAGCAACTGCCGGCGCCGGCCAAAAACGACATCGCGTGTTTGTCCTGTCACCGGCGTTTTAAATCGGGACAGCCCGAAGAAGTAAAACGGGAAGCCTCGCTTTGCTTTTACTGTCATGCCGGGGAAAATGCCGCCGATTTGTCGGCATCCATTCCATTTATCGATGCCAAAGGCCATAGCCGGACGCCCCATGGCAATTTATCCTGCCGGACATGCCACCCGAAATCGGCTCAATACGGTCATGCAAATCAGCCGGTTACGAATTGCCGCGCGTGTCACCTTCCCCATGACGAAAAAGTCGCCCATGACGCTCATATTCCGGTTTCGTGCGAAGCCTGCCATTTGACCGGTGTTTCCGCGCGGAGAAATAATACAAACGGACGGATCGAGGCTGTCAGGAACCGCTTTGGCGGATCAGCCGGAAACATTCACCATATGGCCATAACCGATAAAGAGGCGTCCTGCGGCAGGTGCCATTATTCAGGAAATACTGTCGGCGCATCGGCCATGGTGCTTCCGGCCAAAAGCATACTGTGTATGCCCTGCCATACGGCGACGTTTTCCGTGGGAGACACTGTGACGCTGTTGTCTCTGGCGGCTTTTGGCCTGGGAATCTTTTCCCTGATGGTTGCGCTGCTTTCCGGCGGTTATGGCGATGGTGCGCCCAAAGGCCGGGCCGTAACGCTGGCTTTGGCCCTGCGGGATGCGGCATCGACGATATTTTCCCGTAAAATCGGCGTCATCTCTAAATCCCTGGTCTTCGATGCCCTGCTCCAGAGGCGGCTTTTTGCCCAATCCCCATCCCGATGGGGGATTCATGCACTGATATTCTATCCGTTTGTCCTGCGTTTTTGCTGGGGGATGGTTGCTCTGATCCTTTCTCTTGTATATCCCCAAGGGGCGTTGACGCGGATCTTGCTGGACAAAAATCATGCGGTTACCGGGCTTGTATTCGATCTGACCGGGCTGACGGTTTTATTGGGGGTCGGTCTGGCGGTTGCCCTGAAGAGCCGCAGGCCTGCCGAACAGTTTACGGGGCTGCCGAAAACGGATTGGGCCGCATCAGCCCTGCTGGGCGGCATCGTGGTGGTGGGGTTTGTCCTGGAGGGGATGAGGATCGCCATGACCGGATTTCCGGCAGGCGATTCATGGGCGTTTTTGGGATACGCCATTGCCAAAACATTTGCCGGCATGACCGGGCTGTCCGATATTTACGGTTATATATGGTATCTGCATGCGGTGTTGACCGGGCTATTTATGGCGTACCTGCCCTTCAGCCGGATGCTGCACATGATTGTTGCACCGGTCGTCCTGGTGATGAACCGGTTAAAAGAAGAAAGGAAATAAGAAAATGGAAATTGAAGGCTACACCCTGCCGGAGGATTTGTATTACGAGGAAAACCATTACTGGGTAAGGGTTGAAGGCGATATTTTGGTGATGGGAATGGATGATTTTGCCCGGAAGATGGCCGGCGACATCGTGTTTGTAAAGCTGCCGCCGGAAGGCAAAACGATTGAAAAAGGAAAAAAATTCGCCCAGGTGGAGTCAGGAAAGTGGCTGGGCAAGGTTTATGCCCCGGTGAACGGTGAACTGGCGGGGGTAAACGAGGAACTGGAAACCAATCCGGGCCTGATCAATCAGGATTGCTACGGCAAAGGCTGGATGTATAAAATTAAACCTGCTGATATGGCGGAAATAAACACCCTGATCCATGCGCCGGGAGACATCGAGAAATGGGTCCTGGCCGATATCGAGAAGTATAAGCAGGACTGATATGCCGGATAAAAATTATTCTGTCGGGGATTTGCTGGCCATGGAGGCCTGCACCAGGTGCCGCCTCTGCGCGGAGGTCTGTCCGGCGGTTCTGGCGTCGCAAAACGGGCGGTTGTCCGGGGTGTATCGCCTGGAAGAACTGCGCAGGATCACCCGCAAACGCTCGGGATTGCTCTCTCGCTTTTTCGGCCGGAAACCGCTTTCCCCGGAAAAAATGAAACCTTTCAGCGAGACGGTTTTCAGATGCACGTTGTGCGGCAACTGCCAGGAAGTCTGCCCCGTCGGGATTCATTTGAAGGATATCTGGCTTTTGCTTCGTCAGGACCTGGTTTCCTCACAGGCCTACCCGAAACAGATCGACCGGATACGGGACAACCTGTTTAAAAGCCACAATGTATTTAATGAAGACAACGAAGAGCGGGCCGACTGGGTTGAGGATATGGATGATCCGCCGGATCACGGGTTTATCCGGGATAACGCCGAGGTTGTTTATTTTACCGGATGCGTAAGCGCCTACTTCCCCATGGCCCAGCAGATTCCCATATCTTTGGCAGAAATTTTTACGGCCGCAGAAGTGGACTTCACCTTATTGGGCGAAGACGAATGGTGCTGCGGTTTCCCCCTGCTGGGCGCGGGACTCAAGGGCCGTTCGGCTGATATTATCGCTCACAACGTGGAAGCGGTCCGGAAAAAAAATGCCAAAACCGTGGTATTTGCCTGCCCGTCGTGTTTTCAGATGTGGCAGGAACATTACCCCCCTGAATTTGAAATGATTCATGTCACGCAGTACCTGCACCGGCTGATTCAGGACAACCGCCTCCCGTTTCGGCCCCTGAACCTGAAAGTCACCTATCATGATCCATGCGACCTGGGCCGAGGCGCCCGCGTGTTTGATGCGCCCAGGGAAGTGATCCGCAGCATTCCCGGCGTGCAGCTCATTGAAATGGAACATAACCGGGAGAATTGCCGGTGCTGTGGAGGAGGGGGAAACCTCGAAATGATCGATGCCGGTCTTTCCGGGGACATTGCCGGCCAAAAAATCCGGGAGGTCCTGAAAACCGGCGCTGATGCCGTGGTCACGTCCTGTCAGCAATGCGTGCGCACCATGAAGACCTATGCACGCCGGAATCAGGTGGATCTTAAAGTCATGGACATCACGGAGTTTTTGAAAGACGCCCTGAAGCATTAATTTTAATTTTTCAACATTTTTTTCGTCCTCACCCCCAACGCCCCTGCAATGGCCGTCAGCAGAATGAACAAAAAAAATACCGGTACATAGGAGCCCGCATAATCATAGACGGCCCCGGCCAGCCATGCGCCGATTCCCGCACCGAAGATATTAAACAGGCTTAAGATGCCGAAAATCGAACCGAAATAGGCCAGACCAAAGCAATCGGCCGTCAATGCGGGGTTGATCATCAGCGGAGCGCCGATGGCATAGCCGTAAATCAGCGCAAAAACAACCGCCACCAAAAGGGTATTGGATTTCATCAGGATAAGAATGCCGATAATAATGACGGCGCAGGCCAGGACCACGACTCTTCGAATTCCCCAGCGGTCTGCGAAAATCCCCATGGACACTTTGCCCAAAACCGTCATCGCGGAAATAATGCTGATGATCATTCCGGCAGTGATTTGTGCATGACCGATGTCCGTCAGATACGGTATCAGGTGAAGCCCCAGCCCCATTCCCACCATCCCCAGGAGGAACATCATTGCGGAAATCAGCCAAAATGATCCGGTTTTAAGCGCAGGGCCAACCGGCAAACCGGCCTGCAGAACAGGCCCCGCCTGCGGGACAATGACGCCGCCGTCGGGTTTCAATCCCATATCCGATGGGCTTGTCTTGATAAAAATAAAGCAAAGGGGCGCCATGGAAAGGATGACCCACCCCATGATGAAGTATGAGGCCCGCCAGCCCCAATTGACCACGATCCAGCTCGTAACGGGCACCATGACCATCGATCCCAGACCGGTTCCCGTCATCACGATGCCGAGCGCCCTCCCCCTTTTTAAATTAAACCAGTTTGAAATAACCAGAGAAATGGGGATCAGCGTAGTTCCGGCCTGTCCGGCGCCGCTGATCATGAATAAAAGATAAAAAGCCCACAGGGACTGGGCCTTTGATAATCCCAGGGTGCAGGCGCCGATAATCAGCGCCCCCACGGTCATGATGAGTCTTGCGCCGATCCGGTCGATCAGTCGTCCCACCAAAGGGGCCATGATTCCCATGCAAAGCGACGCCAGGGTAAGTCCCATGGAAAATTGCGCCCTTGTCCACCCCATGGCCGTGGAAACCGGTTTGACGTAAACCGTGAACGTGTTGACCGATATCCCGAAGACGATGAAGTTGATCACAAAACACACGGCCACGATAAACCAGCCGTAAAATATTTTTGTTTCCTTGCTTGTCATGCGCGGACTCCTTTTTGAATTGGGGTGAATCGGGAACAGTTGGCTGTTAACCGTGGACCTTGAACTGTGAACTGCGACGGATCGGATGAACCTCTTTTAGCGGCTTTGTGATTACAATATGTCGCGCTTAACCGTTTGGCATAGTGCGTCGGTCAATTGCTCAAAGCCGGAAAACGGATTGGCCATGTCATAGCGTTCTATTTTTTTGAAAACGTGCGCTTCACCGCCTAAGCGGTCAATGCCGAAACTGCCGAAACGCTCCTGAAAAAGCAAAAAAATCCAATAGATGCGATGCCGGCGGCGAAGTTCTGCCATGCCGTGTTGGGCAAGGTGATGATAGTGGGCGCTGCATGCACAGACCAAGTTGTCCTGGCCCCAGCCTTCCAGGGCCGACGTCATCAGTGCTTCCGGCTTCCAGCCCTGGTCATCGGTCCGGTTAAATGATCCGATGGCCTTTAAATCGTTGTATGCTTTAAGCGCCAGTGATTTTTGATCCGACTTATTGATCACCAGGATATGGGGAATCTCCATGATTCCGGCTTTCATAAACTGAAGGGCGTCTCCGGAGCCGGGCTGAACCACGAAAATCACCGTGTCCACCACTTCATCGATTTCCGTCTCAGATTGCCCCACGCCCACGGTTTCAATGAGGATCACATCAAAAGCCGCTTCAAAGACCGTGAGACAATGACGGGTTCGCCAGGCCAGCCCGCCGAGATGCCGGCCCGCCGCCATGCTTCGGATAAAAATGCCCTGATCCGTCGGATCATAGCTGATGCGGGCCCGGTCTCCGAGCAATGCGCCCCCGCTTTTCCGGCTGCTGGGATCAACAGAGATCACGCCGACCGTCTGATTTCGTTGACGGTACTCGCGGATAACTCTGGAAATCAGCGTGGATTTGCCGACTCCCGGAGGACCGGTAATGCCGATGACATGACGGCCCGGCCGGGCCTGCAGGCTCAAGCGCTCAATCAACGCCTTTATGCGGTCAAATTCCTCCGGCCTTGAATTTTCAAGGAGGTTGAGGGCCCGGGCCACGGACAGTTTGTTCCCGGAAGAAATGTCGTCAATGCGATTGATGTCGATGTCTCACTTTACCGTGCTTTTCAAAGTTCCATCTGCATTATACTCATACCAGCCTTTTCCGGTCTTCCGCCCCAGATGGCCGGCCAGCACTTTTCTGCGAAGGATCGTAGGCGGATAAAACCGGAAGTCCTTTTCCTCTTCATACACGTTGTTGTAGGCCATCAACTGAACATCGAGACCGACCAGATCGCTGGTTTCAAGGGGGCCCATCTTCCGGCCAAAGGCCAGCCTGGCGCCCTTATCAATATCTTCAGGCGTAGCCACCCCGTTTTCCACCAGGCGCATGGCCTCCATATTGGTCAGCATGTTCATCCGGTTTAAAACAAAGCCGGCGATATCGCGATAAACCATAATGGGTTCCTTGCCGATAAACCGGACAAAATCGGCGCCCGCTTCCAATGTCTGGTCGCTGGTGCAAATGCCTTTGATGACTTCGACCGCCATCATCATGGGGACCGGATTAAAAAAATGAACCCCGACAAACTTTTCCGGTTTTCGGGTTGCGGCCGCGAGCTGGCTGATGGGGATGGCGGATGTATTGGAGGCTACGATGGCGTTCGGGCTGATGACGTCATCGAGTTTTTTGAACAATTCATGCTTGACGTTGATATTTTCAAACACGGCCTCGATAACCAGATCTGCGTCCTGGGCCGCCTTTACGTCCAATACCGGGATGATGCGCGCCATCACCTGGTCGAGGGTGTCTGATATTTTCTGTTTTTCAACGAGCTTGGATACCGACCAGCGGATTTTTTTAACGGCATTGTCCAGTAACTCCTGCTTGATATCGTACATCACGACCGATAATCCGTGCTGAGCGCAAACCTGGGCAATTCCGTTTCCCATGGTCCCGCATCCCGCAACAAAAACTTTTTTAAATTCCATGCCAAAATCCTCCTTTTATTCGGAATTTTTAAGATTATCTACACGCATAACAATTTCCGGTATGATATGCAAATTGTATTTCGCGTCCATCCGGAAATGGTATCTGTTGACTCAGCGCCTGCCTTTTGTTATGCCCTGCTGAACTTAATCTTGATAAGAAAAGGATGGGCAGCCCATGGAAAGAACATTATCGATTATCAAACCCGACGGCGTCGGACGAAAACTCACCGGCGACGTGATCCGGATGCTTGAGCAAAACAATTTACACATCATCGCGATGAAAATGATCCGGATGGGCAAACCCCAGGCCGAGGGATTTTACGCGGTTCATCGGGAACGGCCTTTTTTTAAAAGCCTGACGGCGTTTATGACGTCCGGCCCCGTGGTGGTTATGGTTCTTGAAGGCGAAAACGTGATCGAAAGATACAGAAAGCTGATGGGGGCCACCAATTACAAGGACGCCGAAGAAGGCACCATCCGAAAGGCGTTTGCAACCGACATTGAAAAAAATGTGGTTCACGGGTCCGATTCGCCTCAGACCGCGGCCTTTGAAATCGGCTATTTTTTCAACAGCTTTGAAATTGTGGGCGGATGACGGAAAAAAATCGCCTGGACCATATTTCAATCGTATTGCATAAGCCCCGGTTTCCGGAAAATATCGGCGCCGCGGCCCGGTCCGCCATGAATATGGGCATCGGGCAAGTCGTGGTCGTTGATCCGGCCAATTATGATCTTGAAAAGGTTCGCATGATGGCTACCCACGCGGCAGCCGATGTCGTGGAAAAGATAATCCTGCGCCAGCACCTGAAAGAGGCGCTGGCCGATTACAGTTGCGTCGTGGGCACCACTGCCCGTTTGGGAAAGGAACGCCCGGGTATTTACAGTCCTTCTCAGATGGCACAAAAACTTGTTCCCATTTCCCGGGAAAATCAGGTTGCAATCGTTTTCGGGCCGGAAGACCGCGGGCTTGCCAACGAAGACATCCGGTTGTGTCATTATCTGGTCAATATCCCGACAGCCGGGTTTTCTTCAATCAATCTGGCTCAGGCCGTGATGATCCTGTGTTATGAAATTTTTTCGGCCGCAATTGAAAAGGACGACCCATTCGTCCCCCGGCTGGCCAACCGGTACGAATTGGACGGCATGTACGATCAGCTTAAGGAGATACTGATCCGGATCGATTACATCAAGCCGGACAACCCGGATTACTGGATGAACCATATCCGCCGCTTTTTTTCCAGAACCGGCCTGAGGGCCGGGGAAGTCAGCATTATCCGGGGGGTGTGCCGACAAATCGACTGGTACGGAAAAAAATGCTGCCAGGATGGGTTACGCAATAAAAACAAAAACATCCCTCCCTCCTGACCCTCACCTGCCTTCAGGCCCTCGCTTTATCCCGATTCTTCAAAAATTTCATCAGGGCGCGATGCTTGCAGCCCGAAACCCGAAGTAGGGCGCCACATAGGTCGGAGGTCTAAGCATCCGTTCATAACAGCGCAGAAAAACATCCCCGTATGTATAGGCGCCCCCCCGTCTTACCCGGTAAAAATTCGGGTGCGAATCCGGTCCCCGGGGATTGACAATTCCGTCCCAGGCCCAACTGTAATCATTCGAGCCGAAATCCCAGGTCCACTCCCAAACGTTTCCTGTCATATCATACAGGCCGAAACCGTTTGGCGGGTAAATGCCCACCGAAACCGATCTTCCCATGTTGAAATTGGCGTTGGCGGTCCCCCCCAGGTCATCTCCCCAGGGATACCGTTTTCCTGTCAGGCCGCCGCGGGTCGCCTTTTCCCATTCCGCCTCCGTGGGGAGCCGATATCCGTCAGCATCCCAGTCCACCAATTCGCTGGTCAGATCGGCTTTTCCTGTCCGGTAAACAGAAGTATGACCGCTATCAGTATAATAGACCTGAGTCCGTCCCTCTTTTTCCGACCGGGCATTGAGCCATTTCACCACATCATACCAGGTCACGGCGGTTACGGGAAGATTGGTTCCGATGCCGTGGCTTCCGTTCAAACCCGGGTTATCAAACCCGTATCCGTTTACGATAGCCCAGTCATATACGGTTTTCCACAGCTCATAGGTGGTTTCATATCGATCAATGTAAAAGGCATCGACAACCACCCGGTGTACGGGAAGAGCGTATGCCGTACCATCCAGGTTGTCGCCCATCTGAAATTCGCCTGCCGGAATTTCCATCAGTTGATGCACCGGCTTTTGTGCCAGCGGGGTGGCCGATACGGTCGCGGATTGCACGCTTTCCCCGTATGAATTTTCCGCAGTCACAAATAGAAAATAGGCTGTTTTGTTCGTCAGGCCGGGGATGGTCACTGGGGAATTGCCGATATCGGTGATTTTGGTTCCGGTTTCCTTATCCAGGTACAGATCTGTGGCATAATACACGTTATAGGTCCGGGCGTCATTGACAGCAGACCAGGTCAGGGTAATTTTGCCGTTTCCTTCAACCGCCGTCACATCAGCAGGCGACAGCGGTGGTGGCACGGATAGCGGGATAGCGCTGACTTCAAAGGATGCGGCACTTTCCCCATTGGCATTTTCGGCCGTCACCACAAAAAAGTAAGCCGTTTCGTTTAAAAGAGACCCCACCATCTGAGGACTTGCAGCATTGGAAACCTGAACCCCCGTCAAAGGGGTGACGCCCGGCGCTGTGCCGTAATAAATCGTGTAATTGTTTGCTCCGGTGGAGGCCGACCAGCTTACCCGAATCCGGCCCGACTCGCTTGCAGCCACAATATCTCCCGGCGCCGGGGGAGGCGCAGTAGCCGAAGGAATGGCAAAAACTTCGTGAGAAAACGGTCCCTCACCATGCGTATTAACCGATGCGACCGCGAAATAATAGGTTTTTCCGTTTTGCAAGTCCCTGTGGGTATAGGGGCTGTGCATATCTTCAACCAGTATCCCGTTTTCAAAGGTCACGCCCGGTGTATCGGCGTAATAAACATTATACGTCTCTGCGTCGGCCACAGGAGACCACCGCAGAATCACTCTGGCATTCCCCGCATCGGCGATGATAGCGCTTGGCGCATCCGGCAACAGCTCATTTGCGACAGGTGCGGTTTCATTGCCTCCCCCCCCTCCACACCCTGGGATCCACATCACGCTCAAACAAAAAAGGACAATACGGATAAGTCTGTTCCCCGGCATGAATGACTTTATCCTCTCTGATTTTACCATAAAGAGATCGCACTGATAAAACAAATATCCGAATTGTGGGAGGGGGTTGATCCCACCCCGGGCGCTGCGGGATCTTGTATTTGTCCGTTTTTGACGCCATCCTCATCTTCGGGTCCGCCATCCATCAAGGTGACTTCAATGTAGGTGTAAGGTCCTCCTTCCGGCATGAGCCGCATCGGAACATCACCCTGACCTCTCCATTCACCGTTGCGGATCTTAAACCAGCTCAGACCGTCTTTGATGGTTCCGTCAGCATTTATAAAACTGTCAGGATTATCCGGATCCAATGCATCTTTAGGCGGTATGATCTTAAGAATGGCCTCTCCGCCTACCGGGACATTATTCAACGTAAAATCAAATGATCCGATAGGAAGACGAACCGGGTTGCCCATCGTAGCCCGGCCATTATTGCCGTGGATTGCGCCTGAAATCGTGACGCCGTCTGTCGCTTCAAGTGTGACGAATCCTTTCTTCTGTATCGGGTAATCCGGTTCGGCCGTATCCGGGAGTATCTTTTTGGTGCTCTCCGTACTTGGATCGGCAAAGCCCAGGCTCATAAGAACCCAGGATGTGCTCATAATTGCGCTGGGATCAAGCCACTCCCCTTTGTACCAGTAGCAGTCGGCTTCCCTGTCATCTGTGGCAACCCTGTCTGTTTTCATACCCATCATGGCCTGCTTTAAATCCGTAACCCAGTCATTTTCTTGATTCGAGAATTTGTAATCGGCGGGAATAAGGCCTGTCAACCCCTTGGTCATGCCGTAAATACCGTAATAGTAGGCCTGAAAATTACCATAACCGGCGGTTTCCGTCCATGTATAATTATCGCCAAACCAATTCAGTGCATCATCAACCGCCGGATCCGATTTGTCAGTATTGAGCATGGCAAGACACCATAGACCTGCGCCTGTCATGGGCGCGCCTTGAAAGCTGGAGCTGGTTGGGGCGTATTGGAAAACACCGGTGGCCGACTGGGATGCCCTTACAAAATTCTCGATTGACGCCTCAACATCTGCGGGCAACGGCTCGTCGAGTACGTAATGGTAGGCATACCACAGCCCCATGACGGCAAACTGGGTATTGGAAAGATCAGTCCAACTGTCGTCGGCCTCATATCCCCACCCGCCGTTCGCATTCTGACCATTCAGGAGATAATCAACCGCCGGCTGGATATAGGTATCTATAAAAACCGGATCCTGGGGATTGACGGAATGATACAGGGAAAGGGCGACAAGCGACAACCCGTTTTCATAGGTATCGTTATTGTCATATATGCCGCCAGTCTCCCTCTTGTAATCCTTTATCAATTCGATGGCCTTGTCTATTTGTGCTTTATAGAGGGGATCTCTGTATTTTCCGGTTTCGATAAGGGCCGCTACTGCCGCTGCTGTTCCATTAAGATTATTGGCATAGCTATGATTCAAATAATTGTAATAACCCGTGTCGCCGTCGTCATGAAAGTTGTTGAAAAGAAACTGCTGCCCACCGGTCACTGCCGCGGCGACCTGTTCATCCAGGGTCACATCTGAATAACCGCTTACAGGAGTCAAAAATAGGGCTGTAATTAAAAAAAATACAACAGCCGTCACACGCCGCTTAAACTTTGTTTTTTGCTTTTCCATGGGCATTCGTCTCCTTAAGTTAATAGAAGTGAGATTTTATTAATTGAAGTGACTATCATTATTAAATAATATAGATAAGCACAAAAATTGTCAACGCCAAAACAAATATTTTACATGCATAACCGGGTTCCCGGTATTTTTTCTTGACCCGTGCACGGCACGGCATGTAACATTGATACAGTAGAATACACAGGATGAGTTTGTTGGATAGAAACCCTAAAAACCGTGTAACCCGAGTAAACCGTTTTTTTTAATGAATCAGGAGGCGCACCATGAAAACAGCCATCACGCAAATGCTTCAGATTGCCTACCCCTTTATCGGCGGAACCATGGCGAATATTTCAAATGCCGAATTCGTCGCCGCAGTTTCCGATGCCGGAGGTCTCGGCATTCTGGCATCCACGCTTTACGATGACCGGGAGAGTTTCAGAACCGCATTAAAAACCATCAAGGACAAAACAGACAAGCCCTTTGCCGTCAACCTGAATCTGTTCCCTTCCATGCGGCCCATTGACAACGATGCGCTTATGGATGTTTTGCTGGAAGAAGGGGTAAAGACAGTTGAAACCAGCGGCGCACGGGCCCCGGACGACATCATCAACCGCCTTAAACCCGAAGGGGTTAAATTGATGCATAAATGCGTGGGCGTCAAATATGCCGTAAAAGTAGAAAGGCTGGGGGTGGATGCGGTCACTGTTGTGGGATTTGAAAACGGGGGCGCCACCGGCATGCTCGATATCACCACGCTGTGTCTGGTTCCGGCAGTTGTCAACGCGGTGCGCGTGCCGGTGATCGGCGGCGGCGGCGTATCCACGGGACGCGGCATTGCCGCAATTCTGGCCCTCGGCGCCGAAGCCGTCATCATGGGAACCCGGCTGCTTTTGACCGAGGAGTGCCCCATTCATGACAATTTAAAGCAGGCCCTGCTTTCCGCCACGGAAACCGATACGGCACTGATCCTGCGTTCCATTAAAAATACGCACCGGTGCTGGGTCAATGACACCGTCCTCAAAGTCCAACAGATGGAAAAGGAAAACGCCGCGCTTGAAGCCCTTTTACCGGTGATTTCCGGAGAAGAATCCCGGAAAATGTATGCGGACGGGGATCTTTCCAGGGGATATATTTCCTGCGGCCAAGGCGTGGGTCAGATCCATAAGATCATGCCGGTGAAAGAAGTGTTTGCGCAACTGGCTGAAGAGCTCAAATCGGCAAATCAGCGACTGACGCAGGTTCTCAGTTAAAGACGTGAATCGTGAATCCTGACAAGTTGGCTATCGGGGTCAGACCATCACCCCATACCGGCAAATTTATTTCTCTGTCTATTGCTTGTCACGATTTACGGTTTACTCGTCACGATCTTCAGTACTTCCCGTCCGCATATTCCAGCCAGCCTCCGGCCTTGACCAGTGCATAGTCAAACTCGCTGACCGAAAAGGAGATATCGGCTTGCCTGCCGTTTCCCCTGATTTTCAAAATTCCGTTTTTCAGATCCGTTTCCGCGACCGTGTCCGGCCCCTGGAACGTGGAAAAGAGCTTGTCGATGGTTTCTGCATCGAGTTCCACCGCCATCATGCCGCAGTTGAACATATTCTGCCTGAATATCCGCGCAAAACTTTCCGCGATGACCAGATTGATGCCATTCATCTCAAGGGCCCAGGGCGCATGCTCACGGGACGACCCGCACCCGAAATTGGAGCGGGCGATAATTACGGAAGCCCTTTGAATATCGGTTTTCGGGTCAAACTCTTCCATTTGGAGGTCTTCCAGTAAATGCGGTGTAAGTTCTTCCTTGGTAACGCCGGTCAAATACTTTGCCGGGATGATTTCATCCGTATTGATGTCGGATCGATCCAGAAAAAGGACCCGCCCGCTGAAATTTTTCATATCCGTCTCCTCCCTCCCGTCTCCAATCACTCCTCACTGATCACTGATTACTCTGAAAAAGCTTCGAGTTGACGATGCGGCCCGCAATGGCCGAGGCCGCCGCCGTGGCCGGGCTCATAAGGTGAATCATGCTGCCTTTTCCCATCCGGCCGTAAAAGTTCCGGTTGGTGGTGGAGGCGCACACTTCTCCTTCGGCCAGTACGCCGTTGCTCATCCCCAGGCAGGCCCCGCAGGTGGGATTGGTGATGCAAAATCCGGCATCGGCGAATATCTTCAAAAGCCCTTCTTCCAGGGCCTGATGATACACGCCGGTGGTGGCCGGCGCGAGGATTCCCCGGACCGAGTCGCTGATTTTTTCACCGGAAAGCACCCGGGCCGCGACCCTGAGATCCTCGATTCTGCCGTTGGTGCAGGATCCGATATATACCTGATCGAGGTTGATCTTCGACATTTCCCTTACGGGTCTGACCTGGTCGGGCTTAAAGTCAACGGTCGCCAGCGGCTCAAGCATGCTCACATCATGATCGATCACGGCATCGTATTCGCAATCCGCGTCCGAAACATACTGCCGGTATGCTGCAAGGGCCGTGTCCCTGGTGTTAAATTCGTTTTGAATGAATGGCCAGAGGTAGTCCACCGTGGTTTTATCCGGAAGGCAGATCCCGGATGTTCCCCCGGCCTCGATGGCCATGTTGCATAAGGTCATCCGGGCCTCCATGCTCATGACGCCGATCACCGGCCCTGTAAATTCAATGACCCGGTCGGTTGCGCCGTTGACCCCGATGCGGCTGATGACGGAAAGAATCACGTCCTTGGCAAACACCCCTTCGGGCAATTCACCTGTCAGATGGATGCGAAGGGTCTTCGGGCTTTTAAACGCACAGACGCCTTTTAAAATGCCTACTTCAAGATCCGTGGTGCCCACGCCCGCGGCAAAGGCCCCGAATGCGCCGTGGGTGCAGGTGTGGGAATCGCCCATGATGATGGTATAACCGGGCCGGACAAATCCTTTTTCCGGAAAAATGGCATGGCAGACCCCGTTTCGGCCGATATCAAAGAAGTCCTTTATCCCGTTGCGCCTCACCCATTGCCGCAGGATTTTCCCCTGCAGGGCCGTGGCCGAATCTTTCGCCGGAGACACATGATCGATCACCGCCTTGATCCGGCCGGGGTCAAATACCCGGTCTTTGCCGCGGCGGATCAGATCGTTAATGGCGATGGGAGTGGTAATCTCATGGCAAAATACCGCATCGAGCGACAACACATACATGTCGTCTGCGGGCCGGTCCACACAATGGGCGTCGAATATTTTCTGAGCAATGGTTTTTCCCATAACGGCTCCAGTCTTCAACGTTGGTTACATACCACAAGCACACGAAGCCAAAGAATACAACTTTTAAGTCCCTTCGTGCTCTTCGTGTCCGCGGTAAAAATAAGTTGCTACTCCGAATCGGTCTTGAGAACCGCCAGGAAAGCCGACTGGGGGATCATCACCTGCCCCACCATTTTCATTCGTTTCTTTCCTTTTTTTTGCTTTTCCAGCAGTTTCCGTTTTCGGGTGATATCCCCGCCGTAGCATTTCGCCGTCACATCTTTTCTCAAGGCCGAGACGGTTTCCCTGGAAATAATGTTCCCGCCGATGGCCCCCTGGATGGCGATTTTAAACAACTGCCGGGGAATTTCTTCCTTTAATTTTTCGCAGGCAATTCTGCCCCGGGACACGGCGTTGTCCTTATGAACCAGTTGACTTAATGCGTCCACGCGATCGCCGTTGATCAGGATATCGAGTTTCGCCAGGTCGGTTTGCCGGAAATCGATGATATCGTAGTCAAAAGAACCGTATCCCTGGGTGATGGATTTGAGCTTGTCGTAAAAATCATACACCACTTCGGCCAGCGGCAGTTCAAAGATCATTTCCAGGCGGTCGCTGGTCAGGTACTGGTAGTTTTTATTGATGCCCCGGCGATCCAGACAAAGCTTCATGACCGCGCCCATGTATCGATCCGGCACGATAATGGAAGCCCGTATAAAGGGCTCCCGGGCGTATTGTATCTTTGTGGGGTCCGGATACAGGGCGGGATTGTCGATGGTCGTCTCCGATCCGTCATTCATGACGAGTTGGTATTGGACCGAAGGGGCCGTTAAAATCAACGACAGATCGAATTCACGCTCAAGACGCTCCTGAACCACCTCCAGATGAAGCAGCCCCAGGAACCCGCAGCGAAAGCCGAAGCCCAAGGCAGCGGAGCTGTCTTTTTCATAAATCAGTGAAGCATCGTTTAGCTTGAGTTTTTCCAATCCAACAGCCAGGTCTTCGTAGCCGTCCGACGCCACCGGGTAGATGGATGAAAATACCACGGGCTTGGATTCCCTGAATCCGGCCAGCGGCGCGTCGCAGGGGTTGTTTTTCAAGGTCACCGTGTCTCCGCATCGCGTATCGCTGACCGTCTTGATGCCCGCAATGATGTACCCCACCTCTCCGGCGGAAAGTTTTTTCTGGGGGACGCGGATCAACCTGAAAAAACCCACCTCTTCGACCTTGTAGGAGGCGTCGTTATACATAAATCGGAGTATGTCGCCGGGTTTGATTTCTCCGTCAATAAGCCGGATATAGACGATGGTGCCCCGAAAAGCATCATAATGGGAATCAAATATCAGGGCTTTCAACGGTTTGTCCGGATTCCCCGAGGGCGGCGGCAGCCGCTTGACAACGCCTTCCAGCACCTCCCGGATGCCGATGCCTTCCTTGGCGGATGCCAGAATGGCCGATTCCGCATCAAGGCCGAGATCTTCTTCAATCTGGCCTTTTACCCTCTCGATATCTGCGGAAGGCAGATCGATCTTGTTGATGACCGGGATGATTTCCAGATTATGCTCCATGGCCAGATACAGGTTGGCCAGGGTCTGGGCTTCCACTCCCTGACTCGCGTCGATCAACAGCAAGGCCCCTTCGCAGGAAGCCAGGGCACGGGAAACCTCGTAGGTAAAATCAACATGGCCCGGCGTATCGATCAAGTTCAATAAATAGGACTGGCCATCCACGGCCAGATACGGAAGGCACACGGTCTGGCTCTTGATGGTAATGCCGCGTTCCCGTTCAATATCCATAGTGTCGAGGATGTGATCCTTGAAATCACGTACCGAGACAATGTCTGCAAACTAAATCAGACGATCGGTCAATGTGTATTTACCAGGATGGATGTGGGCTATTATGCTGAAATTTCGTATATGTTTCATATTCACAGGGTGGTAAAAAAAGCGTGCACGCCAATTTAAACACGTTAAACAAATTAACAGATCAGGGCCAAAACCGTTGAAAAGCCGGTTGACACGCTCTATCATTCCAGATATATAGCCAATTTACAATCAAAAAAAGCGTCTTTTATCAAACGTCGCAGCCGGATGTCAAGTCCGGCAGCCCCCTCTCCGGCAAAATGTTGCCGAAAGGAGTAGACACGCGGCAACAGGCAAACACATGATCGATGCCCACATTCTTATCGTTGACGATGACCCCGACGTCAGAACTCCGCTTGAAGAGTTCATTGTACAGTCGGGTTTCAGCGCCTCTACGGCGTCTTCCGCTGAAGAGGCGATGGCAATCTTGGAGTCGAACTCCGTGAATCTGGTAATCACCGATATTTCCCTTCCGGGAATGGATGGACTTGAATTTACGGATTTGATCAAAAAAAAATTTGATGCGGACGTCATCGTCATCACCGGGTACAGTGCCGACTATTCTTATGAAGAGGTCATCAATAAAGGCGCCAGCGACCTTATCTTCAAACCGGTCCGTTTCAGGGAGCTGATGCTGAGGCTCAAGCGGGTGTTGACGGAAAGGCAGCTCAACCAGGAAAGGCTCCGGATGCTGGCAGAGCTTAAAAACCTCGCCATCACGGACGGCCTGACGCGGCTTTATAATTCCCGGCATTTTTACAGTCAGGTCGAGCTTGAGATGGACCGATCCGTCCGGTACCGGCATCCCCTTTCCCTGGTGTTGTTCGACATCGACCATTTTAAAAATTACAACGATACATACGGTCATCTGGAAGGCGACAAGGTTTTGCTGCGGATCGCTCAAACCGCCAAATCCTGCCTGCGCGCCATGGATACGGCGTACCGTTACGGGGGCGAGGAATTCACCGTCATCCTGCCGGAAACCGTGGGCACGGAAGCCTTGAAGGTCGGGGAGAGAATCAGAAACGCCATTGAAAAAGAAAAGTTTATCCAGAATTCCCACATTGTCACGATTACTATCAGCGTCGGGGTGACCCAGCACATCTACAATGAGAGCGCCTCCTCCTTTGTCAAACGGGCGGATCAGGCCATGTACCTGTCCAAGGAAAAAGGGCGC
Source organism: uncultured Desulfobacteraceae bacterium (assembly GCA_964440555.1). GTDB lineage: Bacteria > Desulfobacterota > Desulfobacteria > Desulfobacterales > UBA5616 > CAYTSY01. Next base: position 34,404 of record CAYTSY010000012.1, read on the forward strand.
AACAGGGTTTCGCTGCTGACTTAAAGCTTCAGCTCAACCCGAAGCAGCAGATCCCCTCTTTGTCCGTCGGGCATTATTTTCCCAAGTCCTTTGAGCCTCAACAGACTGCCTTGCTTTACTCCCGGCGGAATAGTGACGTTGACCAACCGCTTTTGAAATCCCCAGGGGATGTTCACTGTCTTTTTGGCCCCGGCAAGGGCCTCGTAGTGGGTGATGGTGATGGCGCCGTATAAGTCGGCATTCTGTTCCGGGATACCGGGCCGGATCACCTGAAGCCGGGGAGATGTTTTCCGGGCTGTTTTCCCCCGGATTTTTTCATTCATCCCTGAAACCGGCATTTTCATAAAAAGCTTCAGCAAAACAATCCCGAAAACAAACCCCCCGATATGGGCCCACCAGGCAATGCCGGCGCCTCCACCGGTGCTTCCCGCGGCGCTTAGAACTTGCAGGACGAACCAGAGACCGATGAATACAAAAGCCGGAATCTCAACAAACCAGGGAATAAAAATAATGGGAATGAGCGTCAATATTCTGGATCGGGGGTAAAGGATGAAATATGCGCCCATGACCCCGGCGATGGCGCCGCTCGCCCCGATGGTCGGGACATTCGAGTATGCATTCGACAGCAGGTGGACTAAGCCCGATGCGATGCCGCTGAGAACATAGAACATCAGATACCGGAAATGTCCCACCCGGTCTTCCACGTTGTCGCCGAAAATGTACAAGGACCACATGTTGCCCAGCAGATGCACAAACCCGCCATGCAAAAACATAAAAGAAAACAAGGAGAAAAATTGCTGCCCCAGGGGAAAATAGGAAGAAATCTGTGGAACGACGTAACGGGCCGGAACCAGTCCGTAAACATAAATAAATTTTTCCAGATCCGGGCCCTGGGCCATCTGAGCCATATAGACCAGGACGTTTGCGGCGATGAGGGATAGGTTGACCACCGGATAATTGCTTGAAGGGCTTGTGTCTCGCAGTGGGATCATGATTATCTATACAGAGTCGCCGGATCTCAGGATCTTCATGCTCAAATCCACGGATCTGGCCGAATGGGTCAAAGCGCCCGATGAGATGATGTCTGCGCCCGTACCGGCAAGTTCGGCGAGCCTTTCCTTTGTGACGTTCCCGGATACTTCCACGACGGCCCGATGGTTGATAACGGCGACGGCTTCCCGGATCCGCTCAAGATCCATGTTATCGAGCATGACCACATCGACTTTCGCCCGCAACGCTTCCCGGACCTGATCCAGATTCGATACCTCAGCCTCGATCTTGACCAGATGGTGGACTTCACGCCTGATTTTTTCAACGGCGTTTGTAATTCCGCCGGCGGCGGCGATATGGTTGTCCTTGATCAATACCCCGTCATAGAGCCCCATGCGGTGGTTACAGGCGCCGCCGACCCGCACGGCGTATTTTTCCAGAAACCGAAGCCCGGGCGTGGTCTTGCGGGTGTCCACCAGCTTTGCCCGGCTTAAGCCGAGTTCCCGGACCCAGGACCGCACCAGGGTCGCGATTCCGGAAAGATGCTGCAAAAAATTCAGCGCCGTCCGCTCGCCCATGAGCAGGGTTCTCATTTTACCTTCGATTTCCAGCACAATATCGCCTTTTTGGATTTCATCGCCGTCGCAAAACGAGGAAGTAAATTCCACCGGCGTCCCCAGGTATTCGAATACCCGCTTGGCCACCTCCAAACCGGCAATAATCAGGGGTTCCTTAGCCACGATCACAGCCCTGCCCGTTTCGGCAAAAGAAACCAGATTCTCCGTCGTGATATCCGCGGGACCGATATCTTCCGCCAGCGCGATTTTAATCAGATCGTCTATTGAATGCATAGGATAGGTTATGGGTTATGGGTTCGAGGAAACAATGTTGTGTTTATTGACTCATCACTCATCACTGGTCTATGCCAGCGCCCGGATCTTGTCCAGATTGGCCTGGAGTTTTTGTTGCTTTTCAAGAAAATCCGCTTCTTTTTCCTTTACCTTTTCCTTCACATCCCCGGGGGCCTTGGCCAGAAAATCGGCGTTGTTTAGCTTTTTGGCGACCTGGGTCAGATCTTTGGCAATTTTATTGAGATCTTTCTCAAGCCGGTCCGTTTCTTTTGCAAAATCAATCACCCCTGCAAGCGGAACCCATATCGTAGCCCCGCTCACAACTGAAAACGCCGATGATCGGGGGCGCTCCCCGGCCGACCGGATATCTGCTCTCGTGAGACGGGCCAGGTTGCACAGGGTCTCCTGCTCTGCAGCCAGAAGATTTCGGATCCCCTCTTCCGGGCAATCCATGATAACCTCCAGGGCCATTGACGGTGAAATATTCATCTCCCCCCGGATATTGCGGATCCCGGTGATGACGTCCGCGATGATTTTCATGTCAGACTCCGCAGGTTCATCGATCCCGCGCCCCATATCAGGCTTCCGGTCGGAAAGCCAAGCGGCACGCATGATCGAGCCCTCCGTCCCCGGGAGCTTATGCCAGATTTCCTCGGTCACAAAGGGGATAAACGGATGGAGCAGAATCAGCGTTTCCTTTACCACATGCCATAGCACAGCCAGGGCCGCATTCTTTTTCTCTTCCCCTTTGTCTCCGTATAAAACCGGCTTGACGGCTTCCAGGTGCCAGTCGCAGAATTCATGCCAGACAAACTGGTACAGGGCTCCTGCAGCCTCGTTGAACCGGTAATTGTCCAGGGCCTCTTCAACGATTTGCGCCGTCCGGTTAAGCCGGGACAGAATCCACCTGTCAAAAAGCGACACGTTGTCAAAATCGATATCTTCATACCCACGCTTGAGGTGCATCAGGGAAAAACGGGCCGCATTCCATATCTTATTGATAAAATGGCGGTAACCCTCAACGCGTTTTTCCGACATCTTGATGTCTCTTCCCTGGGCGGCAAAAGCTGCCAGCGTAAACCGGAACGCATCGGTCCCGTAGGATTCGATCACGGTCAACGGGTCGATGACATTGCCCTTGGACTTGCTCATTTTTTTTCCATCCTCGTCGCGGACCAGGGCATGGACGTAAACGTCTTTAAAGGGAACGTCTCCCATGAAATGAATTCCCATCATCATCATCCGGGCTATCCAGAAAAAGAGAATGTCAAAGCCGGTGACCAGAACAGCGGTGGGATAGTATTTTTTCAATAAATCGGTTTGCTCCGGCCACCCCATGGTGGAAAACGGCCACAGGGCCGAGCTGAACCAGGTGTCCAGAACGTCGGTTTCCTGAATCAGAGCGCTGCTCCCGCAGGCGGGGCAGGTTCCCGGCGATTCCATTTCAACGATCACTTCGCCGCAGGCCTCGCAGGTCCAGGCGGGAATCCGGTGTCCCCACCAGATCTGACGGCTGATGCACCAGTCCCGGATATTTTCCATCCAGTCAAAATAGGTTTTGG
>CAYTSY010000013.1:0-36388 GCA_964440555.1 uncultured Desulfobacteraceae bacterium
CAACGTACACCTGCGTCGCCTTCTCCTTGCCGCCTCGGCATCATTTTGAATGCAGCTTGGAATAAGGCGTTTTAACTTTTGATGTGAGGGGAGATTGATTTATGCAAAAAGCATTTAAACGAACCCGGGAAATGGTTGAGGGCGTGGCAAAACCCGCGCTTGAGTTTTTAAACGCCATAAATGATCCGGAATTCAACCTGCAAATTCTGGGACTCAAAGACTCCATCGCGCGAATGGGGGAATTGTTTGCAGCAGCCGAGGACCAAAATAAAAAAGTGGCCCTGGTTGAGTTCGGATTGACGCCCCAGTTGTTTTATGCGTTTGACTGTGTTCCCCTTTGTCTTGAAACCTTTCCCATGATGTTTACCGCCAACAGCAAAGACGTTTTTCGTGAATTTGTTGAAAAGGCGGAGTCATCCGGATTGCCTTCGGACGTCTGTTCCACGGATCGGTTTATTACCGGCGCGGCCCTTTCGGGAGAATTTCCGGAAAATGCTTTTTTCGTTGCGTCATCGGCGCCTTGCGACGGTACCCGCGTTGCCTATCCGGTAATGAAAAAGGCATTGAACATCCCGACATTGTTTCTTGAAACGCCTTATACCTATGGAAAAGAAGCAGCCGACTGGTATGGCCGGCAAATCAAGACCCAATTGATTCCTTTTTTAGAACACGTCACCGGAAAAAAATTCGACCTGGATCGCTTTCGGGACATCATTACAGAGTCCAACCGGGCCTATGAGCGCCTTGTCGATATTTCAGATGCATACACATTAAAGCCGTCGCCGGTGCCGGCGGCGTTGAAAGGGTTTCCCTACATCTGCTTCATCGCCTCGGCAGGACATCCCAGAAATATGGAAAATATAGACATTTTCTACAAAGAAGTCGTCCGCCGCATTAAAGAAGGCATTACACATCAGCCGGAAGAAAAATACCGGGTCCTGTGGGTCCATGTGCAGCCCACCTTTGATAGAGATTTTTTTACATGGATGGAGACCGAACTCGGTGCAACCGTGATTACGTCCATGCTCGCGTCAACACCGATCCTGGACCCCATCGACACGACAAACCTCGATACGATGCTCCAGGGATACGCCTGGCAGGGTTTGGATATGACCATGTCCATCATGCGGTTTGACACACGAAAACTGCTTGAATATTCCCTGAATACGTTTCATCAATATCATTGCGACTGCATCATCGTCACCCAGCATGTGGGATGCAACAGCATTTGCGGGGCCGCCGGCATCATGCGGCGGCATTTCCAGGAGGAAGGCATACCCACCCTTTTTATTGAGCTCGACTATAATGACGATCGCATATTGTCATCCGAGCCCATGCGGGAACAGGTTAAGGATTTTTTTGCCACCATCACGGCCTGATAATAAACATTGAATATTGGGATAGGAGCAATTATGGATGGTCTGGAATATTTTAAGGCGACGGCATCGACTTTATTCAACACGGAAGTGAAGGCCTGGAAAGAAAGCGGGGGCCGTGTCTTCGGGGTTCAGTGCTCGAGCATCCCCGAAGAAGTTATTCACGCCGCCGGCATTTTGCCCATGCGGGTCCGGGCGCCCGGTCTTGCCAACACCAAAAATGCGGATGCCCACCTTCATCGCATCAATTGTTCTTACACCCGGTCGATTTTGGAGTGCCTCCTGCTGGGTGAACTGAATTTTCTGGACGGATTTGTGGCCACCAATACGTGTGATCACCATTTGCGACTGGTCAACGAGATTGAGGAAAAAGCCGATTTTTCGTTTTTCCATTATTTTCAAATGGCTCATACCATTACTCAGGGCGCCAAGGAATGGCTGATTCAGGAAATGAAGCATTTACGCCTGCACCTGCAAAACGCCCTTGGTGCGCGCATTTCAGAACAGGATTTATGGCATACGATTGCGATCTACAATAAAACGCGGCGCCTCATGAGCCAATTAAACGACTTAAGGAAAAACAACCCGCCGCCGTTGACAGGCTCGGAATACATGCAGATTGCGCTTTCCGGGATGCTGATTCCCCGTGAAACCTTTAACGAAAAGCTTGAAGCCCTGTTGCCGGAACTTGAAAGCCGCCGCATAACCGGCAACAATTCACCCCGGCTTTTACTTATCGGGGGCGCCTGCGACTCTTTTGAGTTTATCGACTTTATTGAAAGCAAAGGGGCAAACGTGGTCGCCGATGCCATGTGTTTTGGTCTGCGCCACTATATGGGCCTTATCGATGAAAACGCCAAAGATCCGATTGAAGCCGTTGCAGATCGCTATATGGAGAGAATCCCCTGCCCCGGCGTAATCGATGGTTTTGACCGGAGTTACGCCATTATCAAACGGATCATCGATGAAACGGATATAAACGGAATTGTCTTTGCCCGGTTGAAGTTCTGCGATCATTTTGCCGGGGCAAAGAAATTGCTCACGGATCAACTGCGGCAGGACCACAGCATTCCGGTCATTGAGCTGGAGAGAGAGTATAATACGACAAAGTCCGGACAGCTCAGCACCCGGATTCAGGCGTTTTTGGAGTTGCTGTAGTTCGGTGAATGTCTGGATTCGGATCATTGGCATCATTTAACAACAAATCAAATTTTTTTTAATGGTGAACATGCTCACAAAAGAAGAAATCAACCGGAAATTGCTGCACCTCATAGCCCTTCTGATGCCGGCCGGCATCTTTTATCTTCCCGGCATTTTGGATCTTTCCAAATGGGCTCCTCCAGTTGCCCTTGCCGTTATACTCTTTTTATCGATCCTGCTGGAAAGACTGAGGCTGGCCTATCCGACTGTTCACAAAGTGTTCCGGACCTGTTTTGGTTCATTGATGCGCTATAGTGAAGAGCGAAAAACTACGGGCGCGACCTATATCATCGCCGGCGCTTTCATCTGTTCCGTGGCATTCGTCAACTTCCCGCATATTTCCTTTATTGTGCTGGTGTTGTTTATTCTCGGAGATGCCATTGCCGCAATCGTGGGGCTTTCCATCGGCCGGGTCCGCATTTCAGGAAAAACTCTGGAAGGTTCGCTGGCATGCTTTGGCCTGTGTCTGATGCTTTTTGCCTTATTGTTTCCCAACATCCCTTTTCTACCGGGTCATTTCGGCGGCCGGATTTCCTTTCCCCTGATGGTCGCCACATCATTGACCGTCACGGTTCTGGAGATGATTCCCCTTAGGATTACAAAAAGATGCATCTTGAATGACAACCTTTATGTCCCCGTTTTTGCAGGGCTGGTGTTGAAGTATTTACAGCCTTGTTTCTGAAAAAAGCCGATCACTGCACAAAGCTGAAAGTCTTCAGCCCAAACTTATTTTGACATGATTGCATTTTCATGATAAGAGGCATGCTCAAATTAAAGCGACATACTGCAGAGGACTTATGATTTATCGCATTTTGTTGGCGCTGAGCCTGTTTTTGGCAGGATCGGTCTGGGCCGGCGGGCTTCCACTGGCCGATTATGTTCTGGTCAAAAAATCCGAAAGAATTCTCTATCTGATGAAAGACGGCAAAGCTTTTCGCCAGTATAAGATCGCTCTGGGCGACAATCCCGTCGGCCACAAGCAGCAAAAAGGAGACTTCCGGACGCCGGAAGGCAAATACGTGCTGGACTGGCGCAAAAGAAGCGGCCTGCATTACAAGTCTATCCATATCTCTTACCCGGACCGCTGGGACAGAGTGTCCGCCGAGGAGCGCGGCGTTCATCCGGGAGGAATGATCATGATCCACGGGCTGCCGACCTGTTACAACTGGAAAGGCTGCGGCATTCAAAATGTGGACTGGACAAACGGATGCATTGCCGTAACCAATCATGAAATTGATGAGATTTGGACATCCGTAAAAGACGGTACACCTATTGAAATCCTGCCCTGAAGGGGAGTTGAAAGTTGAAAGTTGAAAGTTGGGAAAAAACCACATCCAAACCATCGACTGTCAACCATCACCCCTCTTAAACCGGAATTGCCCATGCAACTTGACCTGGAAGCAATTACATTTCAGCACCCCAATTCCGACTTTCCCGTTTTTCACAGCATGTCCCACCGATTTAACGGACCCGGTTTTCATGCTCTGTTCGGTCCTTCAGGCGTGGGCAAAACAACGCTTGCGAAAATAATTGCCGGCGAAACCGGCCGTTTTTCCGGAAAGGTTGAAAAAAACAGCGGCCTGAAAATACTATATACCTACAATCTCGAACGGCTGCCGGACTGGTCCACCATCAACGGGCATTTTCATGACATCACGCCTTTTTCCAAAACGAAGCAGGCAAAAGAAATCATTGAAACCTTCGGGCTTGAAAACCTTTTGCACGCACGATTTACGCAACTTTCTCTCGGACAGCAAAACCGGGCCAATCTGGCACGCTATCTGGTCCAGGATTTTGATATGCTGATTATGGACGAAAGCCTTGCCAATGTGGATGAAACCACCAAGCAGCAGATCATTTTAAAAACAAAAAGCGGATTTGCCGATAAAACTTTTTTGTACATTTCCCATAATGTGGCGGAAGTCGCTAAATTCTGCAAAGAAATTTCGGTTCTGAGGCGTCCTGAGAAATCACCCCGGATAATAACCGTCGCCGGTTTTAATTACACCGGAAAAACAGAACCGGATCAAAAAGACATCGACGCCATAATGCTGGAGATCATGAATGCTTTATAGACGCCTTTACCAGTTTTTGATCGTCTATATGGCCGGCCTTGGAGTACTTTTTTTATTCAAATACGCACTTAATCTTTCCGATTATGTCATTCCTTCCCCGATTGAAGTCTGGTCAACAGGCCAAACCTGTTTTCCCGGCTATCTGTTCAGCGTTTTGGATACGCTTTCCGTGGCCGTCATCGGCCACATGATGTCGATTGCACTGGCGACCGGCGTTGCAGTCGTCTGCAGGTTGACCAACTGGGTGGGATCGCTGATCAAAACCGGCGCCTATAATATTCAGGCTTACCCCATCGTTGCGGTGGCGCCGATCATTTTTATTCTGTTTGGAGACGGCATGGCCTCCCGGCTGCTGATCACCGCCATGATCTGTTATTTCCCCCTGCTGCTTTCCTTTATCGGCATCTTTTCAGAGACTATCGACGACATCGAACATTTTTATGCCGTAACCGGACGCCTCACCTGGCGGCTTTCGTTGAAAATCAGAATATTTGAAAATATCGGCAAGCTCATCACCGTGATATCGGGCAGTGCCACCGTGGCCATGGTGGGCACGATTGTGGCAGAATTCATCGCCGCCGACGCCGGGATCGGATATCGGATCCGTATTGCGCTTTACCAGAGCGATCTTGCAAAAATTCTGACCGCCCTTTTTCTGATCGGCATCTGTACCTTGGCGTATTTGCTGCTGCTTGAATATATCGGTTTTGCCGTTAAGAAAAAATGGCATGATGGCGGAGGAAAAACGGCATGAAATTTGACTTTTCGGCAAAAATCGGGTTTCTTCTTTTGCTCTTGACGGTGCTGACGGCAAACGCCGCTTCTGCCGAGGAAACCGCAGGTCCGGTTTACTACCGGCTGAAATGGCTGTTCAACTGCAGCGTCGCGGGTGATCTGGTTGCCGATGAGTCGGGATATTTCAAGGAAAAAGGACTTACCGTTAAGATCCGGCCGGGAAGTCCGGAACGAGACGCCATAAAGGAGCTGGAGCTGGGCCGGGCCCAGTTTGGCGCGGCATCGGCGGATCAGGTCATCCGGGCATTGGATAAGGGCGCCCACATTGTCGTCATTGCTCAATTGTTCCAGAAAAACCCCTTGCAATGGATTTACCGCCCCGCCAGGACCCGGGTCAGAACGCCTCTGGACCTGAAAGGCAAAGTCGTGGGGATCACTTACGGCGGCATTGATGAAAACATCATGAAGGCACTGCTGGCAAAATATCGTATCCGGACATCCGATCTGTCCCTTTACAGCGTCCGATATGATTTTACGCCGTTTTACCAGGGGAAAGTCGATTTGTGGCCGATTTACCGAAACGCCCAGGGGCCGATCATCGGCGACAAAATTAAATCCGGTGGTGAGGCGGTCGATTATTTCGATCCCGACGCACACGGGATACACACGGTGGCCAACTCCGTGATTACTTCCGATGCTGTTTTCAAAGGCCGCCCGAGAATGGTTGCCGAATTTTTGGACGCACTCCTCAAAGGCTGGGAAACCGCCATGGATGAGAAAAACGCGGAAAAGACCGTCCGGACAATCCACCGCTTTGATGACGGCACACCGATCGAGGTAATCGAAAAGCAATTGGCGCTGACCAGAAAATTCATCAAACCCGGAAAAGAGGTGAAGATCGGAACGATCGACTTTCCGGCGTGGAGGCAAACCGAACAGATGATGGTCGATCAGCAATTAATTTCAGGGCCGGTGAACATCGAAACGCACTTGCGCCTGCCGGGACAACACGCCGCTCCATAAGGAATAAGAGTTGACGGCGTCGTAAAAAGTTTGATTTTCACCACGAAGTTCACGAAGACCACGAAGGGGCATAAGAATATGTAATATTTTCGTCTTCGTGCTCTTCGTGGTTTATAAAAATTCAGGCATAATGGCGACTTCCAACGAGACCATCAGGGTTGGGCATAAAAACATTGCACTTTGGCCTGCGCCAGGCGAATTGCCTATGCCAACGCCACCTGCACGGCCCCATCCAGTTCCCCGAAAAAACCATCCAGTGAGGTTTTCTGATAGCCCAGCAGGCGTTGGGACGCTTGCGTATCATACCAGTTGAACCATCCGGGATGATCAAGAAAATGCATTTCATCCATAGGGATATCCATGATCCGGGCCCAGCGGCTTACATATTCGCCGCCAAGGACCTGCCAGCTTTTGCCGCCGGCCAGAATAAGGGTTTTGCCGAATGCTTCCAAATGGTCGGGCACCACGGACATGGCATACGCGAGATCTTTGAGACAAATCAATTCGATTCGCTGATCCGCCTCAAATGCCCAGGGTTCCGGCGGATCCAGAAAAGCGGGGATCACCACGCCGGAAATTCTCAGGTTCACGTATTTCACACCCGAAGTAAAAAGGATCTGCTCCGCTTCCACCTTGCTTTCCGCATACCAGTCATCCGGATTGACCGGGTAGTCCGGACCGATCAAGCCCTTTTCCGAACGGGTATTTCCGTAAACGTGAACAGAAGAAGTAAAGACGACACGTGGGGAGGGGGTCAAGCCGCTGATGGTATCCAACAGAATTTTCGTGCCCTCTACATTGACTTTAAATGTCCTAGCCCGGTCGAGTTCACTGGCCGGCGGAAGGATGGCGGCCAGGTGAAACACCTGATCCGTACCCTGCAATGCCGCTTTTAAAGAAGCGGGGTCCAGAATATTGCCGGGGTGAACCGTTGTCTTTTCCCACCCCTTGCAGAAACCATAATCGCATGACGGGAGGTCAAAAATTCTCAGCGTGTGCCCTTTTTCTCTTAACATGGATGCCAGCATCCGGCCAAAGCTTCCGGCCCCGCCGGTAATCAAAATATCGGCCATCTTAATTTTCTCCTTTGTTAGTCAGTGTCCGTCCGGAAATGGTGGATTTTGGTTCAGGGCAAGGCATGAGCGTTTTTGAAACCGCAGGAATAATGAATTATTTTGAGGATTTCAAAAAAGCGAAAACGCAGCCCTGGGCCAAAAGATGCCGTTTCCGGATGGATACTGTCAGCCGCCGGCCATATGAACCACAATGGCAATGTTTTCTTCCTCTTTGAGCGGGGTATCTTTTTCCTCCAGATCCCTGCCTTCTCCCACGGCAAGAATGCCCGGCCTGAATCGGCATGCCTGTTTGTCCCAAAGAATTTCCGGCAGCCGTTTATCGTAGCGATCATGAATTTCATGCAAAAGATCGTCATACACAGCGCCCTGGCGAAGCGTCATCACTACCGTTTCTTCCCCGATATATTCACGCAATAAGCCTGCAAATGTTACGGTGATTTTCATCTGCGCGTTCCATAGCAAAGTTTTAGGTCATAATAACGGTTCGATCTTTCAAGACCCCGCTTAAAGCAATCACCGCATCGATAAACCCTTCCAACCGCCATTTCAGATCTTCCACATCGTTGCCCGCCTGAGCATCTTCCCAGGCTTCTTCCAGATTCTGAGCCGCTTCAAAGACCGGGAAAGCCACGTTGGTTCCTTCTTTGGTGCGCAGCGTCGGCTTATTTTTCATTCCGCCAAGATCACTCAGGGCTTTGATCGCCCCATCGATGAGCGCATCTCCATTTAACGCGTTGTTTTGCTTAATGCCGGCAATAACGGCTTCCACCAGATCCATCGCCTGTGTGACATATTCTTTTCCGTTCACGCAAATACCCCTTTACTCTGAATATAAAGTTTTCAACCCGCAATTCTTGATAAAAAAGCGCCCGGTCCTGTTTTATCCTTACAGACAGCACCAGGCGCAAAAACAGGTACATTGTTTATTTAGCCCTATGCAAGATCGTTTGCAGCCTCCGGCAACCCCAGGGCCTGAAGTTTTTCAGGTGTGGGAACGCCGTTGTCGGTCCACCCGCGCAGGCGGTAGTACTCATTTAGCTGGTATTCCAGATCCGCGGCCTTTCCCGCAGCGCCGCCTTCGGCCAAGGGCGTAACCAGTCGTTTGGGCAAGGCATCGTCTTTACGGGTTATTCCTTCCCGGCAGGCAAAGGCCCTTTGCAGATTGACGATGCGCTCCCCGACCTGCAGCACAGACGCGGCACTGTAAGGCATTCCCGTTGCAAGTGTCAACAAAATAGACATATGGGAAGGCTGTAATGCCAGGCCTCCGAACATGCATATGGCCATGGAATTGAAAATATTGGACACATCCTGGGCCACTTTGGCGGCAAGCCCCTTGTTTTTTTTGTCAAACCGTCCCTGCTTGTACTGTATCCCCGCCTCAGTCATGATCAATCCCAACTCAAACATGAACGAACTTCCCTGCACATGACAGGCCCCTCGGGCTCCCGTGGCATAATTGACGGCCAGACTTTGAAAAGCCCGCGGATCATGCATGGGCACTTCCATGCCTTTCACCTGAATGGCGTATTCTTCGGAGCCCTTGCCCACTTTTCGGGCTGCATTCCGGGATCCCTGAGCCAATACGGCGCCGAATCCCTGTCCCTTGCCCATTTGCTCAAAAATTTCTATCGCGGCATCCACATTGCCCCAGGTGAGCTCAATGCCGCCGGTGTCCTGCTTGGTAATGGCCCCTTTTTCATAGGCTTCCATGGCCCATGCCAGCGTGCATCCGGCAGATATGGTGTCCATGCCGTGTTTGTTGCAGATTTCCCCCAGCCAGGAGACGGCTTCAAGATCGTCAATGAGAAGCATGGAACCGCATGAGCCGAGGGTTTCGTATTCTGGTCCGGGGCCTTCGTAAGCAAACCGGCCTTTGGGAATTTCCACCCATCGGGCGCAACGGATCGGACAGTTGTAGCAAGCAGCGGAATGCGGCTTCAGGATTGTATCCGCCATTTTTTGTCCCCCGATTTTCAGGCATCCCTCACGCCACAACCCGACCTGCCAGTTTTTGACCGGAACGTCGCTGGTGGCCCATCCCGCATCCATGGACCCCGCGGTTCCCCATTTGCCCATCTGCTGGATCTGCGGGCTGTTGGTCAAGCCCTCGATGATCTGCTTGGCCATTTCATTTAAAAATTCCGGGACCGCTACGTTGATCTTCTGATTTCCCCGGCATACAACGGCTTTTAAATTTTTCGAACCCATGACAGCGCCTAGACCGCCGCGGCCGGCAGCCCGGCCCTCGTCGTTCATGACGCAGGCGATCGGCGACAGCGTTTCGCCGGCAGCCCCGATACAGGCGACTCTGGCTCGTTTATCGCCGGCTTTTTCTTTCAGGAGGTCCTGGGTCTGGTAGGCATCCTTTCCCCAGATGCCGGCAGCATCCCGGATTTCCACCGTGTCGTTGATGAGTTCAAGGTAAACCGGTTTATCCGCTTTTCCCGAAAAAACGATGCCGTCGAATCCGCATCGTTTGAGTTCCACCCCCCAAAATCCCGAAGACGTGGATGTCGCCAGAATTCCTGTTAACGGTGATTTGCCCGCCACGGTAAAACGTCCGGAAGTGGGAAAGCGCGTTCCGGTGATCGGTCCGGTCATAAATATAAGCTGGTTGGCCGGCCCTAACGGGTCTGTTTTGGCCGGAACAGTGTCATAGAGCATTTTTGTGGCAAACCCGGCGCCGCCGATATAATTTTGCGCCATTTGCGGGTCAACGTCTTTAATCGCCGTTTTTTTTGCCGTAAGATCCACGTACAGGATTTTCCCCATATATCCAAACATGATCCACCTCCTTTTTTATCTCATGTCTTCGAGATCCACTTCTTCGGCCCGCTTGAATCCACCGGGCGGATAAATGTCGCCTTTTTTCGCAAACGCTTTGCTGTGTTTGGCGCCTGCAGGAATATGCGTGCACAAAAATGGTTTGTCGTCATCAAGCGGCGGCACTTCAACTAATTCCACTTCGCGCATTCCCAAACCGATTTTTTGCCCGACATTGGGCTGAATTTCCTGGCTGATGCCCATAAATGATCCGCACGCAGTGAATTTGGGAAGACCCGGATCCATAACGCCCTTGGCCATGGCGATAGAACCCGGCATGCCGGCTGATTCCGTGGCCTTCTGCAGACAGGCGGAATCAATGGCCACCGGATCCCAGGAAGCAAAAACACCGATGTTGGGAACGATGGACCGGTCGCTGTAACTGACGCAGTCACACCAAGGGGCAATATCCAGCGCGAGGTTGATGTAGCCGATTTTGTCTTTTCCAATGGCTTTAACCGTCGCCAGCGCGGAATCGGCGATAGCCGCCGCCGTTGCATCAAAATAATCATCAGGGGGCATTGCCACGCCGCACATGGCCAGAAGCGGGAGGCAGGCCATGCAGCCTATACAGTCGTCTCTGTTCCATTCGATTGTTTTTTCGGTTATCCTGATGTTTCCCAGGGAACAGATATTGTCGCATATTTCCCAAGTCGGGCACTGCTGTCCCAGGCAGCGTTCCGGCAGATAGGGCCGGCTCTTGAGACCGTATTTTGGATGCCCGCCCAGATGCAGGTTCAGCTTCCCCCGTTTGGAGGCGCATCCCACACCCATATTTTTAATGGCGCCGCCGTATGTTCCCATGGGATGGCCCTTGAAATGGCTCAACAGGATCATGACGTCGGCCAGGGCAATGCCGGTGGCGACGTATTGTTCTTTCAGGATGAACCCCTCAGGAAGGTCGACACGGACGTCATCGGTGCCGATAAATCCATCGGCAATGACAATTGGGCAACCGACGGTTGAGGGTGAAAAACCGTTTCGAGAGATGGTTTTGTAATGGTCCAGCGCGGTGACCCGGGATGCGTATGTGAAATACGGAAGCGTGGTGGTGTCCACCACCATGGGTTCTCCTCCCAGGCTTTTGATTTTGTCTACCAGTGCCCGTACATACACAGGCCGGATATAGGCGGTGTTATTGTACTCGCCCATGTGCAGTTTGATGGCAACAACATCATTGGGTTTGATCATGTCGCCAAAGCCCGCGGTATCAAACAAGGTAAGCATTTTAGCGACAAGGCTTGTTTGATTGGATTGGGACCGGTCGTCCATGAAGTATACCTTCGCCATATCAGGCCTCCTTTAACTGATTAAGGGTTGGAAATTGCTGTTCATGAAACAGGCATGAAAAAAATCACGGGGTTTTTATCCGTCCTGATAAAACCTTGTTTTTGGTTATAATATAAAAATCAAGTAATTCGAATTTAAAGCAATGTCAATCGTTTTGGCAAACAGAATTTATTTTTTCAAAAGCTGTTCGGAAATCAATAACAGTTTAAGGCGAAGATAACCATTCATTACGGATTATTACCGATCATTACACAAACCCCGTTACGGCCGGACGTGAAGCGGCCCGAAGATTTCACATTTCCAGCGCTTCCAACAGCACTGCGGCAATATCCATGACGCAAATCCGGTCTCCGGCATCCATCATCTTGACCGCATCTTCGAGCATGTGAAGACAAAAGGGGCACGCGGCAACCAGGGTATCTGCGCCGGCCTCGAGAGCCTGTTCAACCCTTAGGGTACCGATCCGGCCGCTGAGTTTGAAATCCATCCAAAAATGTCCGCCGCCGCCGCCGCAACACATGCTCTTATGTTTATTGTTTGTCATCTCGCAGCGCCGGATTCCCGGCACGGCGTCGAGCAGCAGCCGGGGCGCCGAATAAATGTGTTGATATCTTCCCAGGTAACAGGGATCATGATAGGCGACCACGCGGTTTTTGCCGGCAGCAAATTTTATTTTTCCGCTGATCATGAGTTGATATAAAAACTCGGTGTAATGGATAACGGGATAAATACCGCCGAATTGCGGATATTCATCTTTTAAAACCGTATAGCCGTGGGGGCAGGATACCAGCAGGGAATTGAATTTTCTTTGATCTAATTCAGAAATCTGTTCCTTTGCAAGGGTTTGAAATAAGTATTCTTCCCCCATGATCCGGGCCGGGTCCCCGCAGCACCGTTCTCCTTCTCCCAGTATGCCGAAATCGATATGACAGTGTTTCATCAGCCGGCACAGGTCCGCCGCAATCTTCCCCCTGGCAGGGTCCATGGAGACAAAACATCCGATCCAGTATAAAACGTCGCAGGATTGCCCACGACCGATGACCGGGGCATCAAATTGCGTTTGCCGTTTGATCTTCCCGCTTTGGGGGCCAAAAGGATTCCCGGAAGTTTCCATGGTCTTCAGCATCCGCGAACCATGAAGGGGAAGGCGGCCCTGCATCAGAACTTCATTGCGCCTGATTTCGATCAAGGCATCCACATGTTCGATATACGCCGGGCATATTTCAACGCAAGCCATGCAGGTCCGGCAAAGCCAAATAAAATCCTGATCAAACGCGTTGCCCACAATACCCGGATTTCCCGGGTCTTTATCCTGGGGAATCCGGGATTTTTGAAGCAAATCTCTCATATTTAAAATAAATTTTTTGGGAGACAGGGGCTGTCCCGCCAAAAAAGCCGGACATAGGGATTCGCATCTGCCGCAGGAGACGCACGCCTCCAGATCCATCCGCCGTTTCCATGTAAAATCCCCTGCATCGGCGATTCCGATGTTCATCTGTTCTTCGTCTGCATCGGTGTTTTCCATCATCGCAACGATGTCTGTCCGCGACAGCTCTCCCTGTGGCGCAATTTTTTTAAAAAACGTGTTTGCCGGCACTACTGCCATATGGAAAAATTTTGTAAAGGGGATCATGGCCATCCATGAAAAGGAAAACAATACATGCAGCCACCAGGCAAATCGATGCACTGTTTTACCGGCATCCTCGGAGACCCAAGACGACATAACCGAAGAAAGCAGATATCCCGCAGGCGACAGCATCGGCATGGGGTCGCGGGTGGCTGTGATTCTCAGGGCCTCGGTAATAAATCCGCTGAGAACAATAAATGCAAGGAAAAACAGCCACAAGATATCGGCAAAAGAAGTATCCAGGGTTTTCGGGGCGACAACGATTCTCCTCCACAGGGCCAGAGCCACGCCGATAAGCATCAAAACCCCCGCCAGATCGGCAAACAGGGAAAAGAATGCGTACAAATATCCCTTAAATTCAATCGCGCCCAGATCATGGTCCATAAAAACGGCAAGCGTCGTCAGAACCAGAAAGAGAAAGGAGTAAAAAATCAATGCATGGGAAAAACCCGCATACGGCCAGTGGAACACCTTTTCCTGGGTTATGACCGACCTGATCATCGCCCATAACCGTTGGATCGGATGATAAAACCTTTCCGCATCCGGCCGGCCTGTCTTCCATGACCTGATCCGTCGGTACAGCCCAAAGCAAAAAATGCCCAATGCGATGAAAAAGAAAAGATACATCAACAACGGGTATGAAATGTTCCACATGATTTCCCGGCAGGCATCCGAAATTTTCATTGCACCGGCGTCCTTATTTTATTAATGTCCGACTTCCGTTCTTTTTTCGGGGATATCAGCATGGTTATGCAAAAACAAGACAAATCCGACATCCAGTCGGACCTGGAGCGCCGGATTCTTAAAGGGCTTTCCCATGAATGGGATGCGGCGCTGTGGCGCTTGGGCGAGCGCGAGCGGCCGAAAATGAAAAAGCCGATTTTTTCTCTGAAGGACTTAACTTCCAGGCATGGGTACTGGTCTGCCGACAGGGGCGAAATTTGTCTGAGCCGCACCCTTGTCATGAATCATTCCTGGGACTCGGTTGTAGAGGTATTGAAACACGAAATGGCTCATCAATTTGCAGACCAGTGCCTGCACGCCCGGTACGAAGCAGACCATGGGCCCTCTTTTTTAAGCGCCTGTCGGATATTGCGGGCCAACCCGAGAGCTTCGGGGAAATATCCTGCTTTGGATGAACAGGTGTTTAACGAGAGGCAATATATTGGGGATAAGCGCCTCATGCGAATTAAAAAACTGATGGCCCTTGCCGAAAGCCGGAACCAAAACGAAGCGGAAGCCGCCATGGCAAAAGCCCACGAGCTGATCGCAAAATACAACCTGGAATTGATCGAACAAAACCAAAGCCGGACTTTTTACAGTGTTTTTTTAGGAAAACCCAAACTCCGCCACGCCCGCGACGCGTATCAATTGGGGGGGCTGATTTGTGATTTTTATGGCGTGGAAGGCATCTGGGCCGGCGCATTTGTAATTGATAAAGGAGAAATGGGAAGCGTCCTGGAGATATCCGGAACTCTGACAAATATTCAAATTGCCGCGTATGCTCATGATTTTGTAATAAATTTTATCAATTCCAAATGGAAGGACCATAACGGTTCCAAAAACTTGGGCATGCGCCGCAAGACTGATTTTGCGTGCAGCACTATCAAAGGGTTCAGGTCGAAAATGGCGGGCGGAATTAAACTCAAAGACCCCGCCGGGCCCTCAACCGCGCTGATGAAAATCGACGATCCGATGTTAACCGGCTACTTCAGGTTTCGTTACCCCCGCATCTCGAAGTTTTACCGGAACCAGATTTCTCAGGACAGACAAACATTTGACGCCGGCGTAGATATGGGTAAGTCTCTTGTGATTTCAAAAGGGATTTGCAGCGTCGAAAAGTCGCCGTTTCTGATCGGGACAGAACATAAACCTGAGTGAAAAAGGGAATAGTATTTTGAACCCGGTTATGATTCGCCGGTAACTTCAAATTTCAAACCTTTCGCGTCGGTTTTCAGCCGTACAAGCGCCTCGGCCAGCAGTACATCCTCGGGTGTGGTGATTTTTATATTGAACTTTTGCCCTTTGACCATCTTTATTTTTCTGCCCAGCCGCTCGACCAGGGCCGCATCATCGGTCCCCGTAAAGCCCTCCCGGTTGGCTTTTTCATGGGCTGTCTTAAGCAGCAGGCACTCAAACGCCTGAGGCGTCTGGGCCTGCCATATGCCGCGCCTTTCGATTGTTTTATCAATACAGCCCTCATCGTCTATGGTTTTTAAGGTATCCTGCGCAGGAATCCCTACGATGGCGGCCCCGAATGTTTTGGCTGCACGGATGCATTTTATGATATCGGCTTCGGCAACAAAAGGGCGAACGCCGTCATGAACCACGAGGATCGATCCGGGATCATCAACCGCGCAAATTCCCTTAAATACGGAAGTCTGTCGTTCATCTCCACCTGAAACAAATTCAACAGGCTTTTGCGGAACAAGGAAAGCAAGAACATTTTCTTTGCAGAAGTCAAAATCTTCCTGAGGGATTACGGTGATGATCCGGTCAATGGCCGGGCACGCATTAAAAACCATCAGTGTGCGCGCCAATACCGGGACTCCGGCTATGGCAAGATACTGCTTGCGTGTTTTACTGCCCATCCGCAAGCCATTGCCGGCTGCGACAATTATGGCCGCTGTCTTAAACGTCATGGCACATGTCGTATGCCATGGCTTCGGGCAACAATGTTTCCGATCGTCATGGACACTCCTTTTTATACAGGCGTTATGTTCTCAAAGCGCCTTCCGGATCGACCCGGTTGCGCAAAACCGCTAGTTCTTCAGGGGTGGGCGGTTTTGTTTCCATGACCGTCTCCGGAACCTCAACCCTGAATCCGGTGCTGTCCGTCACCTGTCCGGCTGTGACCCCGGGATGCAGTGAATGCAGCTGCATCCGGCAGGTTTCCGGATTGAAATCAAACACGCACAGGGGCGTGATGCAGTATTTTGGCCCGGCCCCGGGCAACCCGAGCTTTTGTCTCAACCCCCGGGTGCCGTCCCCGAATCCCATGGCGCTTTTTTGGCTGCACTGTTCCACGAACAACCGGGGGCTGTGGTGTTCGGCCACAATATAATATCTTCGGGCGACCGCGGCCAGCGTCGTGGTGCCGATACTGCCCGGCCCCCGGAATTTGTACCGGTTTTTATCTTCCGTGATGCCGATAAGGTTGGTGTTGCCAAAGGCATCGATCTGGATGCCGCTGATGTAAAACGCATCCAGCTTGTGAAACCCCAGCAGATCCAAGGGAAAACAGGATGCATATTCGGCCCATCGCACCGGCCTGAAATCCGAGAAGAATTTGAGCGTCATCACCTGATCGATATGATCCAGGCGAACCCTGAAAGCCCCCATGCCGACTTTCATATTCGGGCCATGCAGAAAATGGGCCAGCAGCACGGCGGCCCTGGGAATTGGGAAATTCGCCCCGACGGCCGCATATTCGCCGTCGGCGAGATCCCGTGAAAGCCAGCAGGCCATGAGTTCCTTAATGCTGTATTCAGCCATGAGACACCTCCCCGGCTAAAATTCATAAAGTGAAAATAGGGTCCTCAGCCCGACCTGTTCAAGGTAGGCCAGATGATCTGTCGGCGTGTCGATATACCGGTTTCGATATTCCTTCCATGCGGTTTCCTCTCCCCGGGTTGACATGTAGGCAGCGGCGGCATAGGCTTTTAAATGGGCTTCGTCTTCCACATAGGCGCCATGGCAGGAATACGGATGGGCCCCAAAGGGCGCCCGGACGACATGGTCGGCCGTGTAAGCGGTTTTAAACGGTGCGCGGCGGATATATTCAGGAGCAACGATTTTTTCCACGGTCGTTATGGTCTTTCCCGCTGCCCGCTGCATCAGGCCGTCGGCAAAGCTGTTTCCCGCGTATTGCACGTTTCCGTATTCATCGGCACAGGATGCATGGGTCAGGGCCACGTCGATGTTCATCGCCGGCACGGCCAGCAGGGGTTCTCCGTTGATGGGATCTGAAAACGGCTTGAGATCCGGGTTCAGTTCGGGCAGGTCCGTTCCAAGCCCCCCGCGGACCGGGAAAAAGGGAATTCCCGCTGCCGTTGCATGCAGCATGGCCGCCACGATGATCTCATCGCACTCCCAGATATCGATGCTTCCCGTCTCAGCCGCCTTTTTGAAAAAGGGGCCGATGGGGACAGCACCCTCTGCCCCGACATAGGCCGCAACCACCCGCTTGACGCATCCGTATCCGATAAGCAGATCGACCTCCAGGGAAGCCGACAGACTGCCGATAAGCGTCAGATTCCGAATGCCGCGCCGAGCGATTCCCCGGATCATGGACATGGCGTGCTGTGCCGTGATGAACCCGCCCAGAGCAACAGTCATGCCGTCCTTGATGAAATCCAGTGCCGCATTTTCTTCCAGAATCACGGATCTTCGTTTCATGCGGGTCTGCATTCCTTTCTGCCTTATTGAATTTCCTGTAATTTGGCCCTTACTGTAAATTGATCCTTAAAATAAATCAATTAATATGCAGTCTCCATAAAAATAATAATCCACGATCTGTCGATCAAAAAAGGCGTTCACTGAGAATTGCTGTTTTTGAAATCTTTCTTTGACAAAAAAGTGGTATTTTTTTATTATGTATCAGTTGAAATCGATTTTCGTATCCTTTGATTCCGTTATTCGTCTTTTCCGTTTTGCCCCGGCAACGGGCCCAACTCGATCTTCCATTGTCTGTTTTTGGTTTTGCCCTGCCTCGTCCGGTTGACGCCGATGGCAGGGAAGTTCACCGGTAAAGCCGGCAACAGAAAAAAAGGAGGTTGACATGGCGGTTAAAATTTTGATTAAAAGAACGGTTCCGGAGACCAAGGAAGCGGCATTGAATTCCCTGCTGATGAAACTCAGAATACTGACGATGGATCAGCCGGGATACATTTCCGGAGAAACATTGAAAAGAATCGACCGGCGCGGGGAGTTTCTGGTCATCAGCACCTGGCACGCGGTTGATGATTGGCGCAAGTGGGTTTTAAGCGAGGAACGAAGCGAAATTCAAGGGGAAATAGATGCATTGCTGGGCAAGGAAACCCTGTATGAGATCTATTCCTACGAATAGACTCTTACAAAATCAATTTAAGAGTCCATCTCTCACAATCTTTATGCGTGTTGATGGTTGACAGTTGATAGTTGAAAAAACCAAAAAAACGGTTGACGAGATGTTGAACAAAGGCCATTCTCCCGATCTCTCGGTTGACATTGGACGCCTTAAATTGAAAAATCCCGTGATGACCGCTTCCGGCACTTTCGGATACGCAAAGGAATTCGAATCATTGGTTGATCTGAACCGGCTGGGGGCCATCATTGTTAAAGGGCTTTCATTGCACCCTGAAAAAGGGAACCCGCCGCCGAGAATCGTTGAAACGCCGGCCGGTATGTTAAATGCCATCGGCCTGGAAAATGTCGGCCTGGAACGGTTTGAAAAAGAAAAGTTGCCTTATCTGAAAACCCTGGCTACGCCCGTCATTGTCAATATTTATGGGAAAAGCATTTCTGAATATATGGAATTGGCGGCGCGTTTGAATGATATGGAGGGCGTGTCAGGCATCGAGGTCAACATCTCCTGTCCGAATGTCAGCGCAGGAGGAATGGCTTTCGGCACGGATGAACGGGTGGCCGCTGAAGTCGTCTGCGCCGTAAGAAAAAAAATCGCCAAACCTCTCATCGTCAAGCTCAGCCCGACTGTTACCGATATTGTCAGGATTGCCAAAAGCGTTGAAAACGCCGGCGCTGACGCCGTGTCCCTGATCAATACACTTTCCGGGATGGCGGTTGATATCGAGACCAGAAAGCCGAAACTGGCCAATATTATCGGCGGGTTATCCGGCCCGGCAATCAAGCCGGTTGCGCTTCGCATGGTATGGCAAACCGTGCAGCAGGTGAATATCCCGGTCATCGGCATCGGTGGAATATCAACGGCCCGGGACGCCCTGGAATTTATAATTGCCGGCGCTACGGCGATTCAGGTGGGAACGGCCAATTTTTCAAACCCCCATGCGACAATGGACATCATTGACGGTATCATGGATTTTTTTATAAAGAATAACACGGATAAGGCATCCGATATAATCGGAACCTTAAAATTATAATATTCCAAATGAAAGAATAATGAAAGGGGATGAGATGATATGAAATTCGCGAGTTTGAAAGAGATCATTGATTTTGCTGTTGAAAAGGAAAAAGAGGCCCAGCAATTTTACGAGACGATCAGCGGGGAAGAACCCATGTCCGGTTCAAAAGAAATGCTTATGGAATTTGCAAATGAGGAAAAAAAGCATTGGGCTTTGCTTGAAAATATTGAGGAAAAAGGGATTGCAGAAAGCCTTTCCGGGTATCGTTTCAAATGGGTTGCCGATATCAAAAGAAGCGATTTCGTTGTGGATATGCCTTATAAGAAGGGAATGGCATATAATGAATTGCTGCTGGTGGCTATGAAGCGCGAAGAAAAAGCATTAAAGTTATACAACATGCTTTTGGATAAAGCGGAGAGTCCGGATCAAAAAACCGTTTTTAAGGTGCTCTGCCAGGAAGAAGCCAAGCATAAACTCGCCCTTGAAACCATGTATGATGACTACATGGCCAAAATGGGGGATTAGATTCTTTCAACTTTCAACTATGTTTTTAGAGTGAAAATGTGCTGAAAAAAATTGTATCCGGAGGGCAAACCGGGGCTGATCAGGCAGCTCTTGACGCAGCTATTGAGCTTGGATTGCCGCATGGAGGATGGCTTCCCAAAGGGCGCAAAACAGAGTCCGGGCCGTTGCCTTTAAAATACCAGTTACAGGAGATGGATTCCTGCAGATATTCGAAAAGAACCCGACAAAATGTTACTGATTCGGACGGTACCGTGGTTTTTTATATGGAAAAGCTGACCGGCGGGTCAAAATACACCGTGAAAATGGCCCTGAAACACAAGCGGCCCTATTTGCGCATTGACCTGAATGCGTTACCGGCATTTCAGGCGATATCCCTTATTCATTCGTGGGTTTTTGAAAACAACGTTAGTGTATTAAACGTTGCCGGCCCACGCGCCCGCAAAAATCCCAGAGTTTATGTCGCCGTAAAATTCATTATTTCATGCGTCATTTTATCAACTACGTCTGAAAATCAGGAACACCATGATTTTTTGAACAACGTAAAGTGCCAAAATCCTTTGCTGCTGCCCAAAACTCTTGATGAAGCGGCTAATCGGGTCATTTCGAGGCTGCCGCACATGGACAGGGCCATCATCGCAAACATGGAAATAGAAGAACTGGAGCCGATTTACACAGCTTACAATCCGCTGATAAAAAACCATTTTTTTCTCGATAACGACGATTCCGAATTGTTTGCCGCCTGTTGCCGCGAGGCCGGCAAACAGGATATTGAAAAAAATGGGGCTGCCACGATTATTCTTCATAAGGTATGGGACAAGTTGCGTGGGAGCGAGGTGCTGCGGCTGCTGAGGTAACTCTCTCTTATCTCCGATGAGACAGACCCTCTCACACAATTTTTATTCGGGTTGATGGTTGAGAGTTGAAAAATCAAAATCAAACAAATCAAGGATAACAACCATCAACCATCAACTAACAGGTTAAAATTTCAACTGTTTTGAATCAGTCTTTATTACGACATCATTGTCGCCGGATGTTTTTTTAAGTATTCCAATCTGTTAAGACCATTAATATAAGCCTTTGCGCTGGCAGTGATGATATCAGGGTCCGCTCCCCGGCCCAGGGCCACAAGCCCGTTTTCCCTTAATCTTACCGTTACTTCGCCCTGAGCGTCCGTGCCCCCTGTCAGCGCGCTGATGGTGAATCGCAACAGTTCTGAATCCGTTCCGGTCAGCTTGGCAATGGTATTATAGGCTGCGTCAATGGGTCCGTTCCCAAAGCCTGCGCCTTTAACAGGCCTTTCGTTGATGGAGAGAACGACGCTCGCCATGGGCATCACGGTCGTTCCGCTTGCTACATGGAGATATTCCAGGCTGAATACTTCAGCGGTTCTGAGCACGCCTTCCTGAACCAGGGCTTCCAAGTCTTCATCCATGACATGTTTTTTCTTGTCCGCCAGGTCTTTGAACTTTTTGAAAACGATATTCAACTCTCCCGGCGAAAGATCATACCCCATTTCCTTTAAATGGTCATGCAGGGCATGTCTGCCCGAATGCTTGCCCAGAACCAGTTTATTGGCACTCAACCCGATGGTTTCGGGTTTCATGATTTCATAGGTCATGGGGTTGACCAGAACCCCGTGCTGGTGAATGCCCGCCTCATGGGCAAAGGCATTGGCGCCGACAATGGCCTTGTTGGGCTGCACCATGATGCCGGTGATGGTGCTGACCAGCCGGCTGGTGGGATAAATCTGTTCGGTCGTAATGTTGGTGGTAAAGGGGAAAAAATTGGGCCGTGTATGAAGGGCCATGACGACTTCTTCCAGGCTCGTGTTCCCGGCCCGCTCCCCAATGCCGTTGACGCAGACTTCCGCCTGCCGTGCCCCGGCCGATATGGCGGCCAGGGTATTTGCCGTGGCCAGGCCCAGATCATCATGGCAGTGCACGCTCAAAACAGCGTTGTGCATATTGGGCGTATGGCCGATGACATAACGGACAAGTTCGGCGAATTCACTGGGAATGGCGTATCCCACGGTATCCGGCAGATTGATCGTGTTGGCGCCGGCGGCAATCGCCGCTTCAAAGACCTTGCACATGAAATCGCGATCGCTGCGAGAGCCGTCTTCGGCTGAAAATTCCACGTTGTCGGTAAAGGATTTGGCGTATTTTACCGCATTTACCGTGGCTTCCAGAACCTGTTCCCGGGACATTTTCAGCTTTTCCGCCATGTGGAGATCGGATGTGGCGATAAAGATATGAATCCGATGGTTGGGTGCGTGTTTTATCGCATTCCAGGCCAGGTCGATATCATTTTTGTCGGTTCTTGAAAGACCGGCCACCTGAATTTTTTTTAATTTTTTGGCGATTTCGCTTACCGCTTCAAAATCACCGTCAGATGCCGCCGGAAATCCCGCTTCCAGCACGTCGACGCCCAGTTTCTCCATCTGCGAGGCCAGACGCAATTTTTCAGCGGTATTCATGCTGGCGCCGGGGGATTGTTCGCCGTCTCTTAAAGTCGTATCGAAAATGATAATGTTTTCACTCATGGGTCTTCTCCTTTAAATAATACATTTTTTTAAACAGGGTTTTCGCGTGTTATTACAGCCGAGTGAAAACAGGCGTAAGCATGGGCCGCAGGAAACCGGATATTTTCGTTCCTGCGGCGTTGATCCTCCCACTGTGTTTCATGAAAGTATTCCCTTTCCCATTTGAATAAAAAAACCGAATATCACATCAATACGTAAATATTCAATCTGCAATTCTCAATTTTCACTTTCCCTGTTTCTGGAAAGCTTATATTGTATGGAGTCGGCCAATGCCTGCCAGCTTGCCTCAATGATGTCTTCGGACACGCCTACCGTTGTCCATATATTGTCATGATCCCGGGACTCAATCAACACGCGCACCTTGGCCGCGGTTCCTTTTTCGCCGTCCATCACCCGGACTTTGAAATCCACCAGGCCCATGGATTCAAGATCCGGGAAAAAACCGTCCAGGGCCTTGCGCAGGGCATTGTCCAGCGCACTGACCGGCCCATGACCTTCGGCTGCGGTGATTTCACGGCGGCCATCCACTGAAATTTTTATGGTGGCATGGGAGTGACAAGGCCGTTCCTTGTCCTTTTCAATGGTTACGCGGAAAGATTCCAGTTCGAATTTAGGGGTGAACCGGTCCGTAAATTTTTCCATCAAAATCTTAAATGATCCGTCGGCAACGTCGAACTGGTACCCTTCCTGTTCCATGCGCTTGATTTCAGATACGATTTTTTTACTGTCAAAACCGTTTTGATCCAACTCAATGCCCAGTTCCTTGGCTTTGTATTCAATATTGCTTTTTCCGGACAGATCTGAAATCAGGACCCGCCGTTTGTTGCCGACCTGTTCCGGATCCACATGTTCATAGGCCGCCGGCGTCTTCATGATGGCGCTGACATGGATTCCCCCTTTATGGGCAAAAGCGCTTTTCCCTACAAACGGCCGGGTGTTAAGCGGCGTCATATTGGCGGTCTCACTGACAAACCGGGACAGTTGACGTATTTTTTTCAGATTTTCACTGCTGACGCACGGCCGGTTCATCTTCAGCCCCAGTATCGGGAGGATGGCGGTGAGATCGGCATTGCCGCATCGTTCCCCATAACCGTTAATGGTTCCCTGAACCATGGATGCACCGGCTTTTACTGCCAAAAGTGAATTGGCTATGGCAAGCCCGCAGTCGTCATGGCAGTGAATTCCGACCCGGACGGACCGGTCCGTAATTTTTTTTACCGCTGCCACAATGGCCTCAATGTCAAAGGGCAGGGTTCCGCCGTTGGTATCGCAGAGCACAATGGTTTGAGCGCCGCCGTCCATGGCGGCCATCAGGGTCTCTACCGCATATGCCGGGTTGGCTTTATAGCCGTCAAAAAAGTGCTCCGCATCGTAAATAACCTCGCGCCCGTGTCCGGCCAGATACGCTGCGGATTCAAGAATCATGGCGATATTTTCCTTGCGCGTGATTCCCATGACGGTTTCGACGTGAAGATCCCAGCTCTTGCCGACAATGGCCACAACCGGCGTTTCGCTTTCAAGCAGCGCGTTTAAGTTGGCATCTTGTTCCGGCCTGATTCCCGGTTTCCGGGTTGAACCAAAAGCGGCGATTCGGGCATTTTCAAAAGTAACTTTTTTTGCCAGCTCAAAAAACTGTCTGTCCCTGGGGTTGGAGCCCGGCCAGCCGCCTTCAATGTAATGAATACCGATACCATCCATCCGCCTGGCGATTTTTATTTTTTCATCTGCCGTAAAATTGATGTTTTCCCCCTGTGCGCCGTCTCTTAGCGTGGTATCATATATGCGTATCGGTTCCATTTTTTTCTCCGCCCACCCGGGAACGGCATCTTTTGGCCCAGAGCTGCGTTTTCGCTTTTTTGAAATCCTCAAAATAGCCCTGCTATTCCTGCGGTTTCAAAATCCCTCATGCCTTGCTCTGAACCAAAATCTGCCATTTCCGGATGGGTACTTGTTACGATTTACGATTCACGGCTTTTTTCGACCGGTTTTCCGGACGCAGGGACCTGACCGCCGCGCCGGCTCTCCACATTTCAGAGTTTTTTATCTGATCAAGTTCCTTTTGAAGTTTTTGCCGGTAATCCGCGGTGCTGTTGGCTTCAAGCACCCGTTTCGTTTCTTTTCCGGACACAACGCTTTCATATAATTCGTCAAAAACAGGGGTCACGGCATCGCGGAATTTCGGGGCCCAGTCCAGGGCGCCCCGTTGGGCCGTGGTGCTGCAGTTGCCGAACATCCAGTCCATTCCGTTTTCCGCCACCAAGCGGATGAGGCTCTGGGTGAGTTCTTCCACGGTTTCATTGAATGCCTCGCTGGGCGTATGCCCGTGTTTCCGGAGAAGGGCGTACTGGGCCTCCATTACGCCGGCCAGACATCCCATGAGAACGCCTCTTTCACCGGTGAGATCGCTGTAGACTTCATTTTCAAAGGTCGTATGAAACAGGTATCCGGAACCGATGGCGATTCCCAGGGCCAGCGTTCTTTCTTTGGCCCTTCCGGTAAAATCCTGAAAAACGGCGAAACTGGCATTGATGCCGCTGCCGTTTAAGAAATTGGACCGCACTGTCCGGCCCGACCCTTTGGGCGCTACCAGAATCACGTCCACATCATCCGGGGGAATAATATCGGTCTGGTCCTTGTACACCACGGAAAATCCATGCGAAAAATATAAGGCATCGCCCGGGTTGAGACATTTTTTGATAGCCGGCCATGTGCCGACCTGACCGGCGTCGGATAACAGGTTCTGGATAACCGTTGCTTTTTTAGCCGCTTCTTCAATGGGAAAGAGGGTTTTACCCGGCTCAAACCCATCGGCGACGGCCTTCTCCCAGGATTCGGTTCCCTGCCGTTGCCCGATAATGACGTTAAATCCGTTATCTTTCAAGTTCAATGCCTGCCCCGGTCCCTGCACACCGTATCCCAATACCGCAATGGTTTCATCCTTGAGCACCGCACGGGCCTTTTCCATAGTGAATTCTTCGGATGTCACCACTTCTTCCGTCATGCCTCCAAAATCGATATGTGCCATTTTCCCCTCCTGTTGGTAAAAATTTGTGTTACTTCGGCTCCCTGAACAGCGCGACAACGCCGGTCTTGGCAATTTCCTTGATGCCGATTGGTTTTAAAAGGCTAAGTAAGGCGGACAATTTTTCAGCGGTTCCGGTCACCTCGATGGTGTAATGGCTTAATCCCACATCCACCACCTTGCAGCGAAAAATATCGACAATCCGCAAAATCTCCGCACGGAATTCCGGCAGGGCCTTGACCTTGATTAAGGCCATTTCCCTTTCCACAAAATCATTGCCGGTCAGTTCATACACCTTGATCACGTTGATCAGCTTGTTCAACTGCTTTTTGATTTGTTCGACCACCGGCATATCTGCCGATGTGACGATAGTGATCCGGCTTACTTCCGGATCCATGGTTTCCGCTACGCTGAGGCTGTCGATATTGTACCCCCGTCCGCTGAACAATCCGGAAATTCTCGAAAGGACACCGGGCTCATTGTCCACGAGGATGGACAGAACATGTTTTTCATTTTTCATTTTGCTATCCCTTTGTTTCAGACCAGCAGCATTTCCGTAATCGGTGCACCGGAAGGCACCATGGGGTAAACGCATTCTTCGGGTTCGACAACAAAGTCCATAATCACCGTTTCCGAAGAAAAAAGTCCTTCTTTGAGCACTTCTTCAACTTCTTCCGGCCTGGTGGCGCGCAATCCCACGGCGCCATAAGCCTGGGCCAGCTTGACGAAATCGGGCGCAAACGCCATAGACGTGTGGGCATATCGTTTGTCGAAAAACAGTTCCTGCCACTGTCTGACCATGCCCAGATACCCGTTGTTTAATATTACCACCTTGACCGGCAGGCTGTATTGCCGGGCCGTTGCCATTTCCTGAATATTCATCTGGATGCTGCCGTCTCCGGCAACATCCACTACCAGTTTGTCGGGCCGCGCGATCTGGGCGCCGATGGCGGCGGGCAGACCGAATCCCATGCAGCCCAACCCCCCGGAACTGATGAAATGGTTGGGCCGGTCGAAATGATAATACTGGGCCGTCCACATTTGATTTTGTCCCACTTCAGTAGTGATGATGGCGTCCCCCTTAGTCAATTCATATAACTTCTCAACCACATACTGGGGTTTGATTTTTTCAACCTGCTGATAGGCCAGGGGTTTCGTACTTTTCCACTCTTCTATCTGTGACAGCCAGTTGCGCCTTTTTTGTTTTAATCCGTCTATGGGCTCTTTTTCCAGAAGCTGGTTCATGTATTTCAAGGCCGCTTTGCAGTCCCCCACGATGGGAATGGAAACCGGTACATTTTTATGGATGGAGGTCGGATCAATATCGATGTGCGCAATGGCGGCGCGGGCTGCGAACACTTCTGTTTTTCAGGTGACGCGGTCGTCAAAACGCACGCCGATGGCAATCATCAGATCACAGTCGGCCGTCGCCATGTTGGCTCTGAAAGTCCCGTGCATCCCCAGCATTCCCAGCCATAAAGGGTCCGTACCGGGAAACGCCCCCAATCCCATCAATGAGGCCATAACCGGAACCCGGGTTCTGCGGGCCAGCTCCGTCAGCTCTTTGGACGCTTTGGAAAGGATAACGCCTCCCCCGGCAAAAATGACCGGCTTTTGCGCTTCCCGGATCAAATTCACTACTTTTTGAAGCTGCTTGGCGTTTGGGGTGTAATTGGGATTGTAGGATTTAAGAACCGGAGGATCAGGGTCCTTGTAACTGATCTCCGTATTCATCATATCCTTGGGCAGATCGACCAGCACCGGACCGGGCCGGCCCGACCGGGCGATATGAAAGGCCTCCTTTACGATTTTCGCCAAATCCTCTGTTTTTTTCACCAGGTAATTATGTTTGGTGCAGGGGCGGGTAATGCCCACGATATCGACTTCCTGAAAAGCATCGTTGCCGATCAGTTGCGTGGGGACCTGGCCGGTAAAAACCACCAGCGGGATGGAATCCATGTTTGCCGAGGCAATCCCGGTAACCGTGTTTGTGGCCCCGGGGCCTGATGTGACCAGACATACGCCGACCTTGCCGCTTGCACGGGCATATCCGTCCGCCGCGTGGACTGCGCCCTGTTCATGACGCACCAGGATGTGCCGGATGTTGGTTTTCAACAACTCGTCATAAATATCCAGAACCACGCCGCCCGGATATCCGAAAATGGTATCCACCCCTTCCTCTTGTAATATTTTCATCAGTATCTGGGTGCCTTTAAGTTTCATGATCGACAATTCCCCAATTCTCAATATTCAATTTTAAATTACGTGACAATGGCGCCTTTGTCCGCGGAAGACACCTGTTTGGCATATCTGGCCATATACCCCTGCCGGATTTTGAATTCCGGCTGCCGCCAGTTGTTTAAGCGTTTTCTGATTTCGGATGCATCGACGTTCAATGCGATTTTCTTTTCCGGTATGTTGATGAGAATAAGATCCCCCTCTTCAACAACGGCAATGGGGCCGCCCTGCATGGCTTCCGGTGAAACATGACCAATGGCTGCTCCCCGGGTGCCTCCGGAAAAACGGCCGTCCGTTACCAGGGCCACATGCGCATCCAGGCCCATTCCGGCAATGGCGGACGTGGGGGTAAGCATTTCGCGCATGCCCGGGCCGCCCATGGGGCCTTCATACCGGATGACGATTACGTCGCCCTTTTTAATTTTGCCCCCCAAAATGGCTTCAGTGGCGTCTTCCTCCGAATCAAACACCCGGGCAGGCCCTTCATGACGCAGCATTTCTTTCAAGACCGCCGACTGTTTCACTACACACCCATCCGGCGCAATATTCCCAAACAATACGGCCAATCCGCCCTGTTGATGGTAGGGGGTTTCAACCGGCCGGATAACATTTTGATCCAGAATAGAGCAGTTGGAAGTATTTTCCGCCACGGTTTTTCCGGTGACCGTAAGGCAGTCGCCATAGATCAGTCCGGCATCCGCGAGTTCTTTCATCACGGCAAAAATGCCGCCCGCACGGTCAAGATCTTCCATATGATGGATTCCTCCCGGGCTCAGCGAACATAAATGGGGTGTACGTTCGCTGATTTCATTGATTTGGTTTAAATCGATGAAAATGCCCGCTTCATGGGCAATGGCCGGGAGGTGCAGCACGGTGTTGGTTGAACATCCAAGTGCCATATCCAGGGTTAACGCATTGATAAATGCTTTTGGGGTCAATATTTTTTTGGGGGTGATATCCTGTTTCCACAGATCCATGATGCGCATGCCGGCGTGTTTTGCCAGCCGGATACGCGCCGACATCACGGCCGGGATGGTTCCGTTTCCGGGCAGCGCCATTCCCACGGCTTCCGTCAGGCAATTCATGGAATTGGCGGTAAACATGCCGGCGCATGATCCGCAGGTGGGACAGGCCGCATCTTCGATGATTTGCATTTCCGTCTCACTCATCTTTCCTGACCGTACCGCCCCCACGGCTTCAAATACGGAAATCAGATCCAGCTTGTCGTTACGGCCGGCAGCCGGATGCCTTCCGGCCAGCATGGGCCCGCCGCTGATCACGATGGCCGGCAAATCCAGCCGGGCCGCCGCCATGAGCATCCCCGGAACGATTTTGTCGCAATTGGTCACCAGCACCAGAGCATCGAACGCATGGGCAATCGCCATGACCTCAACGGAATCGGCGATCAGTTCACGGCTGCCCAGCGAATATTTCATCCCCTTATGATTCATGGCGATCCCGTCGCACACACCGATGACGCCGAATTCAACGGGGGTTCCTCCGGCCATGGTAACGCCGGTTTTAACGGCTTCTGTTATCTTTCCCAGGTGAACGTGACCGGGGATGATGGCGTTTGCCGGATTGGCAATACCGATGAGAGGCCGCCGGATTTCCTCATCCGTATATCCCATCGCCTTGAACAAGGCCCGATGAGGTGCTCTTTCAATACCTTTTTTAATGATTTCGCTTTTCATGGTCAAATTTCTCCCAAAAAAAAATCCGTTATCTGCCAGGGGCTGATAACGGATTTTTTTGTTTTTGCGGGA
This sequence comes from uncultured Desulfobacteraceae bacterium, assembly GCA_964440555.1. GTDB lineage: Bacteria > Desulfobacterota > Desulfobacteria > Desulfobacterales > UBA5616 > CAYTSY01. The sequence continues at coordinate 29,402 of CAYTSY010000013.1, forward strand.
TTTACTTATTTTTTGCCATTATCAACCCTTCCCTCGCAGCAGGCGACGACGCCTACGACGAGGACGAGAATAACGATAATAAGGTTAATAAGGGCGAATCTGTTTTTCATAAGGATAATTTACTTTAAGTAAGCCAATGCAATCTCAAACAATGATGTTGACGACCACTAACAGCCAATTTTTCCATTGTCAAGTTTTTTTAGGAAAGAGCTTTAAATTTTTTTCGTGTGTGCGGACAAGTCCGAACAAGGGGAAACTTCCTGTTCGTGCGACATCTTATAAGATTGATTAAAAAAGACACGTATTGACAAAATGCCTGTTTTTTCTCTACATAGAGATTCGCCCATATGAGGGTATAAAATCAAACCCGTTATTATTTGTCGTCAAATCGGTCCAAAACTCATAAACTGGAAAATCGAACATGCCCGCCGAACAGACAGTCGAATCCCTGGTGCAACGGATCAAGGAGCTTGAGAAATCCGAAGATCAACTCAAAGAGACCATCTGCAGATTGGGTGAAAAAGAAGAACATTTCCGATTTTTAACCGAAGAAACGATGCTTCCCATTGTGGTTGTCCAGGATGACCGGATTGTGTATGCCAACAGGGCTTATGCGGATTTGACAGGGCACCCCCTGGAGGAAATATTGCAGTGGAAATCCGCCGATACGGTTAAACTGATCCATCCCGATTACAGGGATTTTGTATTGGCTCAGGCGCAAAAAAAGATGCACGGTGAAGAAAGCGGCGCTATCTCTAATTATCAATACATAGGTATTAAAAAAAACGGCGAACCTCGATGGGTTGACCAATATTCCCGCACTGTATTTTATGACGGCAAGCCGGCCGACATGATTTCGATGATCGACATTACTTCGTATAAAAAAGCCCAGGAAGGGCTCAGGCAAAGCGAGGAAAGATATAAGGCACTGTTCGAGCGGTCTCTGGATTGCGTTTATATCAATGATTTCGAGGGTAATTTTATCGATGCCAATCCCGCTGCGCTGGAATTGCTCGGATACGGCAAAGAAGACATCCGGTCGCTTAATTTTGCCTCCCTGCTTTCCGAAGTCCAGTTGTCCGAGGCGTATGAATACATGCAAAAAGTCATCGAAACGGGCTTTATGAGGGAGTTGGTGGAATATCGACTCAAGCGCAAAGATGGAACCTTCGTGGATGTTGAGGTCAAAACGTCGATCATACACCGGCAGGGGAAGCCCTATGCGGTTCAAGGCATTGCCAGAGACGTATCGGAGAGAAAAAAAGCGGCACAGGCCCTGCAAAAAAGTGAGGAGCTTTATCGGGATTTATACGAAAATGCTCCTATCGCCTATTATTCCTTCAGCGCTGCCGACGGATCAGTCATTCGGTTCAACAAGGCCGGTCTGGAACTGACCGGATTTTCCGCCCATGACGTTCAGGCAATTAAAAACACCGACTTCTTAGTCGACGAGGCTGAGGGGAAAACCCGGGGCCTTTCCATTTATAAGCGGTTTCTGGCCGGAGAGCCCATAAAAGATGAAGAAGTCCAGATAAAGCACAAAAGCGGACAGACTATCTGGATAAACCTGACCATCGAGCCGGTCCGGGATAAACAGGGAAAGGTAGTTGAAAGCCGGTCCATCGCTATTGACATTACGGAAAAAAAAAGACTGCAAACCCAGCTCAGGGAGGCGAAGAAAATGGAGGCCATCGCTACATTGGCGGGCGGCGTTGCCCATCAGTTCAACAATGCCCTGTTTGTCATCAAAGGCAACATGGAATTAATGAAGCTCGGGGTTGTGGGCAAAGAAAGTATGGATAACTGGACCAATCAGATCGCCAGATCAGTTTCCAAAATGACCGGACTGACCAGGCAGCTTCTGGCCTATGCAAAAGGCGGCAAATATCAGGCAAATACAATATCCCTTCAACGCTTTATTCAAGAGGCGTTGCCCTTGCTGACACATCAGGTAAATCCATCGCTTAAGATTACATGCGATTTGTCCGATGAAGACATGGTTGTTTATGCGGATCAGACGCAGATGCAGATGGTGCTTTCCGCCATATTGACCAATTCCGCGGAGGCGATGGCGGATAAAGAGCTTATCCGGATTACCTGTGAAAAGGTACTCCTTACAGGCGATACAGCAAAAGCGTACCAGGGATTGCCTCCGGGCGACTATGCAAGACTTACCATCGCCGACACCGGCAGCGGCATGGATGAAGAGACGCGGAAGCGCATTTTTGATCCTTTTTTTACGACAAAATTTCAGGGTCGCGGGCTTGGCATGGCTGCCGCTTATGGAATTATCAAAAATCATGATGGATGGATGTCCGTCGATTCCGAACCGGGAAAGGGGACGACGGTAAATATTTTACTTCCTGTACGGAAAAAAAGCAATCAGTGAAAACAAGGGAAGGTCAACATGATCATCGATATTCATTACCACCAAATTCCCATTTTTTTGCCGTGAACTTCGGGACGTCATCGACTTTGTCGGCTATGCGTTCAAGCCGGATAAGCCATCTTAATTTCGGATTGTTCCCGGGCGGCTTCCGTTTCTTCCTCTTCTTTTAACCTGACCCTGCCGAATTGATCCGGAAACTTTGCGCATGCGTCCTTGTAATACTCCCGTATACGACCCATGACTTCTGAAATATCTCCTACTGGAAAGATCGTATCGCCGATTTCCGCTCTTCTGCAACCATAATCCAGCTTGGATAAAACGATTGGAACGTTGGCGCGTTTGGCAATATAGTAAAATCCGGACTTCCAATACGCCGCATAACTGCGGGTTCCTTCCGGCGGTATGGTCAGGACAATCTGTTCGTTGATCGCAAACTGCCTGATCATCTGGTCGACGACATTGCTGCTGTTTCTGCGGTCAACGGGAACGCCGCCCATGCGCCTGACGAGGGGTCCCAGAATACCCGTAAAGAGCGTATGTTTTCCCATCCATTGCAACCGTATGCCCAGCATGGCCGCTGAGAGTTTAAGATACAGGAAATCCCAGTTGGAGGTGTGTGGAGCGGCGATCAACACATATTTCATGGCCTCAGGCGCCTTACCGGAGAGCTTCCATCCAGTGAGCGCAAAATAGATTGCAGCAAAAAATTTTACCATTTATATCCTTGCTCAAGCTGTTCCCGGCCTGCACCTGACAGCGCGAAGAATAGGCGTGTTGACCACCAGGGCCGAAACATCCTTGTTCCGCTGAATGTCGAGTTTGATGGACGCTTCATCGATGACGAAATATCGGGAAACCACCTCCACGACGTCTTTTTGCAGGTTGTGCAATGTTTCTTCCGAAACTTCCATCTGGTCGTATATCAAGGCGAACTGGAGCCGTTTTTTTGCCGTCTCGCTGCTTTTGTTTTTTCCGAAAATTTTTTGAATCAGACTGTTCAGCATGAAAGGCCTCCTTAATTTTTCCCGGCGATTTTCATGCCGATCTTTTTCCAGAATCCTGATTTTGTTTTTGGTACGACAATGGGGAGATCCGCCCGGCCGTTTAGCCGCATGGCGATTCGCCACAGGGCTTCGCCGGCGATTGAGCCTTTCTGTGTCACCAGCGGCGTCCCGGTATTGGTAGAGATCACGACCTGGTCATCCATGGGAACAAGTCCTAATAAATCGATGGATAAGATATCCACGACATCCTCGTGTCCCAGCATATCTCCTTTTGCAACCATTTCCGGAACAATCCGGTTGACGACGAGCTTCGGCGTAATAGCCCTGGAATAGAGCAGTCCGATGATTCGGTCCGCATCCCGTATGGACGAAACCTCCGGCGTACACACCACCACGGCTTCATCGGCGCCGGCAACGGCGTTTTCAAAGCCCCTTTCAATGCCGGCAGGGCAGTCCATCAGAATGAAATCAAATTCTTTGCGCAAATCTTCGCAGAAATGAACCATTTCCTCGGGCTTTAGGACATCCTTGTTGTCGCTCTGGGAAGCGGGGATGAGAAACAGATTGTCGATCCTGCGATCCTTGATGGCGGCCTGACTGATGCGGCACTTGCCCTTGACGGCATCCACCACCGTAAAGACGATCCGGTTTTCCAGACCCAAAATAACGTCCAGATTGCGAAGGCCGATGTCCATATCCACAACGGCGACCCGTTTGCCTTCCAGGGCAAGGGCTGCGCCGATATTGGCGGTGGCTGTTGATTTGCCTACCCCGCCTTTTCCTGAAGTGATAACGATTGTCTTTCCCACTGGTCTCAACCTCTTAAGAAAGTTGGCGTCTGAATGACGTAAGATTTTGCTTCGCTTATCTCCCCTCTACGTAAAGTGGGAATTCAGACGCGGGTTTATGTCATCGGATTTCCGGCCATGGCATTTTACCGAATGGATCCGATTGAAGGTAATCCTCAACCACGATGGCGCCGTCCTGGACATGTGCGTATTCGGCAACGGCATCGCCTGTGACAGGAAGACCGGCGGCCACATACCCGCCGATTTGAACCTGGGTCGGTTGGAAATCAAGGGCCAGGATGATGGCCGAATCGTTTTCTGGGTGCCCGGCTTGGGCTGTCCCGCGAAGGCTGCCCAGGATCAGGATATCTCCTCCGGCGACCACCAGCCCGCCGGGATTGACGTTGCCCAATAGAACCAGGTGCTTCGAGGCTTCAACTTTTTGCCCGGATCTGACCCGGCCCGTCATCATCAGTACCTCGCTGCGGCGGTAGCGCCAAGCGCCCGCCATATCTTTCTGGCGGGTTTTTCCGGTCTGAGGCGATTCCTTTTGGGACGGCTCTTTTTTGGGCGGCGCTGATACCGCGGCGACCCCATAGTTTTCTTTTAAAAAAGCGCCGAAACTTTCAATCAGCCCCTCATGGACAGGTTCACCGCCCGGATCAAGAACCACCCGGGCGTTTTCAACCGTATGTTTGAGACGGTCAAATACTTTTTTCAGTTCGACCTTGAGTTTGTCCCGGGGCAGGGAAGAATCCAGGGTCACCCAAAGGCTGTCGCCAACGCCTTTAAGTCGGACGGCCGGTCTTTTTTGTTGCTCCTGATTCACTTTGCTACGATCATATCCATATTATGCCGGCCGTTTGGGGCTGGCGTTGAATGCCGGATGCAGGAAGATAAATTCCAGCGTTTTGTCCAAAAGTTGGGGATTTATAATGAATTGATGCTGACGTGTCAAGATAAAAAACAACTATATCTTGTGGTGATGGAGGACTTGATGCCATTATGCGGGATACCGGAAATTTATGTAAGAATACAGGAGCCAGAAGTCAGAATTCAGAAGACAGAGGTCAGAAGACAGGAGACAGAAGCGGGAATGAATTATTTTCAATATTTTATGTTTTTTTTATAGCATTCGAGCAGTCTAACGTTCCGTTATTTCTGCGACGGTTTTTCCCCTTATTCTGGATACTGGATTCTGACTTCTGTATTTATACCCCTACCTTCCCGGCACGATAATTCTGGATCGATCCCGCTGCTGCTGCACTTGTTGCTGCTGGAGCTGTTTTATTTTTTCAATGATCTCATCCAAGGCCGCTTTCATGGCGCCGGGAAATTCAGCAATGGCATCCTGAAGACTTACAGCCGTCAGGTTTGCCTGGATGGGGATGGGGCCCTGCTGGGACATCAACTGGGTATGGCCCATAAAGATGGGCTTCCGCCCGGGGTCATCGGAGCCGTCCTCTTTTATGGGGACAAGACGGCGGATGGAGGCAACTTTAAGGTCGGTTATCGATTCTTCCCTGTACAAACTATTTTTGTCTACGACAAAATCGATCTCACTGGTTTGACTGGCATTGCTCATGGGTTATTCTCCTGTTGGTAAAAATAAAATTGAATTTTTCAGATACCCTTTATTTTCCGGCAAAGTCAATTCCTTTATCTTTTTTGAGGTGAAAATCATGAAATAAAAGAAAAAAATGTTTCTTCGACGATTAAAAACTTGACTTTAAATATTAGTATGGCTAAACAGAATCATCAAAATTAAGTTGAATTAATAAAACCTTTTCACAAAGAAGTGAAAAGGCCATTCACTGACTGACAAAGGCGTCATTCCCATACACCCGGGAGGATGCTTTTTTTTATGGCAAATCTTCCTGCAAGCGTATGGAATCATCAACTATTTTATCATAATTTTAAAAAGGAGATATGCCATGAGATTTGAAAAGGGAAATGACGTACTGGGCACCACCAATCGCGGAAACCCTGCGGAATCGGGTCTTTGCACCCTTTGCCGCGCGGATTGCCAGGGAAAATGTGAAACCTGGCTGGCCAGCCTGGTTGGGCGCAAACTGCTTTATCCCAGAGACTTCGGAATGGTGACGGCCGGGGCCAACAACACCACGCACATCGGCGTTTCATACAATTCATTGCGGATTCAGGGGTATGCTTACGGAGCCCATGGTTTGGCATCCGGCATGAGCAATGACCCGGACGACTGTATTTTTCCCAACGTCAACCTCGAGACCGAGTTCGGAAATGAGATCAAAACCAAATCCCGCATTCCGCTGATGACCGGCGCACTGGGATCCACTTTTATTGCAGCCAAATACTGGGATTCATTTGCCGTGGGCGGCGCCCTTTGCGGCATCCCCGTGGTTATCGGGGAAAATGTTGTGGGCGTGGACAGAAAGTCCATCATCGGAAAAGGCGCCGAACGAAAAGGAAAGATTTCCACTTCTCCCGAGCTGGAGCGCCGGATTGATACGTACCTGAGATATTATGAGGGATATGGCGCCATTATCGTTCAGCTTAATGTCGAAGATACCCGAAACGGCGTTGCCGAGTTTGTGGCGGATAAATACGGCAACAAATGCATTATTGAGCTGAAATGGGGGCAGGGCGCCAAGGATATCGGCGGAGAAATTCAGGTCACCAGCCTGGATTATGCGCTTTTCTTAAAGGATCGCGGCTATGTGGTCGATCCTGACCCGCGGCTTCCCGAAGTCCAGCAGGCGTTCAAGGAAGGGGCCATTCGCTCTTTTGCCCGTCACAGCTGTTTGGGCGGCACCAACCTGGCAACAGT
>CAYTSY010000014.1:0-10386 GCA_964440555.1 uncultured Desulfobacteraceae bacterium
ATCATTTCCGCATTGTCGTCAAAATGATGCCCCAGTGCGATTTTATCATATCCATGGCGCTTTGACGTCTGATACAAGAAGTTATAGCGCACACGCCTGGCAGCATGTTCCAGGGACAGCTTCAATGACTTTTGGCACTCCCTGACATCTACTGTCTCACTGAAGAAGGGGAGATTTAATGTTTCAGCCAGGGCCAAAACGAATGACGCGTCCCGGTCAGCGGCCTCTCCCCGGATTCCATGGTTCAGATGCGCAATCCCCAAAGTAAGGAACAACTCTTTTTCAAAATGCTTCAGAATATGGACAAGGGCAACAGAGTCCGGTCCACCGGAAACGCCGACCAGCACCGCCTCTTTTTTTGTTAGCATATTCAGCTCAAAAATCGTTTGTTCAACGGTTTTAAGCACGTTTCTTTCAATATTTTTATTTTGATCAACCATTTCGACGATACGGTAAAAAGGGTTTAAATGATACGGTTTTAACAATACATTCAAATATTAAGCCTATGCCAAGGATTTGCGGGTTGTCAACACTTAACGAATCCGTCAAAGAAAAATAAATTTAATCCTTGAAATATTGACCGGCTTGATTATAGTGGCAAACGGTTGTGCTAGGCGGGGAGCCAGCGGTGCCCTTTACCCGAAATCCGCTTTATGCGGGGCTGAATTCCCTCTGGAGGGTTTTAAAATGAAAAGCAGTTGTTCTGACCGGCCGCCGCGCAACAAACAATCACGAACCTCGTCAGATCCGGAAGGAAGCAGCGATAAGTGAAACAGTTTGTGTCGCGGATCGTTCCCGGTTATGCATACGGCTTGCATTTCATCAAAAATTCGATAGCGGGTGCACAACCACTTTCCTTGTTCCTTCTGATCTGACCCCTTTGCGTCTGACGTATGGTTTTCCGACCCATCACCCCCCGTTTTTTTATCGTTTTTCCCTGAAAAAATCATATTATGATCAGCTTGACAACGCCTTATATGGCATTATGTTTGCCTATACGTTCCAACCCGGCTCCACTACAGGAAATTTTTGGGTCCGGCATACAGGCGATGATGCGTTGCCACTCACTCTAAAGGAGATAACGGTTTCCGATGACGGGGAAAAAAAATGATATTCAGGATGAGCGTCCGGATGAAAACGGGCGATTAAAAGACATACGGCAGAGCGCTGTGGTTGAAGCGGAAAAGCCGGTTGCCAATCCAAGAGAGGAGCTTGAAAAAAAACTTGAGGCCAAAGAACTTGAGGCCAAAGATATTTACGATCGTCTGCTGAGGGCAGCCGCTGAATTTGAAAATTACAAAAAGCGGGCCAGGCGCGAATCCGATGAATTTAGAAAATATGCCAATGAATCTTTGATTGAGGCCCTGCTTCCCGTGGTGGACAATCTTCAACGCGCTGTTTCTTCGTTCAAGGAAAACAGTTTGGGTGAAGAACCTTTATCAGAGGGCGTGTCGTTGACGTTGGCGGAGATGTTCAAGGTTTTGGAGCGATTTAACGTTACGCCCATTGAATCCGTGGGGCAGCCATTTGATCCTAATTTCCATGAAGCCGTGATGCAGGAATCCTCGGATGCGCACCCGGACAATACGGTTATACAAGAATTGCAAAGAGGATACCGGATACATGACCGGCTGTTAAGGCCGTCCATGGTCGTTGTATCCAAAAAAAAACAATGAATCCGGGCGCGGAGCGATCTATTTAAAATTTTATCGAAATAATCAGATAAAGCATAAGGAGGAGAAAAATGAGTAAGGTAATCGGAATTGATCTGGGTACAACCAACTCTTGTGTGGCCATTATGGAAGGCGGCGATTCAAAGGTCATTACGAATCCCGAGGGCGGCAGAACCACGCCTTCCATCGTGGCGATTGCTGAAAACGGTGAGAGATTGGTCGGACAGATTGCAAAACGTCAGGCCATCACCAATCCTGAAAATACCGTGTTTGCCGTAAAACGGCTTATCGGAAGAAAATATGCCTCTCCCGAGGCGCAGCAGGATGTCAAAGTACTGCCCTATAAAATCGAGCAGGCCGGCAACGGCGACATCGGGATAAAAATCCGCGGAAAACAATACAGTCCGGCGGAAATTTCATCATTTATTCTGGCCAACATTAAAAAAACAGCGGAAGAATACCTGGGCGAAAAAATAACGGACGCCGTGATCACCGTGCCCGCGTACTTCAACGACAGCCAGCGGCAGGCCACCAAGGATGCCGGGAAAATAGCCGGCTTAAACGTTTTGCGGATCATCAATGAACCCACCGCCGCGTCCCTTGCCTATGGGCTGGATAAAAAAAAGGAAGAAAAAATAGCCGTTTTCGACTTGGGAGGCGGTACTTTTGATGTTTCCATCCTTGAAATCGGCGAGGGTGTTTTCGAAGTCAAGGCCACCAACGGGGACACGCATCTGGGCGGCGAGGATTTTGATCTGCGACTTATCAACTACCTTGCCGATGAGTTCAAAAAAGACCAGGGAATTGATTTAAGAAATGACAAGATGGCGTTGCAGCGGCTCAAGGAAGCGGCGGAGAAGGCAAAGATGGAGCTGTCCAGTTCCATGGAGACCGATGTGAACCTGCCCTTTATTACGGCTGACGCCAATGGCCCCAAGCATCTGAACATCAAGATCACCCGGGCCAAGCTGGAGGCGCTGGTCGTTGATCTTTTGGACAAACTCGAACAACCCTGCAGGGTAGCGCTTAAGGACGCGGGCTTGAGCAACAAAGACATCGATGAAGTGATACTGGTCGGTGGCATGACGCGGATGCCGGCCGTTCAAGACAGGGTAAAAAATCTTTTCGGCAGAGAGCCGCATAAAGGCGTAAACCCGGATGAAGTGGTAGCCATGGGCGCCGCCATTCAGGCCGGCGTTCTGAAAGGCGACGTCAAAGACGTTTTGTTGCTCGATGTTACGCCGCTGTCTCTGGGAATCGAAACCCTGGGCGGGGTCATGACCAGGCTGATTGAAAAAAATACCACGATACCGACAAAAAAAAGCCAGATATTTTCAACTGCCGCGGATAGCCAACCGGCTGTTTCCATCCATGTGTTGCAGGGGGAACGCGAGATGGCGGCAAACAATAAGACATTGGGCAGATTTGAACTGGTGGGCATCCCGCCGGCGCCCAGAGGCATTCCCCAAATCGAGGTGGCTTTTGACATTGACGCCAACGGAATCGTGAATGTATCGGCAAAGGACATGGCCACGAACAAGGAACAATCCATTCAAATTACGGCCTCCAGCGGATTGTCCAAGGAAGAAATTGAAAAGCTGATCAAAGATGCGGAGCTTCATGTTGAAGAAGACAAAAAGAAAAAGGATCTGGTTGAAGCCAGAAACCATGCGGATACTCTGGTCTATTCAACGGAAAAGTCCATAAAAGACCTTGGGGATAAAATCGATTCGGCAACCAAGTCCAGCATTGAAAGCGCCATTTCCGACTTAAAAAAAGCCATGGAAGGCGACAACGCCGATGAAATCAAACGGCTTAGCGAGGCGTTAACCCAGGCTTCTCACAAATTGGCCGAAGCCATGTACAAGGAGGCATCGAAACACGGACAGCAGGAAGCCGGCGCCGGCCCCGATATGGGCGCCAAAGGCGGGCCGCCCGACGACGATGTCGTTGATGCGGACTTTGAAGAGGTCAAGTAAAGAGAGGTGAAGTTCATTTCGCTGTTTTAAAAGATCCCGCGGTCATTCCTTCCGCGGGATCTTTTTTAAATATTTTTATCCCGCAAGGCATTTTCTCCCAAATGCCCGCCGCCTTCACCATTGTCTTGATTTTTCATAAACATTGCGTTATCAAATTTATAATGACGGGGTCGTAAAAAGCCGTGTTTTCCACCACGAAGCGATGTGCGCTTCGTTGCTTAGTACACAAGGGCATAAATACTGCGACAAATGGTGTTTGATACTTGCCCTTCGTGCTCTTCGTGTCCTTCGTGGTTAAATTCATAGGGTTTAAATCACCACGAAGGACACGAAGAGCACGAAGAAAATACGTCACCGAATTTATGACCCAGAGCGCTTAGTAAATTCAGGGTGATTAAAAAATATATGATTTGGAGCTGCTGTTGGCTTTCACCCCTGCGTGAAGCATAAATTGGTTCGTAAAACCGTTGGCATGTTCGCCGAGGCCGAACTCGGACCGATCGCGTTTGAGATCGACCGGAACGCCAGACTTCCCCTGGAGGTCATTGAAAAGATGAAGCCCCTGAATTTTTTCGGGCTCCAGGCGCCGAAAGAATACGGCGGCGCCGGCATGGACAGCATCAGTTGTGCGATCGTTATCGAAGAACTTTCCCGTGTTTGCGCCGCCGTGGGGTTGTGCGTGTCGGTTCACAACAGCGTGGGGCTTTATCCCGTCTGGTGTTTTGGAACAAAAGAACAAAAAGAACGGTTTATTCCCAAACTTGCAAGCGGGGAGTATATCGGCGCCTTTTGCCTGACTGAAGCCAATGCCGGTTCAGATGCCGGAGGAGTAGAGACCGGTGCTGTTTTGGAAGGCGATCACTATGTGATCAACGGGACTAAAATTTTTGTCACCAACGGCGGCGTATGTGATTTGGCGCTTATTTTTGCGGTCACGGATTTCAACAATCCCAGAAAGAGCGCAGCCGTATTCATGGTGGAAAAAAGCCGGCCGGGTTTTTCCGTGGGGGAGATCGAGGATCTTTGCGGCATGCGGGCCAACCCCGTATCGTCGCTGTTTTTAGAGGACTGCCGGATACCTAAGGGAAATATGCTCGGCCAGGCCGGGGACGGCCTTAAAATAGGTCTTGCCGGCCTGGATGCGGGAAGAATCGGCATCGCGGCCCAGGCCCTGGGAATCGCCCAGGCGGCGTTTGAGGCATCCGTGAAATATTCCAAGGAAAGGCAGCAGTTCAACCAGCCCATATCCTCATTTCAGACCATCCAGAACTATCTGGCCGATATGGCAACCGAGATCGATGCAGGGAGGCTTCTGGTTTACCGGGCATGCGCTGTCAAAGACAGCGGGTTGCCGTTCGGCCCGGAGGCGGCCATGGCAAAACTCTACTGCAGTACGATGGCCGTGCGGGTCACCAATATGGCCGTCCAGATTCATGGCGGATATGGCTACAGCAAGGAATATGATGTTGAACGGTATTTTCGCGACGCCAAGGTGACCGAAATTTATGAAGGAACAAGCGAAGTGCAGCGCATGGTCATATCCCGCGCCGTACTCAACAAACTGACATGAAAAAAATGCTCAAATTCGTGGTATGCATTAAACAGGTTCCACAGGTTTCAGAACTGCCCTGGGATTCGAAAACCGGCACCCTCAAACGGGAGGTTGCTGAAGGAATGATCAACCCCTCATGTAAACACGCCCTGGAAGCGGCGCTGCAATTAAAACAAAAACACGGCGGCAGTATTGTCGTTTTTACCATGGGCCCTCCCATGGCTGAAGAAGCCCTTCACGAAGCCCTGGCCATGGGGGCGGATCGCGGTGTTCTGTTGACGGACAGAGCCATGGCGGGCGCTGATACTTTTGTAACATCCTATACCTTATCCAGGGCAATTTTAAAGGAATGCCCCGATTTTGATCTGGTCCTTTGCGGGTGCTATACGTCGGACAGCGAGACAGCACAGGTGGGACCCCAGCTTGCCGAGGAACTTGGCGTGCCCAGCGCCGCCAATATCCACCATATCTCGCTTTCCGGCAATACGTTGAGAATCAAAAGAGTGTCGGATAATTTTCTTGAAGTTCTGGAAATGGAACTTCCGGGTCTGGTCACCGTCACCACACAGGAATTCCAACCGCGGTATGTGCCCCTTCAGGGGCTTCAGGATTCCTTTACAACCAACAGCATCCTCCGGATCAATGCCAGGAAACTGGGGGTGGATACGGATAAACTGGGAACCAGGGCGTCGCCTACCAAAATTTTAAACGTATATTCCCCCAAAGCCCGGAAAGATAATGTGGTTCTCAAAGGCTCGGCCAAAAAAATCGCCGAGGAATTATTTGACCGGTTTGAAGATAAGATCGGCGGCATTATCGGAAAGGATCTTAAAGTAGAAAAATGACATGAAGCGTGAAAATGACCGAAGCATATGGATTTTCGGAGATTATCGGAATTATTTTCAAAACCGGGTGACCCTTCAGTTGCTGTCCAGGGCCAACGAACTTGCCGGCGAAATATCCGCATCGGTCTGCGCCGTCGTTTTCGGGCATAATGTGGCGGAATGGGTCGGCGAATATATCGCCCACGGCGCTCAAAAGGTTTATGTGGTGGAAGACCCGGGCCTGAAAAACTACAGCATCGAAACCTACAGCTTTTTAATGGATCGGCTGGCCCGCACCTACCTGCCTGAAATCATTCTTGTGGGTGCTACTGCTTTCGGACGCGAGTTCGCGCCCCGGGTGGCGAAAAAGCTCGGCACCGGCCTTACCGCGGATTGCGTGGGGCTTCATATAAACGATGAAGGCCTGTTGGTTCAGATCGCGCCGTCTTTCGGCGGAAACCTGCTGGCCGAGATCGTTACCCCCGATTGCCGGCCCCAGATGGCGACAGTCAGGCCGGGTACCTTTCAGGAAGTTCCCCATGACTATAGCGCCGCCGGGGAGGTAATTCATATTCCCCTGCCTGAAGATCTGCCCAGGGAGCGGGTCCGGCTCATCAGCGCCGAAAGGCATCAAAAGAAGGATCAGCGACTTGAAGACGCACGCGTTGTTGTATGCGGGGGCCGGGGAATGGGAAGCAGGAAGAAATATAAGAAACTGTTTGAACTGGCCCAGCTTTTGGGCGGAGAGGTGGGCGCCACGCGGCCCGTTGTATATGCCGACTGGGTGGATGAAGAGGCCCTGGTGGGGCAGGCCGGGAAAAACATCCGGCCCAATGTCCTTTTTTCCTTTGGAATCAGCGGCGCCATTCAGCACACGGCCGCCTTGAGCGACGCGGATTTTATCATTGCCGTAAATAAAAACGTCAACGCCGCCATGATGAAAATGGCGGATGTGGCGATTGTAGCGGATGCCGCCCAATTTTGCGCGGCGCTTATCAGGGAACTTAAAAAACGGATTCGAAGTTGAGCTGATGCATTACGAGGGAGACATCATCCGGCCTCCCAGCGAGGCCCACAGCATTTTGCTTCAGGTCACGGTGGGGTGCTCCCACCATAAATGCACGTTTTGCGGTTCAAGCGGGCAGGATCTGTTTAAAATCAAACCCGATGACATTATCTTCGATGACATCGCTTTTGCTTCCGCTTACTGCAGGCGGCAGGACCGGGTCTTTCTCTGCGACCGGGATGCGCTGATCATTCCCCAAAAAAGACTGCTTGCGATTTTAAGGCAAATCAGGAAAGATCTTCCCTGGGTGGCCCGCGTGGGATCATACGCCAATGCCAAGGCCCTGGGGCTTAAAACTCCTGAGGAATTGAAGATCCTTCGGGAAAACGGGCTCGGAATTATTTATATGGGGCTTGAATCCGGAGACGACCTTACGTTGGAAAAAATTAAAAAAGGCGCCGACGCAAAGCGCATGATCGACATGGGCCAAAAAGCCAGGGCTGCCGGGCTTAACGTAAGTCTCACCGTTCTTTTGGGAATCGCCGGCAAGGATCGCTCGGACATTCATGCGAGGGAAACCGGCCGGGTGCTTTCCGCCATTGATCCGGATTACGTGGGCGCCTTAAGCCTGATGCTGATTCCCGGAACTCCCCTGTACAGGGACTGGGAGGCCGGGCGCTTCCCATTGCTCAATGCAGCAGAGATGCTGGGAGAGCTCAGAACCATGATTGCGCATACCAACCTTTCAAACGGGCTGTTCCATGCCAACCATGCATCGAATTATTTGCCCATCAAAGCGGCGTTTCCCCGGGATAAACCCAAAACGCTTGACCTTATTGACCGGGCATTGGCCGGGCGTGTGTCTTTAAAGCCCGAATGGATGCGGGCCCTTTAATCGACTCAAGGAACTTTTTACATCTGTTATAAAAGAAAAGACAAGATGAGGATGAAACATGTCCTTTAAGCCGGATTTCAACAGTGCCCAGCCAAAGACAGACCGCGACCTGTGGTTTGTCGTCCACAAGGGACAGGTTGTCTTAAAACAGGGTGGGAAAGCGCTGTCCATTCCGCGCTTCCCGGAGGTGAAATCCCTTGGCGATCAACTGGTCAATCCCCAGTACTTTGGTCTAAAAGACGGCATCCCCTGTTTTGTCGCAGAACTAAAGCCTGAAAGCATTCTAAAGGACGGTTTTGAGGCTAAGGGGCTTTTTGAGCTTTTCGGTTTGTTGGACAATGACATGATCCTCGTGGCCGGCTGCTCGGTTCAGTTGATTCGATGGGACAAAAGCCATGCCTGCTGCGGGCAGTGTGGGGAGCGGATGACTTACAAAGATGATGAGCGGGCTAAAATATGCCGCCGTTGCGATCTGACCTGGTATCCCCGGCTATCCCCGGCCATTATCGTGGCCGTAATCAAAGGCAAACAAATCCTGCTGGCGCGTTCGGCCAGATTTCCGGCCGGTTTTTACAGCGTTTTAGCCGGATTTGTAGAGCCTGGGGAAACGTTGGAACAATGCGTCGCCCGGGAAGTTTTTGAGGAAGTCGGGATTGCCGTTCAAAATATCCGGTATTTCGGCAGCCAGCCCTGGCCTTTTCCGGATTCCCTGATGCTGGGATTCACAGCCGAATACGCCCACGGGGAAGTTCGGACAGATGCCGCCGAAATTATGGATGCACAATGGTACACAAAGGATAACCTGCCCGACATTCCCCCGAAGATCAGTATTGCCCGGCATCTGATTGACTGGTTTGTGGAAAACTGTCCGTAGAGGGGCTACGAATGAGAAGATGAGGGTGGGTAAAAGGACGAGAAACTTGAAAATAGGAGGGGGAAAATGCGAAAAAATGTTGAATTCATAAGCCAGGGATTAAAATGCAGGGGTTGGTTTTATGTGCCGGACGGACTTGCTGAAGGGCAAAAAGTGCCGGCTGTTGTCATGGCCCATGGATTTTCGGCAGTCAAGGAGATGTTTCTTTCAAACTATGCTGAAAAATTTTCAGCCGCGGGGATGGCCGTGCTGGTGTTCGACTATCGGTTTCTGGGGGATGGGGAGGGGGAGCCGCGGGGGCAGGTGCTTCCCGCTTCCCAGCTTGATGACTACCGAAACGCCCTGACTTGGGTTGGCTTGCAACCGGAAGTGGATGCGGGACGGATCGGCGTTTGGGGTTCGTCTTACAGCGGAGGCCATGTGATTCATCTGTCCGCGTTCGATCGCCGGATAAAAGCCGCCGTGGCCCAGGTTCCCAATATCTGCGCGTGGCGCTCCATCCTCAAACAACAGGGCGTTGATGCCCTCCGAATGCTTCAGGAAATGGTAATCGCCGACCGGGCTGCGACGTATCCCGGCGGGCCCGCCACCTATTTTCCAGTAGTGGCGCCCGACGGGCAGCCGGCCATTCTGGGCACACCCGATGCCTATGAATTTTTTTTGAGAACCAGCGAGGACCGAAGAAAAAACTGGATCAACCAGGTTACCGTCGAATCCATCGAGAAAATGATCGAAAATGATCCCGCAGATGCCATTGAACTGGTTTCTCCCACTGCGCTTATGATTGTTGCGGCTGAAAATGATGCGCTGATACCCATAGATCAGGTTCGCGAAGCTTTTGAAAGGGCGGGAGAACCTAAAAAACTGGTGGTTATCCCCTGCGGTCATTTTGACGTCTATGACCGCCAGCCATGGCACGAACAGGCTGTCGGCAGTGCGCTTCAATGGTTTTCGGATCATCTGCGCGCCTGATGCCATCGTGAAAGCGTTGCCTATCCAATTTTTTATATTTTAGCAGGTTTTGGAGACTTTTTCACACACAGATTCCCATAAAATGGCAAATTCTTGAAAGAACTTGTCTATTTCAATTAAAATTTCTCGACTTCTGATATCTGCGAGGGCATCGAAAGTCATGCCGCCAGCGCCTCCTGAATCGCTCTGATCATATCCGCTTTTTTAAAAGGTTTTCTTAAAAAGGACGATGCCCCAATTCCTCTTGCTTCTTGTTCCGTAATGATGCCGCTACTTCCCGTACACATTATGATGGGGGTGTTTGGACGAATTGACAGGATATTTCTTATCAATTCCTCGCCCCTCATTTTGGGCATTGCCGCATCGGTGATCACCAAACCGACCTTGCCGGGAGCTGATTTGAATACTTCAAGAGCTTCAATAGGACTTGTCGTGCTTTTCACTTCGTAACCGAGTTTTTCGAGTAATACCTGTGCCACTTCCGCGATTAATTCCTCATCATCCACCAAAAGAATGGTGCCGGCTTTTTGAGAATCCAAAACAGCTTTTTTGATTTCTTTTTTAGGATCATCTTCAATGATTGGGAAAAAAATATGTATGGTCGTCCCTTT
>CAYTSY010000014.1:10396-23664 GCA_964440555.1 uncultured Desulfobacteraceae bacterium
ATGCCGCCTCCATAATCTTTTACAATTCCATATACGACAGCCAACCCCAAGCCTGATCCCTTGCCCATTTCTTTTGTGGTAAAATAGGGTTCAAATATCCGTTCCTGAATTTTCGGGTCAATGCCGGTCCCCGTATCCTTTACGGTCAAATTCACATATCGGCCGCTTTTGGCCAACTGATATTTCGAAGCGGCCTGTTCATCCAGTTCGGCGTTCATCAGGCTGACATCCAGTGTTCCTCCGTTTTCTTCCATGGCGTGGATGGCATTTATGCAAAGATTTATCATCAATTGATTGATCTGAGCCGGATCGCTTAATACCTCGGCGGAATCGTATCGCACATTTTGAATTATTTTGATGTTCTTGGGGATTAAAGCGCTTAATAGGTTAAGGCTTTCTTTTATCATGAGATTAATTTTTAAGGGGAACCGATCTTTTTCCGTCGAGCGGCTGAAGGTTATCAACTGGCTTGCCACATCCCTTGCACGAAAACATGCGTCTATGACGGTCTGCAACCTATCCCTCGCCGGGTCTTCTCTGGGCGCCTTATCCAATACTAAATCGATATTGCCTACAATAATGCTGAGAATATTATTGAAATCATGAGTGATCCCGCCTGCTAAAACACCGATAGACTCCATTCTCTGAGATTGTCGCAATTGGGCCTCAATCTTCTTTTTTTAGCTTACATCGATAATAAATCCTCTTATACCGGTCGGTTTGCCACGATCTCGAATTATGGTTGAGTGAATCATAGCCGGAAAAGAAGTTCCATCTCTCCTTAACAGCGTATAATCATTTAAACCGAGATTTTCCCCTTTAAGAGCCCTTTCAATATTCTCGGCGGCCCTTTGGCGGTCGGCTGGGGAGATCAGATTCAATGCGTTAAAGCCTTTATTAAAATCATCTTGCGTATAGCCGAAAAGCTCAAATGCTTTACGGTTCACAAGAGTGGCATAATTTTCCATATCGAGCTCAAAAATAGTTTCAGGAAGATATTCCGTTAATTCCCTGAATTTTTTTTCGCTCTCCCGCAGTTTTTCCTACCTGTCCTCAATATCGGAAATCTTCATCTCCAATGCCATAATTTTTTGCTCTAATTCTTCGAAATTTGCTTTGCTGTTCATGGTCGGCTCATCCCATTTTTAAGAATATTTAATTCTCGTCTTGACTGGTCAGGATCATTTGAGGCAGGGCCTTATTACTCGGTCTTTTCAAATTTACTTGAATAAAATCATTTTTTCAAATCAAAAAATGATCCGGAAATTTTTACGGCAGACATTTATCTGGTGAGAAAGAAAAAAAAGGAGTTAACCTGATTTGGCTAACCCCTTGATTTTTTTTGGCTCCCCAGCACGGACTCGAACCGCGGACCCAGTGGTTAACAGCCACTTGCTCTGCCAACTGAGCTACTGGGGAATGGCACTGAAATAAAAAGATGGGGTGCTATCTATATGAAAACAAAATCACTGTCAATAAAATTTTAGGGTTTTTACTTGGCCTGCACTCCGGGTTTTTATGTCGTCAAAAGCTGCGCGGTCTCTGTTTTTAAAAAAACAGACAATGGAATTATGTGCAGGCTCTCATCTATTTCCCTTGTTTTTCCGAGTTCCCAGCGATGAACCTCTCCTTTTCCATCCAATAGTTCCCCAATTTTCCGGACGACCTCCTTGATGTTGATCACGGGATGACGGGAAAACACCTCCGGCAGCCCATAGGTCAGTTTGCACCGTAGGCATTTCCCCGGTCTTTTGGATAGGCGGAACTCAAAAAGAAGCTGTTCCTCATATTCCCTGTCGAACACGAGATCAATGTCATAGGCGCCTTCCGAGGAATCCCCAAGAAGCGCATCGAAAAAAATATCCGCCACAGATTCCGGAAAAATCCGTTTCATTTGGTTTTCATTAAACACGTTGTCGCAGTTTTTGGCTTTCATCGTGGTTTCCCCCTCGGAAAAATTTTTCGATCGCCATACCATAGAAGCCGGCCAGATATCAAAACAAAAGGTTTTGTGGTTCTGCTTTTTGTTTTTTATTGTAACCTGCCGGAAACTGTCGTATAAAGCAAAACTGAATAATCGGCAACCGACATGATGCGCTTGGAAAACTGCCGTTTTGTCCGCGATCGCAACTGCCGAAACTACACAAAGCACACCGCATACAACCTTTAACCCAAAAAAGGAATTGACAGATGGAATTGGATGCCGCGAAAAAAATATACGCCGCAAACTACAAAAAAGTCACCGTTAAAACGACTGACGGCGAAACCATCCTCGGGAGCATCAACTTGTCCTCCAAGCAGCGGGTATCGGATATTTTTACAAAAGGAGATCAGGGTTTTATCGTTTTGGTCGATGCTGTCTCAAAAGATGTTACCGGAAAAACGCTTTTTATCAATAAAGACCACATCATCTGGGCGGAACCGGAGTAATGAAAACAACTTCTTGCGATGGCTGAAGACTTAGGTCATGTCCTGCTGTTTTTAAATTCAACGGGAGTGAGGTTACCGGCCATTGAGCTTAAACAGTTTTCGAATCAAATCCAGGTAAGATTGCGTATCCCAGTGTGATTCGGTGCTTTTAAGCAGCATGGTCGGGTCATGAAGCATTTTATTTACCAGGGAACTCATCATTTTATTCAATGCCTGACAATCTTCCTGTGAAAGATGGTTAAGCGTCTGAAGCGTTTTTTTTAACTCGGCTTGTGCGATCATTTCCATCTTGTTTCGAAGCAAAACAATCGTTGGCACGACGGCTAAGGTGTCAATCCATTGCCTGAATTGTATCACCGCTTCATCAATAATTCGCTGCGCTTTCAGGGCTTCGCGTTTGCGATCTTCGATATTTTCGGCAATCACGCCGTTTAAGTCATCAATGTCATAGACATAGGCATTGTCAATTCGGTTGATCTCCGGATCAATGTCCCGGGGCACGGCGATATCGATAAAAAATATGGGCCGGTTTTTTCTGCCCCGCATAACGGCCTTTATCTGGTTTTTTGAAAAGATATACCCCGGCGCGCCCGTGGAACTGATGACGATATCCACCTGTTGCAAAAAATCAATCATTTCCTCAAACCGGATTGCCTTTCCGCCGAATTTTTTTGCCAGATGAACGCCGCGCTCAAATGTTCTGTTCGATACGATGATGGCGCCGCTTTTGTTCCGAATCAGGTGTTCCACCGCCAATTCCGCCATTTCGCCCGCCCCGATGAGCATAATGGGTTTGCTCTCAAGGGAACCGAAAATTTTTTTTCCCAGTTCAATGGCCGCATAACTGACGGAAACGGCATGGTCTCCGATGCCGGTTTCGCTGCGGATTCGTTTTGCAACGGAAAAGGATTTATGGAGCAGGCGGTTTAAAATAACGCCGGATGTCCTGGAAGATGTTGACAGACGGTACGCTTCTTTCATCTGGCCCAATATTTGAGGTTCGCCGATCACCATGGAATCCAGGCTGCCGGCAACCCTGAAAAGATGGGAAACCGCCTGATCACCCATGTATGTATACAAGGCATCCTCAAATCGATGGGGCAAAATATTTTTTGTCTGGGCGATAAAGGTCTTGGCGCTGTCAACGGCCAAGGCCGTTTGATGCGAAGTCATCAGTATTTCCACACGGTTGCATGTAGAGAGCAGCAATACTTCATCCACAGCGCTGTTCTTTTTCAGCGACCGGAGCCCTTCAGTGGTCTGCTCCGGCGTGAACGCCATGCACTCTCTCAATTCAACAGGCGCCGTGGTATGGTTTACGCCTATGAGTACGATCTCTTGCATAATGATTAATTTTCAGCGCCTGGGAAAAACGTATTTTTTTACCATCGGCTAAACTCCTGATGGTGGCCTTTCAATAAAAAAAAAAAAAAAAAAAAAGTAAACAATACAACGGCAAAACCTAAAATGGCCATGATTGAGGATCTTCTTCCCCGCCATCCGACGGTAAGCCGCTGGTGAAGCAATCCGGCATAGATGACCCATGTAATGGCCGACCAGACCTCTTTGGGATCCCACCCCCACAGCCTGCCCCATATGGATTGGGCATATACAAACCCGGCGATCAACCCGAAGGTCAGCAGAATAAATCCGGTGGTGATACACGAATATCCAGCAATATCAAGTAACTCAAGAGGCGGCAGCCGCTTATAAAAAAAGCCCTGGGTGTTGGATTTAATGGTGTTTTCCTGGATTAGATATAAAACGCCCAACCCGCAGGCAAGGGCAAAAAACGCCTCTCCAATAAAAACCCCCAGAATATGAAAATAGAGCCAGAAACTCTTGAAAATACTTTGGGCTTCAACAGGTTCCCCGGAAAGCGCGGACGCCATGGCCATGACGAATGCCGCCAGTGGCGCAGCGTAAACACCTAGAACTTTTAGACGGTATCGGTATTGCACCCATAAAAAAACGCCTGCAATGGCCCATGCTGCGATCAAAAGCGTTTCATTGAGGTTGTGGGCCGGTATCTGGCCGGCCTGAAAAAAAACTGTCGCAAGACCAGCGCTGTGCAACAAAAACCCCGCGCCGAACAAACAAAACCCTATCTTTTCAAAATGGCTTTTTTGAAAAAGCAGAAAAGCAAAATAGGCCCCTGTTCCGGCCATATAAAAGAAAATGCTCAAATGGGTGATCATTTGCATACCGTCACCGGTTTTATCCTTTATTCGCCGGACTGAATCAGTGTTTTAAAATCATATCCCTCGCCGAGAATTTCCATAAGTTTTCGATTGATCAGCGTTTCATCGTTTTGTTTAATCATGTCCACCAGAC
Source organism: uncultured Desulfobacteraceae bacterium (assembly GCA_964440555.1). Classification (GTDB taxonomy): domain Bacteria; phylum Desulfobacterota; class Desulfobacteria; order Desulfobacterales; family UBA5616; genus CAYTSY01. Next base: position 15,161 of record CAYTSY010000014.1, read on the forward strand.
CGGCGCAAACTAATTTTTCAAAAATCGGTTTGTGCGATGCGGAAGGCATGGACTGACGTAAAAGACTTTTTCTGATGGCGCCCATAAGCGTGAGGAATACGGCATGCTCCACGCCAAAATGGGCTTCCATGCATTTTTTTATTTTTTTCGAATAGGCCGGGCTTTTTCCGGAAGTTGAAACAGCGATGACCAGATCACCCTTATCCACAACCGAAGGCAGGATAAAATTGCAGGACTCCGGGTGATCGGCAATATTGCAGAGTTTGTCCAGCCGTTTGGCGTCCCGGTGAATCTGTTGGTTTAAACGTTCATCGTCCGTGGCCCCGATGACAAGAAACGCATCATCGATGTCGGCCGGCTCATAGGGACGGTTCACCCAGCAGATGTTTTTTTTTCCAGCGAGCATAGTAAGTTTTTCTGTCAGCGCGGGGCTGATGACCGTCACCCTGGCGCCGCATGTCAGAAGCATGAGAACTTTTCGGGTCCCGACGGAGCCGCCGCCTACCACAAGGCAGTTCCGGTTGTTGATATCCAGGTATATGGGATAGTATTTCATGGCGTTTCCATTTAACAGGCCATTGCTCGGACAGAGTTTATTTTTTTCCGGTGATGTGCTCGACTTGTCGAATAATCCAGTTCATCAGCTTTTCTTCGTCATTGACTGCCACCCGGGTTAGAAGATCGGCGATCAGAATTTCAGCCCGGGCCATGCTTTTGTGGCCCCCGGCGGAGCCCATGCTTCCAAAGCTTTTTTTTGCGACATCCCCTGCATTTTTTCTTATTCCGTCATTTCTGAAAACAACAACCAGACGATCGTCATATACGCCGGATACAATGCACCATCCGATCGTCTCAATGCGCATCAGGAAATCGGCGACCAACACACAGACGTCCGGGTTGGAGATCTGGTTTAAGTGAACAAAAAGTTTGTGCTTCCGGTGATTCATGTTTTCAAGGGCTGTTTTAAAATACTTCAAAAAAGCAAAGGGGATTTCCGATTGTTCGATTTTGCGTACGAGATAGGAATCCGCATGGCGAAAGAGGAATTGAAAGGCCCGCAAATCCTCGGCCACGGTTTGATGTTCAAAGTTATGGGTGTCGGTTTTGATGGCGTAAAACAATGCGGTTGCCAGTTTTGTCGAAGGTTTTATTTTGGCTGCTTTTAAATATTCGGTCATGATGGTGGCATTGGCCCCGTAATGGGGCCGGATGTCTTTAAAGGGAAAGGATGATCCCGCATCCGGATGATGGTCGATGACAACAGCAAATTCAAATTTTGAGAACAGCACGTGGTGGCCGGGCTGGGCATCTACCAGGACAAACCGGGTGAACTTTTCAGCCGAAATTTGATCAAAGGGCAAAAGCTCAGCCCCAAGAAGCCGGATCATGTTGAGATTGTCCGGACGCTTGATCACATTGACATTGGATATGGCGATACCGGCCACTTTCCGCCAGAGCAGTCGTTTGACGGCCATGGCGCTGGCAATGGCATCCGGATCCGCGTTGATGATGATCAATACCTGATCGTCAGCATGGAACTGATCATAAAAGCGCCGCAATTTTTCCTGTGTCGAAAGCCGCATGTATATCTGATAGGCACCGGGTTGAAGGTTATGGTTACCCCTTATTATGTCAAACGATTTATTTCAAACGATTTTTCATTGCGACAACGGGCGTAAGGTGAAACAGCCTTGCGCCCGTTGTCATCAGGAAGATTACGTAAAAGATATACCGCCGGTTTCATTGACGTCAGCAGTCACGGAAGAACCATCGAGAATTTTTCCTTTTAAAATTTCCATGGACAGCGGATTCTCCAAATACCTCTGGATGGCCCGTTTCAAGGGTCTTGCCCCATAAACCGGATCATAGCCTTTCTCGGCCAGAAACTGCTTTGCTTTTTCCGTTAAATTCAAGTTCAGCTTTTGCTCGGAAAGCCTTTTTCCCAGACGGTCGATCTGGATTCTGACGATGTCGATAATCTGCTCTCTGGTCAGGTTTTCGAAAATAATGGTTTCATCGATACGGTTTAAGAACTCGGGTTTGAAACCGGTCCGAAGGGCCTCCATTACCCTGCGCTCCATCTCTTCCCGGCGGGAGACCCCGAGTTCCTGAATCCACTGACTCCCGACATTGGACGTCATGATGACGAGGGTGTTCTTAAAATCAACCGTCCGCCCATGGCCATCCGTCATCCGCCCATCGTCTAAAATCTGCAGCAGCACATTAAAAACTTCCGGATGGGCCTTCTCGATCTCATCGAACAGGATCACCGAATAAGGTCGCCGCCGAACCGCTTCGGTCAGATACCCGCCTTCTTCATACCCCACGTACCCGGGAGGGGCGCCGATCAGTCTTGCCACGGCATGCTTTTCCATATATTCGGACATATCGATCCGGATGATGGCCTGCTCACTGTCGAAAATAAATTCCGCCAGGGCTTTGGCAAGTTCGGTTTTTCCCACACCCGTCGGGCCTAAGAAAATAAACGAGCCGATGGGACGATTGGGATCCTGAAGCCCGGAGCGGGCCCTGCGAACGGCATTGGACACGGCGCAGATGGCTTCAAACTGGCCGATCACCCTTTTTCCCAGCCGCTCTTCCATATGAACCAGTTTTTCACGCTCGCCCTCGAGCATTTTGCTCACCGGAATTCCCGTCCACCGGGAGATGACATCCGCGATATCTTCCGCGTCCACTTCTTCCTTGAGCATTTTTTTATCTTTCTGGAGTTCCAAAAGATTTCTATTGGCCTCGTCCAACCGTTTCTGAAGCTCGGCTGATTTTCCGTAACGGATTTCAGCAACTTTAGCCAGATTTCCCTCCCGCTCCGCATGCTGCTCCTCCATTCGAAGGTGTTCGATCTGCTCCTTAATGGTGCGAATCGTCTGGATCATGTCCTTTTCGCCTTGCCAATGGCGTTTCATGGCCCGAATTTCTTCGTTCATGGACGCCAGATCCCGTTCCAGTTTGGAAAGGCGGTCTTTTGAAGCAGTATCCGTTTCTTTTTTCAACGCCTCGCGTTCGATCTCGGCCTGGGTGATTTTCCGCTGTACATCGTCGATCTCCGTGGGCATGCTGTCGATTTCTATCCGCAGCTTGGAAGCACATTCATCGATAAGGTCAATGGCCTTGTCCGGAAGAAACCGGTCGGAAATATACCGGTCGGAAAGGGAGGCCGCCGAAACAATGGCCGAGTCCTTTATCCGGACGCCGTGGTGGACTTCATATTTTTCTTTAAGCCCCCGCAAAATTGAGATGGTGTCTTCCACCGTGGGTTCGGCCACCATCACGGGCTGAAACCGCCTTTCAAGCGCCGCGTCCTTTTCGATGTATTTGCGGTATTCGTTGAGCGTGGTGGCGCCCACGCAGCGCAGGGTTCCTCTGGCCAGCGCCGGTTTGAGCATGTTGGACGCATCCATGGCCCCTTCAGCAGCCCCGGCGCCCACCAGGGTGTGAAGTTCATCGATAAAGAGAATCACTTCGCCTTCCGCAGCTTCGACTTCTTTTAAAACAGCCTTGAGGCGGTCCTCGAATTCCCCCCGGTATTTGGCCCCTGCTATCAACGCCCCCATATCCAGGGCTGCCAGCCGCCTGTTTTTCAATGTTTCGGAAACATCGCCGGCAACAATGCGCTGGGCCAGACCTTCCACGATGGCGGTCTTTCCCACACCGGGTTCGCCGATCAGCACGGGGTTGTTTTTCGTCCGTCTGGAGAGGACCTGGACGATTCGGCGGATTTCTTCATCCCGGCCGATCACCGGATCAAGCTTTCCGATTCGCGCCAGATCGGTGAGGTTCCGGCTGTATTTATCCAATGCCTGATATTTTTCTTCGGGATTGGGATCCGTAATGCGCTGGGACCCCCGGATATCCATCAGCACCTTTAAAATGGAATCCCTCGTTATGCCGTGTTTCTGCAATATCTTCGCGGCTTCGCCGGTCTTCTCATCGACCATCGACAGCAGCAGATGCTCGGTGCTGACATATTCGTCCTTCATCTTGCCGGCTTCTGCGAAGGCGGCATCCAGTATGGCTTTGGTCCGGGAGGACAGATAGACTTCACCCACTCCGCTGACCTTGGGCAGCCGGTTAATTGCCATGGCCGCATCCTGGGCCACGGCGTTGGGGGAAACCCCTGCTTTACGGAACATGGTCCGGGCGATGCTCTCAGGTTCTGCGAGCATGGCGCTTAAAAAATGTTCCGGTTCGATCTGCTGGTTGTTGTGCTTCGAGGCCAGGGTTTGCGCGTTTTGAATAAGTTCCTGTGATTTTATCGTAAATTTGTCAAATCGCATATAAGCCTCCTTTTTTTTATCAAATTTCGATAAAAATAAGCATGGCGGGGATGGATGTCAAACCGGCGGGAAAAGACTATTCTTTGCCCGGGCAGTCCAAAAAAACCGTCCTTTCCTCCATAAAGTTCCGGTAAATCTTGTAGTAATCGGTTTCTTCGTATGCCGTGGCGCAGATGGGAATCTGATCAAAGCTGTAAATGACCGCACCCGGGCAGGCCAGGAGAATGGGGGAGTGGGTGGCGATGATAAACTGGGCGTGTCCGGCGTTTCCCATGGCGTTTAATATCCGAAGCAATTCCAGTTGGCTTTTGGGAGACAGGGCGGTCTCCGGCTCATCCAAAAGATACAGCCCCTTGATTTTGAACCGGGAGCTGAAAAAGGACATCAGGGATTGGCCGTGAGACTGGTTCATCAGGGATTTTCCACCGAAATAATCAAGAATTTTAGGATCTGATGAGGCCCATTCATCCAGAACCTTGGCGAAATTTCTAAACACCCGTGATGAGAAGAGAGAGCCCGGAACCGCTCCATTTGTCCATTGAATGGAAATCGCCTTATAAAAATCACGCTCATAGGGGCTTTTGTTAAATCTTCGCTGCTCAATGCCCTGCCAGGAATAAATGCCGCATTTATCGGCGACCGCTTCGAGCAGGGTCGATTTTCCCGTGCCGTTTTCCCCGATGAAAAAGGTGACCGGGAAGTCAAATGACAGGGTCGTTTGGCGGTGGAACACCTCCAAATTGAACGGGTAGAAGTCCGTCGTGGGAAATCTGTCCGGGTGAATCACAACTTCAGATAAGTGCATCGGCAACGCTCCTTTTCATCCCCGCAGGGTTTTCCCCGGACGAAGGCTTTCATACAAGGCGATTCCCACCGATGTGGACAGATTCAAGCATCGTATCTCATCGGCGATGGGAATATAATAGGATGATTTTGAATACAGGGCCAGAATTTCTTTGGGCAGGCCCCTGGTTTCCGATCCGAACACCAGGAACAGCCTGCCCTTTGCCGGCATATCCCAGAACGGCTTTTCCCCGTTTTTGGTAAAAATGACGATTTCTTCTTTATGGGGCGTCATCTGCCGGAGAAATGTGTTGAAATCATCCCAGACAAAAAGCTTTACCTTTTCCCAATAATCCAACCCTGCCCGTTTGACCTGTCTGCTGTCAAGCGAAAATCCCAGAGGCCTGATCAGGTGAAGCCTTGCGCCGGCCCCCAGACAGGTCCGGCCGATATTGCCCGTGTTCCAGTGGACTTGGGGGGCCGTCAGGACGACATGCCGCTCTGCCTGGGGCAGGACGCCGTTTGTCTTCATATCGGGGTTCTCCCGGACAAGGTTGATATTCACTTGATAACCCATACCGTTATATTGTATAAAAACCGCCGGAGAGTCAATACACTGACCCGAATAAAAAAACAAGCACACTGTCGGCAAGGAAAAACCGTACCGATAAAACCGGAGGTTGCATGTGATCATTGATTTTCATACCCATATCGTTTTCCCGGAGGTCCGGAAAAGCCGGGAGAACTTCTTTAACCATGAGCCGGAATTCAAGCTGTTATACGAATCCCCGAAAGCAAGGCTTGCCGGAGCAAAAGACATCGTTGCAACCATGGATGATCAGGGCGTGGACCGGTCCGTGGTTTTCGGATTTCCCTGGAAGAACCCGGCTGCGATAAAAAAAAACAACGACTATGTTTTGGAGGCGGTGCATCGGTTTCCAGACCGTCTGATCGGTTTTTGCTGCGTTGACCCGTCCCATGAACGCGCTGCGGATGAGGTCAAGCGGTGCCTGGGTGCCGGATGCGCAGGCGTCGGAGAACTGGCATTTTACGGAAAGGGTATTGATGAGCGTGCCCTTACCCTGCTTGACCCGATCATGGCCGTCTGCAAGGAAAAAAAATGTGCGGCATTGATTCACACCAATGAACCGGTGGGGCACCTGTATCCGGGAAAAGCCCCGATGACGCTTTCTCAGATTTACGCGCTGATCAGGCGGTTTCCCGAAAATAAAATTGTGTTGGCCCATTGGGGGGGCGGCATTTTTCTGTACAACCTGATGAAAAAAGAAGTAAAGGAAAGCTTTCAAAACGTCTGGTTCGATACCGCGGCTTCACCGTTTTTGTACGATATAAAAGTGTATCTGGCAGCAAAACAGATCATCGGCCTTGAAAAAGTTCTTTTTGGAACAGACTATCCCCTGCTTTTGCCGGACCGGTATTTTAAAGATATGAAGGCCGCCGGGTTATCGGATGAAGAGATCGGCCTTGTATGCGGCAAAAATGCTGAAAAGCTGCTGATGCAGAACTGCTGAATATGAATAACGGGTTAAATATTTCAGGAATTACACATGGGGAAAAAGCTCAATGAAACCGTTCATGTCTCGGGATATTATCCGGGTGCGGTCGGTCATGTTACCGCCTGTCATGCAATCTATTATCATGATGTCTGGGGATTTGACCTTTCTTTTGAAATTCAGGTGAGCGGGGAGCTGTCCGAATTCATGTCCCGTTTTGATCCGGGGAAAGATGGTCTGTGGACAGCGAAGATAGAACACAAATTCGCCGGCAGCGTTGCCATTGACGGCCACCCGCCCGGAGATGAAGGCGCGCGGTTAAGATGGTTTATTGTCGAGCCCGAATATCAGGGCTTTGGCATAGGGAACCGCCTGCTGGACGAGGCCATGTCGTTTTGCCGCGCCGCCGGGCACAATCGGGTGTTTCTCTGGACATTTGAAGGGCTTCATGCAGCCCGGGCCCTTTATGAGAGAAAAGGGTTCACGCTCGCCCGGGAACATAGAGTCGATCAATGGGGGCGGATCATTAACGAACAGATGTTTGAACTTTTTTTAGGCTGAAGGCTGTCAGGCCCTAGCCCCAGACGCAACGGATGAATAATGAAAACGAACGGGAAAATACCCGGCGGGTTGCTGACAACCGCCATGGCGGTTATGCCGCATACGGATGTGGATCGGGCACTTGAAGCGGCCCTGTCTTTGGATGTGCCCTTTTGGCCCCAGTTGCCCAACGCCAGTTACTACGAAGACATGTACGTCCAGGCTGCGGAGCATTTTCCCGGCATTCTTCTGGATGTTGACAAGCGGACCCTTCGATTCTCCATGGATAAGTTTGCCCTGGAGCTTGATGATGCGTTGATGCGCTTTGACGACCCGGCGTTTTTCGACATCAGCCAAACCTATTCCGTTGTGTACCATCGCTTTCTTGCGCTGGATCTGGCAAACAGGCCCGCCATCCGGGGGCAGCTCGAAGGCCCCGTCAGTTTTGGATTCAACATCCTTGATCAGGACGAGCGCCCTATCCTCTTTGACGATACGGTCCGCCCGTTCATGTTTGAATTCATGGCCAAACGATTGAATGTACAACTGGACCGGCTCAAAACGGTAAATCAAAACGCTTTCATGTTTGTGGACGAGCCGGGGCTTCAATTCATTTTTTCCGCCATGGCCGGGTACGGCGACATCAAGGCCAAAGGCGATATGGACCTGTTTTTTTCGATGGTCAACCGGCCCCGGGGCATTCATCTGTGCGGAAACCCGGATTGGGATTTTTTGTTGAATCTGGACCTGGATGTACTATCGTTGGATATTTATACCAACGCGGAAATCTTTTCATCCTATGCCGCTTCAATAAAAAAATTCTTGGACAGAGGGGGAATAATCGTCTGGGGCATTGTACCGACAGGGTTTGAAACATTTTCCCTTGAAGATGTGCCGTCACTGATTCAACGTCTTGAAACTGTTTGGCGCATTTTATGGGCAAAGGGGATTGACCGCCGGCAACTGGTTCAACACAGCTTGCTGTCTCCTGCCACCTGCTGCCTGATAAATCCGGATAAGGAAAAGACCGTGGAGCGGGCCTTTTCATCGGTGAACCTGATGGCCGGGCGGCTTCGGGATAAATACCAGGCCGAACTGTAACCCTGCAACAAAAAACCCGCTTCAGGCGAGCAGGAGTCTGCTCTATGCCGGGGTTTCCGGCAGGGCAAAAACCAGGTTCCGGCGGCTTTGTGCCCGGCCGATCAAACATTGACAATAAGTCTGCCGGCGTGATAAAAATCATGCTGTTGCGTCTTGAAAGCATCTAAAATCACTTAAAACCTTATTGGACATAACTTCACTTTATGGCCTTTCCGTATGATCAGTGTTATCACAGACCTGTCCGTCTGGCCGCTTGTACGGCGTTTGTCTT
>CAYTSY010000014.1:23674-36281 GCA_964440555.1 uncultured Desulfobacteraceae bacterium
GCTGCTTTTTTTTCAGGCGGCCTACGCTGCCGACCAGGACAAACCGGAGCGCCATGCCCTGCCCCTTTGGGAAGTGGGCGTGTTGCCGGGCGCCATCTTAATGCCCCATTACCGGGGGTCTGATGAATACACCCTCTGGGCCCTGCCGCTGCCCTATGTGATTTACCGGGGAGACATCCTGCAACTCGACCGGGAAGGCTTTCAGGGAATTTTTCAGCGCAGCGAACATTGGGAAGCCAGCATTTCCGGCTGGGGAAATCCGCCGGTGGACGAGGATAACAAGGCCCGGGAAGGAATGGATCAGCTTGATCCCGTTATCGAAGCCGGGCCCTCGCTGAAATGGTATTTTTCAGGCCGCCGCACGGGTCAGGCGCTTTATTTAAAATGGGCGCTCCGGGCCGTGGCTTCCGTGGGTTTTCCGGATGACTTTCAAACAACGTACCGGGGTTTGAAATCAGCAATAAACCTGGTTTATACCAACGATGCGCCCTTTGGCAATCGACGTTGGCAGTCAAGCGCAAACAGCGGCCTTGAAGCCGCCGATTCAACGTATCACGGGTATTTTTATGCAGTAAAGGCGGCCGACGCCCGTACTGACAGACATGTCTATCGTCCCGGAGAAGGATTTTCAGGCCTGACTGTCTCCGGGAGGCTGATTTATGCCATGAGCGGCAGGCTGTCCTTGGCCGGATACGGCCGGTGGGAAAATGTTTCATGGGCCGCATACAGGGACAGCCCGCTTGTCAAGCAAGAAAATAATTTCATCGTGGGTGTTGCCGTGATCTGGACCCTTCTGACGTCGGAGAAGGAGGCTGAAGGCTGAAAAAAAAGATCATGCCTGATCTTTAAACTCAACACCCAAAACGAAAAACTCAAAACCATAATTCAAAACAGGGAGGCGACAAACAATGGATAACAGCAATCTGGATTCGCCGGCCGTCAGCACAAAGGATAAAAAAATCGAGCAGATCGGCATTGTAGTCAAGGATGTTCACAAAACCGCTATTCGTTATTCGGAAGTTTTCGGCATCGGGCCCTGGGTTTTTATTGACTTTTCGCCCACCGATCTGGCGTATCGAAATCAGCGCATCGAACCAGGCGCCTCCGTATTCAGAGCCGCCATGGCGAGTTTAGGAAAATTACAGATCAAGCTTCTTCAGCCGCTGGTCGGTGAAGGCGCCCATGCCGCTTTTTTAAAAAAACGCGGGCAAGGCATCCATCATGTGAGTTTCAGTATGGGCCCGGATTACGACTCGATTGCAGACGCTTTGAAAATGCGCGGCATCACCGCTGAAATGGAAGGCGTCGTCGGGGATACTCTCCGGTTTTGCTATATGGATATGCAAAATGCTCTGGGAACCTCTTTTGAATTCGTCAAGCCGCCGGCGGCAATGCCGGTGAACATCAAACCCTGGGGAACGTATACGCCAAAAGGTCCCGGGCTTATTAACCTGGCAGGTAAAGAGATCCGGCAGATCGGCATCGTGGTAAAAGACGCTGAAAAGACAGCCCAAAACTACTGGGAACTGCTGGGAATCGGCCCGTGGATGCTGGTGGATTTCAAACCCCCGCATGTCAAAGATGTCTCCCTGCACGGCATATCCATAAACCATGACGTTGATTTTAATGTGCGCGCGGCCTTAGCCGATTTCGGCGACATGCAAATCGAACTGCTCGAGCCGGTTTCCGGGCAGAGCACGTACAAGGAATTTCTGGATGTTTACGGCCAAGGGATTCACCATGTGAGTTTCGGGGAATCCCCGGACCATGACGAAGTCGTCTCCATTTTAAAAGGCCATGGAATCGATGTCGAAATGGACGGGGTCCTGGGAAATGCCATTCGATTTACATACATGGCCACACAAAAGGAACTGGGAACAATTTTTGAGGTGATCAAAACCGATCCAAATACCGAACTGACGCTTTTCCCCTATGGGACTTATCCGCCGGCAAAATAACCTGTTTGCGCAAAAAGGAGAATACGTATGAATTCGATGGAGGTCATGAGCTTTTTCAACCAAACATCCCGAATCGGCGTTTTGAGTACCGCGGACGCGGATGGCAACGTGAACGCAGCGGTTTTCGGTTCCCCCCGGATGATCGACGAAAATACCGTGATCATGGGCATCAGTGAAAACCGCTCCTATAGGAATCTGCTGGATAACCCCAAAGCCGTGTTTCTGGTTGTGGAGCCCGGCAAATCCATTATGGAATGGAAAGGTCTACGGGTGTATCTGAAAGTGGAGGCGATCGACACGGACGGAAAATTTTACAATGAAATAAAAACCGGCATTGCCGAGGCTGTCGGAAAAGACGCCGCCCGAATGATCCGGGCCGCCGTGCGGTTTAAAATCACTGAAATCAGAAATCTGATCGCTCCGCCGTAAGATCGAGCCCGAACAATAAGTTCACTTTCCTTTACGTCACGGTATTGGACTGAGCTGTCCCCGAAGCAGGTACAATTGTTTTTACCTTATTCGGTGAAGGGGGGAAGGCGCTGATCATGGAAACGATCAGTGCCGCCAGGTAAGGAATCGACTGGATCAGGAGTACAATGATCCAGAGCAGCATATCTGGTGAATCCGTTTCGTGGAGAAATCCTATGGTTGACGCAGCCAGCCACAGTGCGGTCATAAACAGTATTTCTTCACGGGCCGCTGCGATGGCTTTGAACATATTTGACGCCTCCGCCATTTTGGGTGTGCGGAAAAAAGTTGCGTGGCGCGTAAAAATGCCTGAGACAATCGCACGCCCTATGGTGTGGGACAGCGATAAGCCCGCCAGCGCGGCGCCGACGGTCTTTGTAATCGGGGTGCCGATCAGGGCGTTGTATAAATAAAAAAGCTTAGCTGCTTTAAATATGAAGAAAGCCAGCGGAAAAGATGAAAAAATGGCAATCGGCGCATCCACCTCCTTGGGCGCTATGATCATTGCCATAGACCAGAAAATCGCCCCTAAGTTCAGCAACAGATTGACGCCGTCCGCAATCCAGGAGAGCCATCCGGCAATATAATGGTAGCGCTGTCCTCTGGTTAGTTTGCCTTTGAACCCCAGAAGCGACATGGAATGCCGTTTTATGATCTGAACAGCGCCATACGCCCAGCGGAACCTCTGTTTTTTGTAATCCATAAAATTGTCCGGCATAAGCCCTTTGCCGTAACTTTTGGGAATATACAGCGCTTCGTCTCCGTGGTTGAATATGCGAAGTCCCAGTTCGGCGTCTTCCGTGATGCACCACTCGGCCCATCCCCCGACTTCTTCAAGGACGCGCCTTCGCACCATGGTCATCGTACCGTGCTGGATAATGGCATTTCGTTCATTACGGGTAATCATTCCGATAAAGAAAAAGCCCTTGTATTCATTATAGCACATATCCTTAAACACACTGGTTCCTTCATCGCGATAATCCTGGGGCGCCTGTATGATGGCTGTTTTCGAGTTCCCAAATGCCGGCGCCAGATCACGGAGCCAGTTTGCGTCAACCACATAGTCGCTGTCGATAATGGCGATAATTTCGGTTTTTGGATGGGTTTGACGCAAAGCAAAATTCAAGGCTCCGGCTTTAAACCCTTCAAGCGGATCGACATGAAAAAAATGGAAATTGGGCCCGAGTGCGCTGCAATACGCGGCAACGGGCTCCCAGACAGACGGATCTTTTGTGTTGTTGTCAACGACGATGACCTCGAATTGCGGATAATCAAGAGCAGCCAGCCCGTCGAGCGTTTTGATCACCATATCCGGCGGTTCGTTATACGTCGGAATATGCACGGAGATCATAGGTGGGTTTCTGTCCTCAAACGGTAAGGACTGGAATGGCCGACGTCGACGGTCGAACCATATTGCTTCGGCCCATTCATGGGCCTCAGCCAGCAAAACGGTAATAACGCCGATCATTCCGACAACCAGAAGAATCCCAACCGTTATACTGGTAATATTAAGATATTGAAGCGTGTATTGATAAACAACCCATACGGCGGCAGTGGCGGCGGTATAGGCCATTACCGCTAAAAACCCCCTCCCCCGGCTTTTCAGCGTACGGCTGTCCACCAGCAACAGTCCCATCGTAATAACGGAAATAATGATGGAGATGACCGCCAGCGTATGCCATTGGGGAATCTCCACGATAGGCTCCGTAAAGGAGAATTTCGGTTTTCGGTTTACGTCGTATACTCCCCAGTAGGCGCCGACCGCTCCTTCGGAGTCGGTCTTCCATGTCTGGTCAAAGGCCTCCATTATATAATAGTTTAATTTTTCCTTTGACGCGCGGTCGATAAATCTGCGCAGAAAAGTGGCCTCATTGGCTACCGAGGCCACAGAGGATCGTCTTGTCCGTCCATTGCTGGGCCAGCCGACCTCCGAAATGACCAGCGGCTTATCCGGGAAGGCTTTTGTGAGCATGTCGCAGCAATTAAACACATAATCAACGGCCACTTCAAGATCAACGCCTTCCCAGTAAGGAAGCATATGCGAGGCAATATAATCCACATGATCGGCCAGTTCCACATGCCGGATCCAAACATGCCATGGTTCTGCCGTGCTGACAGGCAGATAGAGTTCCTTGCGGACATAATCCAGATATTTAAACAATTGTTCGGGCTCGATATCGCCTCGCAGAAGAGCCTCGTTGCCGATAATGATCCGAACCACGTTGCGATGGGTGCGAGCCAGGCGAATCACCTCTTCAATTTCCATTCGGTTGCGTTCCATGTCATCGCTGATCCATGCGCCCAGTGCAACATTCAGGTTGTATTTTTTGGCGATGGCGGGGATTTCCGCCTGGACCCCCTGAACCGAATACGTGCGCAACGCATGGCATTTCCCCTGTAAAAGGGCAACATCCTCCTCAATCTCACCTATCGTGGGCAAGATCCCTTTTATAGGATCATGATGTATCCGCATAGGAGAGAATGAAAACCCGGGCACGATATTGGGCCATAACGGCTCGTGCTCAGGCCGATTAAAATATGCCCACAGGCTAAACGTGACCGCTGCGACGGCCACCGCAATGATGGCATTCGAAACGGCATTGCTTATCGCTTTTCGTATCATTTAAAATTTGATCCTGTAGCTTGGAAAATATAAAATGGCCTTCTTTGGGTCGAGCGAAATTCTCTGCAATATTTAAGCCATCCTTATATGATACTCAGTGAGGCGCAAGTCAACTGAATAGTTAAATGCCGGCCTGACATTTAAACATACTGTAAGCCGTCGTAAAAAAAATTATCGTAATTTTTACAAGAAAATAATGTATAGTTTAAATTATTGGCATCAATTTTGCTTATCTTTATTTAATCCATTTCCGGAAGGAAAGTAGTGGTGAAACAAAATATGGTTTTTTTAAGTCGATTCGTCTGGAGAAGACGATTCAATTTGATTTTTTCAAAAAATGGTATATAGGATATTTGTAATACTTATGAAAAAAACTATTGTTCAACTTACATTACGCAATACGGTCTATATCGAAAGGGGGTGATGTTTAAGTAATCGGCTTCGCGAAAATATTTCTTATTTATTTTAATTTAACCACCATAATTTAACTACGAGGGAGAACAAAAATGAAGAATCGAAAAATGTTTATCAGAATTTTGGCTTGCTTTGTAATCGTTGCGTTTGCAGTTTCCGCTTTTGGCTGTGCAACAACAAAAAGGGTGAATCAACTGGAACAACAACTCAATCAAAAAGTTGATGACGCGATGGCCGCGGCAAAAGATGCAAAATCCACTGCTGAAGGTTGCTGCAGCAAGGCTGATGAGGCTGCCAAAGCTGCTCAGGATGCTGCAGACCGCGCCGAAGCTTCTGCCGCCAAAGCTGAAGCCATTTTCAAGAAAAACCTGAACAAGTAAAAAAGTAATGAGTCGGAGGGAGAGGCGGAATAGAATACATTCCACTCTCCCGCCCAAAACTCTAAATCCAGGAAGCCTCCCCAACCGCCCCTGTTTATCCGAAAATCCGCTTATCTTTTCAAATCTCAGACACTAAAAGCGCATAAACAGCCGTACGGAACTCTAGGTTCGCAGTTTTTATCAATCAAAGCCAGTTGTTGACGAACCGGCACTCAATGTTCGCAATTTTTCGTAAAAAAAAAGAAATGATAGTTCCGATTAATAATTTCTTATTCTTTAAGATATTGCTGCCGTATCAAAATACGATCCACAGGAGGAAACAATGACTCAAGAGCAAGTTGTTCAACAGTTTAAAGCTTTCCTTGCGCATCGAGTTCCTGATGCAACTAGCATTGAGATCAGAAACGTCAGGCCGATTTTTGGCGGCGCCTCACGCCAAACATTTGCCATGGAGCTTGAAATCACCCAGAAAACGGCAAAAATTTCGCGCAAAATCATCCTTCGGAGGGAATTTGATCAGGGGATTATTGAAACGCATACACGGACGGAATGGGAAGCCTATCGGGCGTTTGCCAATACTTCAGTGCCGGTTCCGGAATTAATCTGGCTTGAAGAAGACCCCACTTGGATGGGGAGTCCTTTTTTTGTAATGGAAGAGGTCGTGGATTGCACGAGTTCCGCCATGCTGTTTGATCAGCCTCCCTATTATGCGCTGCGCGAAAAAATAGGCGAGCGGATTTGCGAAATAAAGGGGATAAGTGCCAAAACCGAACCACAAGACGTGTGGCTTGAGGGTAAACTGGAAAAACCGGATCCGGATCAGTGCTGGAAACGTGAGCTGGATTATTGGGAAGCCGATATCAACAAGAAACAACTTGAGCCTCACCCTCTGCTCCGGGCCGCCATCCGCTGGCTTCGAAAAAATCCGCCGCCGCCGCCTCAAAAAGTTGCCATTGTCCACGGAGACATGCGGGCCGGAAATTTCCTGTTCGACGAGAAGGGTGAAATCAAGGCCATATTGGACTGGGAAATGATGCACATGGGAGATCCCCTGGAGGACCTGGCATGGTCGATGAATCGCCTGTGGACCGGGAATGAGCCCGATTATCTGGGAAAGATGCTGCCGAGGGACCGGGCTGTTAAAGTCTGGGAACAATCCAGTGGATTCAAGGCGGACCCCAAAGCACTGTTCTGGTGGGAAGTGTTCACCAGCGTTAAGGGGCTGGCCATCTGGATTTCCCAGCACTACGTTTACAGCACCGGAGCGAGCACCGATGCCATTAACTGCTACGGGGGGCTGTGGACATTCGATATTCAATCCAGAATTCTTATCAAACAGATGCGGGAGGGAGTATGAGACCTCAATGCGACCATATTTTGAGAACCCTGGGGATGGTTCTCGCTACTAAGTATATGCCCTTGCTGGAAACGGACCATGCACGTGCGGAGTTGGGGTTGACGGCGCTCATTCTGGGGGTCATATCAGAGGAGTTCGAGCGCGTTGCCCATCGCAGGATCGAGGAAAACCGGGAAATGAGGAACATATTTCAGAAGGCAGTCTCCGTTGTGGCGGATAATGACCTGAAAAAAAGACTGTCAGAGGCTTCGGGAAAAACCGAAGTTGATTTTCATACATCCGCTCTGGACAAATTGAACTGCGAATTGCAGGAAGTGTTTATCGATTTGCATGCCCACCTTGAAGACCTGGAAGGCCCTCAAGCCCGTGAATTGGAGGCGGCAGTCTGGCAGGAGTTGGAAAAACGGGTCCAACGCCGTGAGTTCATGACTTGGGAAGTGGCGTCAGCCATGCTGTCTGCTGCTGCGACCCCGCCGCAGGAATAATTCGCTGCCGACTGTATGGGTTTAACTGGTGTAAAACAGCTCCATCCTTTTAATGGGGCTGTTTTTTTGCGTCTTTACACGGTTAAGACATTTTGTTATGAAGATTCCTTATTTGTTGGGTAAGGCCATGCCGAATACCGATGAACCCCCTTGTCAGGGGGATTGTTTCAAGAACGACAGATTAAAAGGAGGATTATGAAAACCGATAATTTCAGGGATATTTTTTATCAAAAGGATGATCAGACCGGAATTGTAACCGTGACCCTTAATACGCCCAAACGGAAAAATGCGCTGAGCAGCTACAGCTTTCTGGAATTGTGGTGGGCTGCGGATGTTTTTCAAAAAGACCCCACGGCTCATGCCATGATCATGACCGGTGCCAAGGACCCCGACAATCCGGACCCTTCCAAAGAGGCATTTTCAAGCGGGGGATATTTCAATCCGGATGCGACCAAAGGGGTGCCCGAAGACGTTCTGGATCAGATCGATCCCACCGATATCGCACAGAAAAGGCTTGTTGAAAAAATGTGGTACGTCGACAAACCGGTGATCGCCGCCATAAACGGTCTGGTGATCGGCGGTGCGTTTACCATGGTGTTGAGCTGCTGTGATCTGATTTACATGTCGGAACATGCCTGGTTCCGCCTGCCGTTTGTAAGGCTCGGCATTTTGCCGGAACTTGCCAGTACGTATCTCATGCCCCGGCTGATCGGTATGCAGCGGACCAAGGAGATATTCTATTTCGGAGAAGATGTTACCGCGCAACAGGCATATGAAATGGGCTTGGTTAACAAGGTGATTCCTCACGATGAACTTCTTTCATATGCAAAAAAAAGAGCGATGCAGTTGATTCCGCCGGGAGGCCCGGGGGCTGCTGTCAGGTTGACCAAACGCGCCTTGCATGGCCAGCTTTCAGGAGATATCCAGAGGGCCTTGGATGAAGAAAATATCGGTCTTAACAAAGCCATGAAAAGCGAAGATTTTATGGAAGCGGTGATGGCCCGGATGCAAAAGCGGACGCCGGTTTATAAAGGAAAATAAAGGCGGGGGTCATTCAGAATATCCGGGAATAAGAAAGGAAAGATTTTTGTCAATGATCGTATCGGATAGAATTCGCAACGTCGGAGCGTCCCGGACGGTTCAATTTACATCGATTATCCAGAAATTGAAGCAACAGGGTAAAAGCGTCATCGATTTTGCCGTCGGGGAGCCTGAATATGATACGCCCCGGGCGATCATTGAAAGGACGAAGAAAGCGTTGGACAGCGGAAATACCCGGTACGGGCCGGTCGACGGCCTATTTGAGCTCAGAACCCGCCTGGCGGAAGCATATGACGGGTATGATGCCCAAAACATTAT
The DNA here is from genome assembly GCA_964440555.1 of uncultured Desulfobacteraceae bacterium. Classification (GTDB taxonomy): domain Bacteria; phylum Desulfobacterota; class Desulfobacteria; order Desulfobacterales; family UBA5616; genus CAYTSY01. The sequence continues at coordinate 32,719 of CAYTSY010000014.1, forward strand.
TGTGTCAAACGGATCAAAGCAGTCGCTGTTTCTGATCTTTCAGGTTATTTTAAATCCTTCTGACGAGGTGATCATTCCAAAGCCTTTCTGGGTGAGTTTTGTCGAGCAGGTGAAACTGGCCGGGGGCGTCCCGGTTTTTGCCGACACCGTAAGCCACCAGCTTGATCCCGATGCCATCGCCGGACTGATCACCCCGAAGACCAGGGCAATCATCATCAATTCCCCAAACAATCCAACCGGTGCTGTTTATCGGGAAAAGGACATAAAAAGAGTGGTTGAGATGGCTGTTGACCATGGTCTTTACCTGATTTCTGATGAAGCGTATCGGTTTTTCGTTTATGACGGTCATAAATCGCAAACCTTATTCGACTACACCGGCGTACGAAACCGGTTGATCATTACCGGCAGCTTTTCAAAGCAATACAATATGACGGGATTTCGCATCGGATTTGCGGCGGCGGATAAGGAGATTATCGGGGCCATGAGCAGGTACCAGAGCCACTGTTCGGGCAACGTGTGTACGTTCGCCCAGTTCGGAGCGCTTGCGGCACTTGCCATGGACCAGGAAATTGTACTGCAGCGCAAAACTGAAATGGAAAAAAAACGCAACATCGCCTACCGGTTTGCATCCGAGGTATTTGACTGTGTGCGGCCTGGCGGGGCGTTTTATCTTTTCCCTGATGTATCCCGGCGCCTGGGGAAAGACCAGACCTCAGAGGCGTTTGCGGCTGATTTGCTGAAAAAAACCGGTGTGGCGGTTGTCCCGGGGGAGGCATTCGGGCAGGCCGGGCATATCCGGTTGTCCTATGCGGCGCCGGAAGCGTTGTTGATTGAAGGATTCGAAAAAATATCTGAATACATTTATCGAAGGGCCAGGAGGGGAGTATAAAAAAATTTACTATCGGAGGTAAATCAAGATGAATTTTGAGCAAATTATTTACGAGGTAAGCGATCGTATCGCCGTTATCACGTTAAACAGGCCGGAAATGCTTAATGCCTGGACCCCGGTGATGATGGAAAATATCCTACAGGCGCTCGATATGGCCGACGATGACGACAATGTGCGGGTCGTAATTTTTACCGGGGCCGGAAGGGCATATTGCGCCGGTGCGGATTTAAGCTCCGGCGGGTTCCGCCTGAGTGGTGATGATCCCGACGGGCCAAAGCTGGTCCGGGACACGGCGGGCCGGGTGACGTTGCGGATATTCAACATGAAAAAACCGGTCATCGGCGCCATAAACGGACCTGCCGTGGGCGTGGGGATCACCATGACCATGGCCATGGATATCCGGATCGCGTCGGAATCCGCCAAAAAAATCGGGTTCATTTTCAACCGGCGCGGCATTGTTCCGGAAGGCTGCTGCACCTATTTTCTTCCACGGATTATCGGCGTGAGCAAGGCTTCGGAACTGATCCTCACGGGGCGGTTGTTCACGGCTCAGGAAGGTCTGGAAATGGGGCTTTTCAGCCGCGTCGTTCCCCCTGAGGAACTGATGCCCGCAGCCAGACAGATCGCCTGTGAAATCGCGGACAACACTTCTGCGATATCTACGGCCCTGGCCCGGCAGATGTTGTGGAAAATGCTGACCGAAGATCATCCCATGACCGCTCATATTCTGGAATCCAGAAGCCTTACGGCCATGTTCGGTTCCGATGACGCCCGGGAAGGCGGGGCCTCGTTTATGGAAAAACGTCCCCCGAAATTCACCATGAAACCCAGCAAGCAAATGCCGGATTTTTATCCCTGGTGGGAGGAACCGACGTTTCCGGAAAAATAGTGAAGAGGGTAACTATTAACAAGGAGAAATATTATGCTGACAAAAGAAGCATACCTTCAAACCATACGGGGCATCAATCACCGGGTGTTTATCCAGGGCGAACTGGTGGACAACATCGTGGATCACCCGATTTCAGGCCCCCCGGCCATGGCCCTGGCCGAAACCTATGCTCAGGCTGAAAAATCTGAGAGCAAAGCGCTTTACACGGCCACATCGCATCTGACAGGCGAACCGGTCAACCGGTTTTTACATATTCAACATACCATTGATGACCTGATTGCCAAAATTGATATGCTTCGGGACATGGGGCGTCGTACGGCGTGTTGTTTTCAGCGTTGTGCGGGCTTGGATTGCGTCAATGCCGTTTACAGCGTGACCCATGATATCGACCGGGCCTGCGGCACATCTTACCATGAACGGTTTAAGAAATTTTTGATTTATCTCCAGCAAAACGACTTTTTCCCGGCCGCCTGCATGACCGATGCCAAGGGCGATCGGGGACTGTCTCCTTCTCAGCAGGTGGATAAAGACCAGTTTCTTCATATTGTGGAGGACAGACAAAACGGGGTCGTTGTCCGGGGCGCAAAACTGCATATCACCGGCGGCGTCAACGCTCATGAGCTGATCGTTATGCCGACGCGGGCTCTGACCGAATCGGATAAGGAATACGCCATTGCCTTTGCCGTTCCCGCGGACACACGAGGCGTGACCATGATTTACGGAAGGCAGCCTTCCGATTCCAGACGCCTGGAGGCCGGTCGGTCGGATATTGGAAATCTTCACTATGGCGGCTGCGAAGCCTTGGTGGTGTTTGACGACGTGTTTGTTCCCAATGAAAGAATTTTCATGAAGGGCGAGTTTTCGTTTGCCGGCAAACTGGTGGAATTATTTGCGGCCAACCATCGGGCCAGCTACGGCGGGTGCAAGGTGGGCGTGGGAGACGCATTGATCGGCGCCACCGCCTTGATCGCCGAAGTCCAAGGGACGGATAAAGCTTCCCATGTCAAGGACAAAATCGCAGAAATGGTGCATTTAAATGAAACGTTGAATGCCGGCGCTTTGGCCAGCGCGGTAAGAGGCCATAAAAATCCCTGTGGGTCATATTCCGTAAATCATCTTGCGGCAAACAGTTGCAAGCTCAACATCACCCGTTTTCCTTTTGAAATTTCGCGTCTGGCCCAAGATATTGCCGGCGGTTTGCTGGTGACCCTGCCGTCGCTTCAGGATCAAGACCACCCTGAAATCGGGGCCTATGTGAGGAAATATTTAACCGGCAAGTCCGGTGCAGACAGCGAAACCCGGATGCGGTTGTTGCGCCTTATCGAGAATATCACACTCGGAACGGGCGCTGTATCGTATCTGACCGAGTCCATTCACGGCGCGGGATCACCTCAGGCCCAAAAAATTATGATTACCCGGCTGGCGGACATGGAATCCTCGAAAGCGGCGGCCAAAAGGCTATGTGGAATTAAATAATCTGAAATCAAAGGCCGTCGAGGATAAATTTATGATTGCGGAAATTCTTTCAACCGGCGATGAAATTCGGTCCGGAGCCGTGGCAGATACCAATGCCGCCCATATCGCCCTTAAATTGGGGGAAGTGGGAATTGCCGTGGTCCGGCACATGTGCGTGGGGGACGACCGGGTCATGTTGCGTTGCGCGATAGAAGAAATCAGCCGGCGCGCCGATATTGCAGTTGTGACCGGAGGCTTGGGCCCCACTGTGGATGATATCACGGCTTTGGCAGCAGCCGACACAGCCGGGGTAGGTCTGGCATTGGATCA